>DIYD01000091.1:3882-7598 GCA_002428905.1 Bacteroidetes bacterium UBA6063 | reverse complement strand
AATTGACAGCCACCGTGCGCATCGATTGCTGGAGTTAATCTCCGGAGAGAAATTTGGTCAAATTTTTATTACAGACACGAGTGAATCGCGGTTAAAATCTAAACTGGAGAACGTTGGTGCGGAAAAAAAATTCTTTAATATTGAGCGGGAATAAATTGCACGTATCGTTGTCACAGGAAAAATCACTTAAAGACTTGATTTCCAGTATGATGAAGTCATACAAGCTCACGGATAAACTGGCCGAAACTCAAGTACGAAACGAGTGGGAAGAGATCGTGGGACGCACAATTGCTAAAAATACCCGCCGGCTATCCATTTACAGAAAAACGTTGTACCTCGAAGTAATGTCTGCAGCATTGCGAAGCGATTTATACTTTCACGAAAAAACCATCGTTGAAAAGGTGAATCAATATGTTGGGCAACGCATCGTTGAACACATTAAGATTAAATAAATGACCCATTTAGTAGCACCTTCCGTTTTATCGGCAGACTTTAACAATTTACAGCGCGACGCGGAGATGATCAATAACAGTGAGGCCGATTGGTTTCATGTGGATGTGATGGACGGCGTTTTTGTTCCCAATATATCATTCGGGTTTCCTGTGATCAAAGCGCTGAATAAAATTGCTACAAAACCATTGGATGTTCATCTGATGATTGTTAACCCAGATCAATACATTACCCAATTCAGAGACGTGGGAGCCGAGGTTCTAACCGTACATATCGAAGCTTGTACACATTTGCATCGATCCGTTCAGGCCATCAAGGCAGCCGGAATGAAGGCTGGTGTGGCTTTAAACCCGCATACACCTGTAAATCAGTTGGAAGATATAATTGCGGAGATCGACCTGGTGACTTTGATGAGTGTTAACCCAGGATTTGGAGGACAGAAGTTCATCGAGAACACATACAAAAAAGTAGCGGATCTGGTTGATCTTAAAACCAAAGCGAATACCCAATGTCACATCGAGATTGATGGTGGGGTAACCCTGGGAAATTATGCACAACTGGTTCAGACGGGAGCAGATGTGCTTGTAGCAGGTAGCACGGTTTTCTCGTCAGAAAACCCAACTCAGACCATAGCAGATTTAAAGAAGAGCGTTGGCTAAATTGCTTCGGCTTACATATCGCATTACACTACTTATGATTAGCCTGTTTGCTGGGACATTAGCCCTTCAGGCACAATCCGATTCATCTACACTTTACGGGGTATTATTGGATCCAACCGGAACTGTTATCCCGGACTTTCCTATTGTATTAAACGGCAAAACTAAAACATATACATCCTCTAAAGGCGAATGGCAGTTTCGGGTGCGTTCCAGAACCAATTGTGAACTTAAGGTCGACTATTATGGCACGGTTTACACCCGAAGACTTAAATCACCTAAAAAAGATCAACGGTTAAAGGTACGATTTAACATCGGCTATGCTACGTTAACTGCAGCAGAAAAGACTGTGATTAAGCGCGATCCTCCATCCATTGTGTTGATCAAACCGAAAGACGTGGTTGAATTTCCTCAAATACAAATTGAAGATGTACTGAGTAAAATTGGTCTGGGTGTACAACGACGTAATGAATTGAGTTCGAGTTACAATGTTCGTGGAGGTAACTTCGATGAAAACCTGATATACATCAATGATATTGAAGTGTATCGACCGTTTCTGGCACGGAGTGGTCAGCAAGAAGGTTTGAGTTTTATCAACCCGTATATGACCAATAGCGTGTCCTTTTCATCGGGTGGATTTGCGGCGCGTTATGGTGACAAACTCTCGTCGGTACTGGATGTGCAATACAACAAACCACGTGATTTTTCCGGCAGTGTTGAGTTGAGTTTACTTGGAGCCAGTTTTCATGTGCAGGACCAGCCAGATACCTTAGGTCGATTCAGTTACGTAATGGGAGCTCGTTACAGAACACTACAGTATTTGTTGGGGACATTGGATGTTTCTGGAGATTATCGACCCAGATTTGCCGATTTTCAGGGATTGTTTGGGTATCGGTTGAACTCAGCATGGACAGTGAACTGGTTTTCTACCTACGCGCAAAACCAGTATGTGGTGGAACCTCAAAGTCGAGAAACGAACTTTGGAACCGTGCAACAGGCCGTTCGGTTGTTTGTGGCCTTTGCCGGAGCGGAACGCATTGAATATGAGACTTTTTTAAACGCCTTGTCGTTTGAATACAAGCCCAATGATAGTACAACCTTTAAATGGATCAACAGCAGCTTTAACAGCGAAGAATTGGAGCATTTTACAATTGAAGGCGGATATCGCTTAGAGGAGCTGGAGAATAACCTGGGATCGGACAACTTTGCAGAAGCCAGAGCGTTATTGGGTATTGGTTATTTCATCAATAATGCCCGCAATGATTTGAATATCAATGTGCTAAATTCGAAGGTGTTAACGCGCTTGCGTCGCGGAAAACACGAATGGGAGGCTGGTTTCAAAGTGCAAACAGAGGATATCACGGACAACCTGAAAGAATGGAACTACAACGACTCTGCCGGGTACAGAAAGAACTTCTTAGAGCATCCACCCTATGAGATTCATCTGGACGACTACATCCGAACTGCCAACACACTGAGCAGTATACGTTACATGGGCTATGTGCAAGATGATATCAAGGTGCATAAACCAAGTAATGCGAAATTGAGTTTAGGTGTTCGTGCAAACTATTGGAACCTAAACAATGAGTTATTGATATCTCCAAGAGGTCGCTTTTCGTTTGAACCGAACAAAAAGCACAACGACGCCATACAGGAACGGAAATTAGACATGTATGCTGCCCTTGCCATAGAAGAGGATAATGACTCGATAATCAATGCGGAATATGAGAAAATATCAGCGCGGTTTGACAGCTTGAAAAAGATTGATATAGTAGTTAAGGCTGCAGCTGGGGTTTATGGTCAACCGCCATTTTACAGAGAATTGCGAAATCCAGAGGGTATCCTAAATACAAATCTTCAGGCACAGCAGTCGTATCACTTTGTTGTAGGCAGTGATATACTTTTTAGAGCCTGGAACCGACCATTCCGGTTCATCAACGAAGCCTACTATAAGCACATGACCAATTTGGTGCCCTATACCATCAACAATGTACGATTGAGATATGATGCGGTAAACTCGTCACGAGGTTATGCCTATGGATTGGATGCACGGGTAAACGGTGAATTCATAAGCGGTATTGAATCGTGGGTGAATCTTTCTATTCTATCTACGAAAGAAAACATCACCTACATCAATGAGAATGGTCAGGAGGTAGAGACCGGATTTATTAAGCGACCTACTGATCAGCGTGTCAATTTTTCAATCCTGTTCCAGGACGAGCTGCCGCTCGATACATCGTTCAAAATGCAACTGAATCTGGTGGTTGGATCGAAGATGCCGTATTACTTCAATGGTCCTTTCCGGTACAGCGAGAATTATTCCTTACCCGCCTATCGCAGAGTCGATTTAGGCTTTAGTAAACAGGTAAAGAAGTTCACCAAGAAAGATGAGAATGGTGGTCGATTGAGCTCGTTGTGGATGAGTCTGGAAGTGTTCAACATCTTGCAGGTTAACAACGTGGCCTCTTATCTGTGGGTGCGCGACCTGAACAACAATATCTATGGTGTCCCGAATTACTTAACGGGTCGAAGACTTAACTTCAAGGTAATTGCGCGGTTCTAGCGATTGAGCAATTTAACAATTGAACAATGTAGCAATGTAGCAATGTA
>DIYD01000091.1:0-3824 GCA_002428905.1 Bacteroidetes bacterium UBA6063 | reverse complement strand
AGCAATGTAGCAATGTAGCAATTGGACAATGCGATAATCTGTATTGGCTGATTTTGGGTGACCCAACCGAAAGAATGCGTTGTGCGTCAATGGACTAAACGAACGCCGTTCATGAAAACACTATTGACCACGCTAACTGCATTCCTCATTGCCATTTCCTCGGTTGCCCAGCAGGATCCTTACTTTTCTCATTTTCCCGAGGTAAAACCGGCATACAATCCAGCCGCCATTGGTTTAAATCCAAGAGCCATCTGTGTGAGCATGTTAACGCATCAACAATGGGTTGGATTCGATGATCAAACAAACCTGGACAGAACAGGTTCTGGCGATGGCTTTGTTACCAATAATGTTGGTCCTGTTACCCACAATTTCAACGTCTCAAGCGATTTGTATTTTGGAAACTCTAAACCAGTAGGGGCAATAGGTATTAGTGTGCTGGATGACGTTTTGGGTTTCACAAAATCGACCTCGTTTAAGGTACAGGGTGCTGCAAAAGTTCATTTAAACTCAAGCTCAAGATTATCCATTGGGTTAGAAGCGGGTTGGGGCCAATTCGGCTATGTAAACCCTAAATTTAGAGCGCGACACCCGAACGATCCCAATATACCGTTTTCTAGTGTGTTTGATGGGAATATAGACCTGGGTATGGGGCTGTTTTACGAACGCAATCAATTGGGGCAGGGGTTCAGAGACTTTTATGCAGGTCTGTCCCTAAAACATGTAAACACCCCGAGTTATCTTCTGCAATGGACGACCTATCGCACAGTTATGCACGGATACCTGGTCACGGGTGTTAATATCACAGCTCAGGGAGGCTTACTGGTTATAAGTCCGGAAGCCCTCATCAAGTACAACAGTGAGCCTCAGATTGACCTTAGGGTTAGTGCAGTTCGGCAACAACGCATTAAAACCGGTTTAGGATATCGTCAATGGGGCAATGCGGATGCAGTTTCTCTGTTTGCCGGACTATTTATTCAATCGGCTTATGTAGGATATTCATACGACAAGACCCTCAGTTCCATAACACAGGTGTCGAACGGCACACATGAGTTGGTGTTCACGTATTGCTGGCAGCGGCCGAATCCAACATGGGATAAAACCGTTCGTGAATTATGACATATGCAAGTTGTACATGCAGCAAAGTGCGGACTTAACTGGTCAGTATGTAGTTGAGGAACAGTTCAATGTGAATAATACTGCGTTCTTTTCCCAACCTTTTTAGAACAATCAACGTCATGGAGTTGATTTATAGGTTCGTTTAACTTTAATTTGTGCAATCAGCAAATGAATATGCGTAAAATTCTACTTAAGACTCTTGTTGGTGGGGCTATGGTTTTTGGGGCGGTTTCGGCATGCGCACAGCAAGATCCATATTACTCTCATTTCAAATTTGTAAAGCAGGCATATAACCCGGCTACCGTTGGAGAAAAGGATGATTATATCTGTGCAAGTCTATTAGGTCATAACCAGTGGTTAGGCTTTGATGATCAAACCTGGATGGATCGAACTACAGGTGAGCCCATTCAAGGTGGTCAAATCACAGAAAACGTTGCACCGGTTACCATCAACTTTAACATTGGTGGTCAGATATTGGGCGGAGAAAACAGGCCAACACCTCTGGGTGCGGTCGGACTATCTGTATTTGATGACCGATTGGGGTATATGAAAACGACAGCCTTCAAAGGACAATTTGCATATTTTGTACCGATTCAGGGTACGTTTGCTCGACTGTCGATTGGAGCAGAAGTAGGTTTCACACAATTTGGTTATGTAAACCCGAATTTCCGATTTAGAGATGCAAGTGACCCAAGAATTCCGACTGGAAGTATCAGCGATTCACGTTTTGACGCTGGGATAGGAGTATACTATACGCAATCGAGATTAGGTACGTTTGCCAAGGATTTTTACGTAGGTGCTTCCGCTTCGCACTTAAATGGATCGACGTACGTATTGCAGAATGGCAATCAGAATTCAGAATATCAACTGGCACAACACCTATACCTGAACACAGGCGCTAAAATTCCATTAAGTGGTGGAGTTAACGTATTAGAACCCGCTGTTTTGGTGAAGTATGCTGGAAAGCCTCAGTTTGATTTGAATTTAACGGTATTGAACAACCAAACCATTCGTGGTGGTGTTGGTTATCGACAATGGGGTAACACAGATGCCTTTGTGTTACTGTTAGGTTATGTAACAGGACAAATGCAGTTTGGGTACTCGTATGACATCACGGCGAGTAGAATCCAGGGTGTGAGTAATGGTACTCATGAAATATTTGCAAGCTACTGTTTTAGGCTTCCTACCTCGCAGCCTCCAGTAAAAACGTATCGTAAATCGATACGCGAATTATAATTTTTTTAAGGGCATGCAATAATCATCTTTTGGTCATCGTTATAACCCTGATTTTCAAAAACAAAACCTTGTTTTCTTTGATTTAAGAAATTATTATTGTGAATTCGTTAAGAAATAACGGTATGAAGAACATTTTTAAGATATCAATTTTGGTAGTTATGGCGGGGCTTACCGGTTGTATGAGTAATACCACCTGGGAGCTAACAGGAGTACAGGGCAGACGCCCCTGGTTCCACCCACAGCCATACGGTACAGTGTATATTCCTACGGGAACTTACCACTCTGGACAGAGTGATCAGGATATTTTTAGAAGTTACATTGCGCCAAACAAACAAGTATCTATTCACTCTATGTGGATGGACGAAACAGAAATTACAAATAACGAGTACCGCCAATTCGTTCATTATGTAATTGATTCCATTGCACGTAGAACATTAGAATACGTTATCGAAATCGAAAACCCAGAAGAAACGTATGAGGTGAACGATTACGATCAGGAAGTGGACTACGAAGAGTCGGCTGAAGACTTAACCGATATGTATTACCGTGTTAAGCAGCGTTATAACCACGCTCGTCAGGTTGACATTCGTAAGTTGACGTACGAATACCAGTGGCAAGATTTTGTGGCTGCTGCGAACTCACGTGATTACTACAATGAAAAGTTTGATCGTAGTGTATTCATCAAAAAGAAGAAAGTAAAAATCTACCCGGACACATTGGTTTGGATTCGCGATTTCGCATTCTCATACAATGATCCTATGGTACGAGTATATTTCTACCACCCTAAATACGATGATTATCCTGTAGTTGGTGTTAACTGGCATCAGGCAAACGCTTTCTGCGATTGGAGAACACGAATTATGCAACATCACTGGAACGAGGTTGAAATGCCTCTAACTGAGTCATGGAGACTTCCTACGGAATTTGAGTGGGAGTATGCTGCACGTGGAGGTAGAGACAACAACATGTACCCATGGGGTGGTCCGTACACACGTAATAGTAAAGGATGTTTCTTAGCAAACTTCAAGCCGAATCGTGGTAACTACATGGACGACGGTGGTTTATACCCGGTTCGTGCTGATTCGTACTTCCCAAATGATTACGGTTTGTACAATATGGCTGGAAACGTTGCCGAGTGGACAATCAACGCGTACACGGAGTCGGTACAACAGTTCTCTCACGATTTGAACCCAGATTACCGATACGATGCGGTGCCGGAGCAAGATGGGGAGGATTACCTATCATTATCGCGTAAGGTTATACGTGGAGGATCCTGGAAAGACATTGCTTACTTCATCCAGAATGGATCGAGAAGTTATGAGTATCAGGATACCTGTAAATCAACAGTTGGATTTAGATGTGTTCAGACCTATATCGGACGCTCGGCGTTAGATACTAAGTAAACTGAACTACATAATCATATTTAGGTGTCTCTGGCACCTAAATGTGTTATAAGTCAATTATTAAATATT
>DIYD01000353.1 GCA_002428905.1 Bacteroidetes bacterium UBA6063 | reverse complement strand
CTACACTGGCAGTGTAGAGGCCAGCGGTTCGAATCCGCTATTCTCCACAATCAAAGCCTTCGATCGGAGATCGGAGGTTTTTTTTATGCCTGCTCATCGAGCTTGCTCGAGTGAGCATGGGCATAAAAACCGTAGTTGGCGAAGCCAACAGGCTTTGATTGTAACTCCTCCCACAAGGATAACCTAACCATAGGGAGGGTAATCGCGATTTAAGCTGAATTAGAAGATGAAGATGAAATTCAAACTCTATTGAAAACCAACGTTCGATCAATAAAGGAAATTTAGTTTTCTGAGTAATCTTCATTCGTTAGTCAGCAGTCAACCGTCATCATTCAGCTATTGATCGTTTGGGAATCTATAAAACCAGACATCTAGTCAAGCCCTTTTTTAAAGCCAACGTGAGTCGTGGAATCATAACCTTGCGTCTCGTAAAAACCAATGGCGTCGAGCCGATCGCGTTCGGTAATGAAAATAATTTGCGTACACTTCCTCTTTTTGCCAATTTGCTCTAGTTCGGCAAGTAATTTACTCCCCACACCCGAATGCCTGGAATCTGGGTGGGTTATGAGGTTTTCCATAACCATAAACGGATCACAGGTTCCATAGAAATCCGGGCAAATATTGCCCATAATGGTGCCAATGATTTTGTTATTCTGTTCTGCACAGAGTAACACATGACTGTTGGAAAGCTCCATCGCGTCAAAACGTTGTTTCATAGCGTCCAGATTGGATTTATCACCCCAGAATAAGGCATACAAATCTGCTATTGCCGGTAGATCGTCTTTTATTGCAGGTCGAATGATCATGTTAAACTCAAATTCAATATCAAACTTAATGGTGTCAGTTCTCGATTCATTTTTCCTCGCAGCTTAGAAAAGCACTCGAACGGACAATCGTCTTATAGTCTAAATATCTAAGGATCTATTTAACTATCGGTCTAAATAGGGCTTTAAAGCGTTCCGAAACACCTCTTCGGGTTGGTCGCCAAGTTTATTGAAGACTTCCTTGCCGTTGGCATAAATGCGAATATTGGGGATTTGATTTACGCCCAACTGCGCTGCAAGTACGTCATTTTCGTCAATGTCGACCTTCATCACGTGTAGTTGTCCGGCATAATCCTGTTTCAATTGCTCTATCTTGGGAGATACTTTTAAGCAAGGCTTGCACCAGGTAGCATGAAAATCGACCAATACAAGATCTTCTGAGGCAACCATCGCTTCGTACTTTGACACCGTAAGGTTTTTGGGTGTTTCTTCCAGGTGGATTACTTCATTTGACGATGAATCAGATGTCCGATTACATCCAACGGATAATCCGATTAAAGCCAACAGGGTTATATAATATGCACGCATTTTTTTATTTAAAAAAAATCCCACCGAAGCGGGATATGAATTAAGTGAAATATCTAAAATCGTGACCTGCTTCCAATTGAATCAAGAACTCATACATGAGTTTTACACAGGCTTCAATATCGTCGTAATCAACCATTTCTACGGTAGTGTGCATATACTTCAACGGAAGTGAAATTAAGGCAGATGCTACTCCAATATCGCTGAAGGCAAAAGCATCGGTATCGGTTCCGGTGAAGCGACTGGCCGCCATACGTTGGAATGGGATTTTTTTCTTGTTTGCTACATCAACGATCATGTTAAGCAGGTTATTCTGTACCGCTGGACCTGTGGTAACACACGGACCTCCACCACATTTGGTGTCGCCTTGCTCTTTTTTGTTGTACATCGGACTGTGTGTATCGTGACACACGTCGGTTACAATGGCAACATTTGGCTTAATTCTTCGTGAAATCATTTCAGCACCACGAAGCCCAATTTCCTCCTGTACTGCGTTTACCACGTATAAGGTGAATGGAAGTTTCTTCTTTTTCTCTTTTAGCATTCGGGCCACTTCAGCAATCATAAAGCCACCTGCACGGTTGTCCAGCGCACGCCCTACAATATACTTTTTGTTTAGCTCCATGGCATCGGCATCGAAGGTCACTACAGTGCCCACGTGAATGCCCATTTTTTCTACTTCTTCTTTTGAACTTGCTCCTACATCTATGCTCAGGTTCTTCAACGAAGGTTGAGGTTCTTTTACACGATCACGAACGTGAATCGCAGGCCAACCAAAGATGCCGTCAACTAAGCCATTTTGGGTATGAAGTTTCACACGCATGCTTGGCGCAATTTGGTGATCGCTTCCTCCGTTACGGATTACATAAATGTATCCCTTGTCATCGATGTAATTTACGAACCAGGCGATCTCATCGGCATGTGCTTCAATCACTACTTTGTATTCTTGTCCTGGATTAATAATTCCAACCGTGGTGCCGTATACATCCACCTCATATTCATCGATATATGGCTTTAAATAGTCCAACCACAATTTTTGTCCGGGAGTCTCAAATCCTACCGGAGAGTTGTTATTTAAATACGCTTTTAAAAATTCTTTGCTCTTTTTTCTCATGTCACTAAATCGTTGGACAAATCTAAGGAATTAGATGGGGAATGTAGATGTTTTAAGATGTCTAGATCGTAAGATGTTTAGATGGTAAGATGTGTTGGGTGGTTGACTACAGAAGATTGACAGATTGTACGGGTAAAAAATGCAGAGCCGGGTATTTTGTGGTTAGAGATGATATGAATCTAATACGCCCTAAAACATCCCAAAAACGAACTAATTTTAGTCAGCAATCAGCAATCAGCAGTCAGCAGTCAGTAGTCCCCAGTCTAGCAATCTACCGCTCGTTTCGCACCGAACTCCCGAACATCCAAAAAATCGTATTGTTCATGACTTCCTTGGCTTCGGGTTCCAGGAATCCACCGATGACTTCTGGTGGAGAAGAGAAGAAGGGTTTGAATTGTTTTAACTCTTCGTCCTGGAGTATGCTCCATTTGGTATATCCACCCATAAAAGGAGAGGGGAGGGCAAAGACCACACGGCTGATTTTATACTCGCGAATCATAAAGGAACACATAGGACAGGGTTCGCAACTCGTATACAGCGTATGCCCTGTTAGATCGGAAGAACCCACCACCTGATGGGCGTTGTGCAAGGCAATTACTTCAGCGTGCTCAGATACCTTACTTTGTG
Organism: Bacteroidetes bacterium UBA6063; assembly: GCA_002428905.1. Taxonomy (GTDB): domain Bacteria; phylum Bacteroidota; class Bacteroidia; order NS11-12g; family UBA9320; genus UBA987. The sequence continues at coordinate 11,371 of DIYD01000353.1, read as the reverse complement.
CATCGTTTAAGCCTTCTGCTACCAGTTTGTCGTCCTTAGCTACTAAACTACCGAACGGGGCATCACCGCGGTCAACACTTTCCTGAGATAACTCAATGCATCGTCGCATGAACTTCTCATCATACGGCCTTATGTTTTCGTTCATATTGTCAAAGAAAATAAAAAAGGCGAAACCTTTAGAAGATTTCGCCTTATTGACTTAATAAACAATTGGGTTAGGATACACCGCTAAATAGTCGTTTAACGCGCAACGTTCCTTTATCACTCAGATAGTACATTACGGGTACGATAACAAGTGTAAGGAAGGTCGCAAATACCAAACCATATATAACGGCCCAGGCCATTGGACCCCAGAACTCAGCGTTCTGTCCACCCCAGTATATCTCAGGATTTCCTTCTGTTAACAAACGTTTGAAGTTGATATTAAATCCTATTGCCAGCGGGAACAAACCTAATACGGTAGTGATTGCCGTTAGCAATACCGGACGAAGACGTGTCTTTCCAGATTCAACGATTGTTCCTACTACATCTTCATCACTCAGCTGACCTTTACGCTCATCCAACCCTTTCTCGGCACGCTTTCGCATACGGAGGAGGTTGGTGTAATCAATGAGTACAATGGCGTTGTTTACAACAATTCCGGCCAGCGATATGATACCAATTCCTGTCATCATGAATGAGAAGGTTGTACCTGTAAGTGAGAAGCCAAGGAATACACCAATCGTACTAAAGATAACCGATAATAAAATGATAAATGGACCTGCCACGGAGTTGAACTGTGTCACAATGATCAGGAAGATCAGGAACACAGCCAGCAACATAGCGCTCATCAAGAAAGCAATGGATTCACCTTGTTCTTCTTGCTCACCTGTAAACTTAAACTCATAGCCATCCTTCATTTGGTGGTTGGCCAAGAGCGTCTTGTATTTGGCTACAATTTCGTTGGCGTTTGCACCTTCCTCTACTTCAGAGAAGATGGATATTACCCGGTCCATATCCTTACGTTTTACCGAACCGTAGGTGGAGTTGTATCGCACATTTGCAACGGCTGAAATCGGTACCTGACTGATTTTTCCAGTTGCCATATTACGGAAAGTAATACGCGTATTTAACAGGTTATTCAGGTTGTAACGATACTCGTTCTTAAAACGTAGCTGAATTTCGTAGTCGTCCTCACCCTCTTTGTATTTTGAAATTTCTTTACCTAACAAAGCAGTACGAATGGTACCGGCAATTTGCATGGTACTTAAACCAAAACGACGCGCTGCTTCCTGGTTAATTGAAACCTCCAACATGGGTTTACCTAATTCAAGATCAGTTTTCAATTGGTCAACGCCAGGAATATTGGCATCTTCCATCTTCTTTTTGATCTTCTCTACCTCTTCGATAAGCGTTAGGTAGTCTTCCCCTTTAACCTCAACATTAATTGGCTTACCCACCGGAGGCCCCATGTTGTCTTTGGCAAAGGTTAACTGAGCTTGAGGGAAGTCGACACACGCATCTTTGATGTCTTGCATAATTTCACTCGTACTCACATCCGAGATAAACACACGTTTTTCGAATTCAAGGAATGAGACTGTAATACGCGCTTTATGTGGAGAAGACCCACTTTGTGGCCCTTCATTTGGGTCGGCAGTTTTCTCACCAACCTGTGCCAGAACTGCTTCAACAACGGCCTTGTTAGTGTCCACTGCCGCAATGATTCGTTTCTCTAGCTTTTTGGTAATCTCATTGGTCTTCTCGATGTCAGTGCCTAACGGGGTTTCAATAAACACGTTCACGTAGTTCGGCTGGCTATCCGGGAAGAATACCATCGGTGGAGGCATTGCACTAAAGATAATCTGCGTCATTACGAAAACAACGAAGATTCCTCCCAGGAAGGCATAAGGTTTCTTGCCCGAAAGTGCAAACCGCAGGAAACGTGCGTATCGATCTTCAATCTTAGGCATCATTTTCTCCATAAACCAGTTTCCTACAGGAGTCAGGTAGTATCGATTGACAATGCTGATCAGCGTTCCAGCCAGGAATAAACCACCAAGTAGTCTGGCCTGGACCAAATACAACAATACGGCGATTACCACAAGAATGGCGTTCCGTACCCAGAACTTCGAATTCTTCGATTTCTCTTTGTTCCCGATCTTAATCCAATCGGAAGTCAGCACCGGGTTTACAACCAATGCCACGAACAGCGAAGATGCCAGTACAATGATCAGGGTGATCGGTAAGTATTTCATGAACTCACCCATCAGGTCTTCCCAAAAGAGCAATGGAATAAACGCCGCTACTGTGGTTGCCGTAGAAGCGATAATGGCTGTCGCCACCTCACCTGTACCTTCTTTCGAAGATTGATCTTTCGACTTGCCACGTTCGGAGTACTGCCGGTAAATATTCTCGACGATAACAATCCCGTTATCCACCAGCATACCAAGTGCCAGGATCAAAGAGAACAATACCATCATGTTCAGCGTGGTTCCACTGAAATTCAGAATGGCGATACCCATTACCATCGATAACGGAATCGCGACCCCAACGAACATAGAGTTTCGAACACCCAGGAAGAAGATCAATACACCAACTACCAGGAGTACACCCATAATGATGGAGTTCTCCAGGTTGGCCACCATGTTCTTCGTCATTTTACTCTGGTCGTTGGTAATTACAACTTCCAGATCTTTCGGGAATACGTCCGACTTCGCATCTGCAACGATTTTTTGAATCTTTTCAGCGGCATTGATAAGGTTACCCCCACTTTTCTTCTTCACATCAAGTGTTACTACGGGGTTGGTGTTCAAACGCGCGAAACTTGTTGCCTCTTTCGGGCCAAATCGAACTTCACCAATGTCGCGGAGGTATACAATGTTTTGGAATTCATTTTTAACGATTACATCTGCGATTGAGCGGTAATCCTTGAATTCACCATCAATACGAATGCTTCGCCGTGTAATGTTTGAGCCTTCAATACTCTTGATATCACCACCACTCATGGTAACGTTCTCACCGGCGATAGCCTGTTCAACATCGTTCAGTGATAGTTCAAGCGCTTCCATCTTAACCCGGTCAATTGAAATCTCCACTTCCTCCTCGGTCAGACCTGAAATGTCTACCGATGAAACCTCGGAAAGGTTTTCCATCTTGTCTTCGAGGTATTCGGCAAATTCCTTGAGCTCATCCTGGGTGTAATCTCCAGAAACGTTAACGTTCATAACGGGGAATTCGGAGAAATCCATCTCCATAACCGATGGGTCGGCAGGCAGATCATTCGGTAAGTCAATCTTCGCTCTGTCAATGGCGTCTTTTACTTCCTGGAGTGCCTTTTCGCCTTCGATACTTAACTCAAATTCCGCGATGATAACCGAGAAGTCCTGAATACTGGTAGAATTCAGTTTTTTCATACCTGTGATCGTATTCAGTTCCTTTTCAATAGGACGCGTCACAAGGTTCTCCATATCCACCGGAGAGTTACCCGGGTAAGGCGTGTTTATGTAAACAATCGGTTGTTTTACCTCTGGAAAGCTTTCCTTTGGCATTGTGTCGTAGCTCATGATTCCTATGACGAGAATAATACCGATCATAACGTACACGCTGATCTTATTATTCACGGCCCAGGAGGAGAGCTTAAATTCTTTTATTATCTCTTTCATTTTGTTCTCAATTAAGAATCAATGAATGCCGGATTAACCAGCAATAAGTTTTACTTCATCACCTGCAATTACAGAGTTTACACCTTCGGTGATCAACTGGTCACCTTCATTCAGACCTGATTCAACAACAGTTTCGCTAGGGAATTGCTTTGCAATTTTGATGATACGTTTTTCAACAATTTTCTTCTCGCCTTTGGTTTTAATCACAAATACGAAATCGTCTTTACCGTCATTACGAACCAACTTTGTAGGGATGCTTATTGCATCTTCCTGTACATAATCGTACGCCGTGATGAGTGCCAACAAATTAGGTTTGAGCTTATTCAGGTTTGAATGTGGTTTTACGTAGGTAACGAATGTTCTGTTGTTTACATCGATAACATTACTTACCGCAGATACCTTTTCATTCATTCTAAGATCGAGTGAAGGGAAGTACACTTCCACATCCTGTCCCTTGTTAATCAATCCAACATAGCTTTCTGAAACGTTGGCCTTGATTTTGATGTCCTGTAGGTTAACAATGCGGGCAACCGGACCACTAGTCATTCCACCTACCAATTCACCGGCATTTGCCATGATGGCATCAACCGTACCATTGATTGGGGAACGCAAGGTGTATTTACCAAGTTGAGCATTAGCAGTAGCCAGACTCTTCTTCAGATTTTCGTATTGATTCTTTGCATTAAGATACTGCATTTCACTACCAATTTTCTTGTCCCACAGTCTTTTCTGCTTGTCGTAGTTAATCTTCGCAAGGCTCAATGCATTTTCCAACTCGCTGATTTGCGAACCGGCGATGGAACCATCTAAACTTGCGATTACCTGCCCCTTGTGCACACGCTGTCCTTCCCGAACATGGATTCGAACTACATTGGCAGGAACTTCTGGCGATACCAGAACGTTCTGATTTGACTCTACCAAACCTTGCACCTGGAATGGGTTCTTGAATTCCTTACGTTTGATATCTAAGGCCATCACCGGGATGCTGTTATCACGCGCAAGTGTGTCCATCGCTTCAATCTCCTTTTCCAATTCGGTGATTGCGTTTTTCAAATCTGCGAGCTCCGTTTGTTTCTCACTCAGCTCAGCTCGTTTTTCTGATAGTGCATCAGATGAATTTTTACCGCAGGCAGCAACTAACACGGCCAAAACGAGTAATAGGGATATATTTTTCATTAATGTCATTATTTCTGTTCTTACTTTATGGTTGGTAGACTGGTTCCTAGGGCTTTCTCTAATTCTATACTTGCTACAATTAATTCGTAGAGTGCGTTACTGTAGGAGATTTCCGCTTGCGTGCGATCGGTTTCCGCCTGAATCAATTCAAACGATGAACCCACACCTTCGTCAAACTTGATTTTTGATGTTTCATATATGGTGCGTGCAAGCGATCTGTTGTTTTTCTGGTTTTCCAGATTCTGTTGCTTCATTTCAACATTTAAACGTGCCTGCTCAATTTGAAACAGCAATGAATTCTGCGTTTGAAGGAAGGTGTTTCGATCTTTAGCCAGGTCAATATTGGCCTGAGCGATTTTCGCTTTTTTGTAGAAACCATCAAATACCGGGATGCTTAAGTTAACACCCCACATTGTACCTGGATTCCACTGATTACCCAATCCTTTAAACTCGGCTTCATCGGCGAACGTGTTTTGTTGGTAGGTAGCAGTTAAACGAACGCTTGGGAGGTAACCTACTTTGTACCGTTTCACATTCATACTGTCTAACAACAATTTCTGTTGCATGATCTTCGTCTCAATTCGACTGTCCAGACTATAGTTATTGGCATCGATTTTTTCGGGCTCGCCGATGTCACCAACTAGTTTTATGTCGGTTTTGACATCCATACCAATCACCATTTTCAGGGCATAGGTCAATACCTGCTCCTGCAGGATTACATTATTGATTTGTGTCTCTAAATTCGACTTGGCAAACGCCAGACGATCTACGTCCAACTTTTCTACGAAACCCGCTTCATACAGTTCCTTCGTTTCGTTGAAGGTCTTGTCGAGGTTAATCATGCTCTCGCGCAAAAGCTCCGTGTTTTGAGCCGTAATCAAAGCGGCATAGAACGATTTTTTTACGCTTTCTACGGTGTTGATTTCCGTGCTTTCCTGCATAAGTTCCGACATCTTAACATACTGTTTGGCAGCTTTAAGTCCCAGAAAGTATGTTCCGTCAAAAACCAACTGATTAAGGTTGGCCATACCTGTAATGGAACTTGGAGCTCCAAAGGCTACTGTTTGCGGTTGGCCCGATTGAAAACGATCAGGAGTTAATAGTCCTTCGTTGATCAATACGCCATACACGGCTGGTGAAATGAAATCAGGTAACTGTTGAGCAGCTATCTGCACATTGTGAGTGAAATTACCATTGATGCTCACCTGGGGTAAACCGGTGGCAACGATACTTTTAACCTCTTGCCTACTGCCTTCAACAGACAATTTGGCATTTTGGACGTCGGCATTGTTCTTTAAGGCAAAGTCAATGGCCTGGTCCAGGGTTAGGCTTTGGGTTTGTCCGAAAACAGACATGGCCCACAAGCCGATGAAAATGGATACAAGTTTTCTCATTTTTCTAAGTTGTAAACAAAGTTTCTTTATGGGTTTCGAAATACGCCCGGCCTTTTTCGGTCATGAGGGCGTGTAAGTGGTAATCAAACATCTGCATGAAGATTTCGATTTGATTAAATTCTTTTTCCGGGAATATGTCGGGGTTAACCGATGCATCGACCATATGTATGTATAGTCGGGAGATAATTTCTGTATTCAGCTCTTCACGGTATAGGCCTTCTTGTTTCCCCATGGTGATGTTCGTTTGCACATGATTTAAGATATATTCGTTCTTGTGCCTGTGGAAGAGTTTCCAACAAGAAGGATAGTACTTCTGTACATCGAACATGGTGCTTGGGTTCATTTGCTGGAAGTGGTCTACCAGGTGTTTTCCCAGATCCAACAGCTGCTGAATGGCATTGTCAGTCGATTCCATCATGGCTTCGCAAAACGCTTCATCTTTATTCAAATGATGTTTAAACGTAAGGTAAACCAGTTCTTTTTTATCTTTTACGTGCTGGTATAAAGTCTTCTTACTCATGCCCAGTTCACGGGCGATGTCATCCATGCTTACGCTTTTAATGCCGTACCGCATGAAAAAGTTTAACGACTTCTGTATGATCTGACTTCTGATGCTCATAAAATCCGGGCAAAATTAAGCAGGAAACTTTGCGAGTGTTCAAAGTTTCCAAAGTTTTTTGTCGAAATATTGTCACCATTGATCAGGCTATTTTTTCTTCGGCTTGAGTGAATTCGTATGGTCGAGGCTCATCTTGAAGAAGTGTCGAAGAAGTGGGATGTCGTCCCACATGGTTTCCGGAATTTCAACAAAGTCTTTCATTACTCTTCCATGTTGAAGCATTGGCCGCCCATTGTGTTTTTGAATAAAGTCGGCCACACCTTTAGGCCCCAGGCGTAAACCAAGGCTGCCTTCTTTAGTCAAAAAGGAAAACATATAGGTGTTTGAGGATGTGTAGGGCGTGGTTTTGCCTTTGCGCTCTACTTCAGGAAATTGTTGAACCAGATTGTTGTAACGCTCTAATTTGTCTGGGGAGACTTCAGCCTTAGACATATTAAACCAACAGAAAAGGTACGTGTTTAGTTTATCTATTTATTAAATCAGAAAAGTGTAAACGATACGTAAAGTCGATGAGCGGACTTGAATCAACTCAATAGCCTGAGCCAGCCCGCTGGGGAACCAGGCTTAGCGTGTGATCAATGCTGAGTTGAAAATACTTATAAAGTATATCCATGTTGTGCCACAGGTTTTCAGGCACTTCTACAAAGCCTTTAACAACTCTGCCTAATTTCAGCATGGGTCTGCCATTGTGTTTCTGTATGAATTGAGCAATATTCTTCGGGCACAGGCGTAAGGCCAGCACACCGTCTTTTGTCATAAAAGAGAACAAGTGTTTATTGGCAAGTGCGAAGGGTGTCTTTTTACCTTTTCGAACGACATTAGGGAATCGCTTCAGTAAGGTATCATATCGTTCTATTTTATCGTGTGGTATTTCCATATTGGTCATAAAAAGTGAACGCAGTTTTTAAAAATAAGTTTTGTGCTAAGTTCTATTTTTTTTGTCATTTATTCTCCACCATTTATGAACAGTGGCTCTGGCCGTAAGGTGTTGAATGGTTATTTTCGCGACCGTTTAAATGGCAGATAAGGAACCTTATATTATCGGTATAGCGGGTGGTAGTGCTTCGGGTAAAACCACCTTTATTAAAGAATTGCACCAGCGGTATAACGACGACCAAATATGTGTGATTTCACAGGATCATTATTATAAGCCCTTGTCGGAACAGGTGGTGGATGAAAACGGTGAGGTAAACTTTGATTTGCCTGAAGGTATTGATTTCAAGAGACTTGCGCGAGATATCCGATCACTAAAAAAAGGGAAACGCGTTCAAATTGTAGAATACACCTTTAACAATCCGGATGTGTTTCCAAAACAGTTGGTGTTTAAACCGGCTCCAATACTGGTGGTGGAAGGATTGTTCATCTATACATCCAAAACGCTGTCTTCCATGCTTGACCTTAAACTTTACATCGATGCGGATTTAGAGGTTATGTTGAACAGGCGGTTGGTACGGGATGCGCGGGAGCGCGGAATGACGGAAGAGCAAATCATTTATCAGTGGGAAAAGCATGTTTTACCGGCGTATGAGAACTATTTGTTGCCGTATCGCGATAAAGCCGATATGGTGATTAAGAATAACACCAATTTTGGTGAAAGCTTCGATCATTTCGTTGACCATCTCAATCAACTTTTAAATCCGTAAGAAAATGCGGCTGTAGTTTGTCTTACAGACCTTTTAGAGATTAAAAAAAACCTTTACTTTTGCGGACTTCCGAAAAACGGGAAGAACAGAGAAATATATATTGATTTAAATCGAATGAAAAACAAAGGATTTGTACAGTTTTTGGTGATCTTGTTGGCTGTGGTTTGTCTGTACCAACTATCGTTTACCCTGGTTACGCGCAACGTTGAAAAGAAGGTTCGCGAAGAAGCATGGTCAATGGTTGGAAACGACACTCCAAGCTATGCGAGAACATACAAAACGCTTATCGATTCGATGCGAAGCGAAGAGGTGTATCCAGTGTTCGGCTTAAGCTACAACGAGTGCAAGCAACGAGAAATTAATCTTGGGCTGGACTTGCAGGGTGGTATGAACGTTACACTTGAGATCTCAACGCCAAGCATGATCCGCGAATTGGCCGGTGAAGAAGATGACACAAAGTTCATCGAAGCAATGGACAAGGCGGAAGCAGCTTACCTGGGTCAGGGAAGTTTTGTAGATTACTTTCAGACAGAATATGAAGCGATCAATCCTGAAAAAGGACTGGCACGTATTTTCTATACCAAGAATAGAAAGTCAGAGCTTCCTAATCAGTTGAAGTCTACAAACGAGGAAGTCTATGAATGGTTAAAGCGCGAAGAAAAAGCACAGGTAGGGGAGACTTACAAGGTGGTAAAAACGCGTATCGACCAATTCAACGTAACTCAACCCAATGTTCAGCAGTTAGACAACGGAAGAATATTAGTAGAGCTTCCAGGTGTTGATAATCCGGATCGTGTCATCGGTCTTATTCAGCAATCAGCAAAGCTGGAGTTCTGGGAAGTATTCAACAACGATGATATTTACAAACACTTTGAGGATGCACGTTCAGTCATTTCAGCGAAGTTGAAAATCGAACAGGAAAAAGCAGATTCAGCGGCAGGTATTGTTGAACCGGAAGTAGCTGATACAGATGCAGGCCTAGATTTAGATGGTGTTGATGAGCCAGCGCTTGAATTGGCTACTGATTCATCCGAAGATATTACCTTAACGGCAGACGGTCAGGTTGCGGATGCAGCTGCAGATAGCAATGAAATTGACACTTCTGCACAGAACCAGGAAGAGTTAACCGCAGAAGAGCAGTTAATTGAATTCCCATTGATGTCGCGTATGGCGTTGCCACGTGATGGAGATCAGGTGTTGATTCGAAACTTTGTAGGTTATGTACATGAAACGCAGAAGGAATTCTTTGAAACATGGTTGACCGGTCGCGAAGAAGACGATGGTTCATTTACGAAGCCAGATCCAGAAGTATTGGCTCAATTCCCAGACAATGTAAAGTTCCGTTGGAGCTATTCGAAGACAGAAGATGGTTTCTATACATTATATGCATTGCGCGGTGGAGGAAGAGACAATGGTCCTGTACTTGACGGTGACGTAATCGATAATGCTCGTCCAACCATTAGCCCAAATGGTAGCAATGAGGTGAACATGTTGATGAACAGTACAGCAGCTAAGGAATGGAAGCTGATTACGGAGCATGCTTCAACTCAAACGCCTCAAGAAGCTATTGCCATTGTTCTTGATGATAAAGTATATAGTGCACCTACGGTAAACGGGACTATTCCAAACGGTAGTTCAAGTATCTCAGGTGACTTCAGCATTGAAGAAGCAGAGGATTTAGCGAACATCTTAAAAGCGGGTCGTATCAACGTTCCCACTCGAATCGTAGAACAAACGGTTGTTGGACCAACGCTAGGAGACAAGGCGATTAAAGCCGGTTTGATCTCGTTGGTTGTTGGATTCCTTTCTGTAATCGTGTTTATGTTCTTCTACTATGGAAGAGCAGGTGCGTATGCGGTATTAGCCCTATTAGCCAACTTGTTCTTCATTCTTGGTGTGTTGTCAGGATATGGTGCGGCGCTTACCTTGCCCGGTATGGCCGGTTTGGTGTTGACCATTGGTATGGCCGTTGACGCCAACGTCATCATCTTCGAGCGTATCCGCGAGGAGCTGCTCGACGGCGCGAAGGCTCGCGACGCTATCGCCGCAGGCTACGGTAAAGCGTTCAGCGCGGTCATGGATGCCAACATTACAACAGGCATCGCTGGCCTGGTCCTGCTCCAGTTCGGCACAGGCCCGATCAAAGGTTTCGCGGTGACGCTGCTCGTCGGGATCGTCGGCACGATCTTCACCGCGGTCTTCGTCTCTCGCCTGATCTTCGACATGTGGATCACTGGCGAGCGTTCGACGCAGTCGGAGCTCAGCATCTGAATCGATGCGCGCCAAACCTAGTAGAAGACGCGATAAACAAGGGATGACAACCAGCCACATCGAGTGAGCTGGCCAAAGAGATACAAAACAATGTTTCAGATCATCAGACACGGAACGAAATTCGACTTCATCGGCAAGCAAGGGATGTTCCTGGCATTCTCCGCGCTGTTGATGGTCGGCAGCATCGTCGCGCTATTCGCGGTCGGGCTGAACTACGGCATCGACTTCCAGGGGGGCTCGGATATGATCCTGAGCTTCGAGAAGCCGGTCACCAACAAGCAAGTCGAAGAAGCCGCCATCCAGGCAGGCTTCCCGGACGCCACAGTGCAGCGCTTCGGCGCAGAGTCCGAGAACCCGCAGTTCCTCGTGCAAACGCGCGAGGTCTCGGTCATGAACGAAGTCAAGATCAAGGAGGTCGAAGCTGAGGTCCTCAAGATCGCCAAGATCGAAGCGCAGACGTGGTCTGCCGAGCAACCCGACCGCTACGACCTGACTCTCGACAAGACCATCAACGAAGAAACACTCGAAAAGTCGCTCATGGGCCTTGGCCTCGAATCCGTCGACGTCGAAAAGGTCGACACAGGGACCGGTAACAACTACGTCGTGCGCTTCCAGGATCTCGGCGCT
>DIYD01000315.1 GCA_002428905.1 Bacteroidetes bacterium UBA6063 | reverse complement strand
AACAACTCTGTTCCTAGTGGAATGTTGTTGAAAGTTACTGCTGGTTCTGATGCTGGTAACGGTGACGGTACAATGGGATCTAGCTCTGGTCAGATTACATTAACTTCTTCTGATCAAACCGTTATTTCTGGTATCGGAAGTTGTTATACTGCTGATGGTGCGAACAATGGTCACCAGTTGGCTTACTCGTTAGAGTTGGATCCAACTGCTGGTAGCTACGCAAACATCGATTTCGACGACGACGTAACACTTACGATTGTTTACACAATCTCTAACCTGTAATTACGGACTCCATACTGAATTTTTATGCGTTAAGAATTCAGTAGTTCAATAATAATGTAAGACGGGGCAGTGCAAACTGCCCTGTTCTTTTTTATCTACACTTTAAACCAGCACTGAAGAAATATAGCCCCAAAACACATTTACTTTTTGTTCATTCGCTATATTCAATAGTTGCGCATAAAATTTATGAAAAACATACTATCATTATTAACCCTTGTGCTCTTTAGCCTCGCAGCCAACGCAAGCATCGTAATTGTCAATGGCCTGTCTCACGAGCATGTAGTTCAAATCGGAAGCAAGTCTCAAGGCTCTATCGTAATTAAGAATACGGCAGAAACGGAAAAACGAGCACGTATTTACAAAACAGATGTTGAACACAGCTGTGATGGCCAAACCGTGTTTACGCTAGCCGATAAACGCGACAGATGCAACTCCTCCTGGACGTTGCTATCCGACAATGAAATTGTTATTCCTGCAAAACAAACCTATACCCTCACCTACGAAATAGACCCCAATAAGGATGCTGTTCAAAATGGCAGTTACTGGGGTGTTATTATGGTTGAAGAAATAAAGAATCTTGACACACTTACACCTCAACGCGGTGTTACCGTAACTTCATTAATTCGCTACGCGATTCAGATTGTAACGCATTTTGAGAACGACAACGTGAAAAATCTCGAAATCAAATCGGTGGATATCGATACAACAAAGGAAGAAAACCTATTGGCTGTAGGAATCGACAATACAGGCAATTATATGTTAAAGCCAATTATGATTCTGGAACTATACAACGAGAATGGTGAACAGGTTTATCGTAATGAGATTCCTTATCAAAAGGTCTATCCAGGCTTTTGCAAACTATTTGAAATCCCCATTCTTGACGTTCCCAAAGGCACATATAACGGAATTCTTGTGGCCGATTGTGGAGACGAAAACATATACGGTATCAACCTCGAACTCGACATACCCGAGGCAAAATCTAACGAGTAAAATATGCCCAAAGGGCTCTATTTAAGGGCGTTTACTGCGATAAGCCTCGTACTCTTATCCCTGTCATCGTCTGCCCAAATTGAGCTTAAATTGTCGAACGTACCCACGAAAGAACTCCAACCCGGGAGTACGCAAACCATTGTACTTAATGTCAAAAACACGGGTAAAGACACCGCAAATCTTAAACTCGACTTTAAGATCCCAAAACCCTTGCGCGCCTTAATTTTCAATAAGAAAGCTACGGTTTACCCGGGAAAAACTAAAAACATACTCGTTCCTATTTCCATTCCACGGGCCACCGGATCAGGCAACTACAACCTAAGCTTCAGCATACTGAAGAACAATTCTGTGGTTGCTAAACAAAACGTAGGCTTTAACGTGGCTAAAATTACCGACGTCAAAGTAAGCCTAATTGGCAAACCCGAGTATGCCCGAACCACCGACACCATAAGCGCGCGTTTTATGGTTATGAATAATGGTAACGCCAGAGAAACACTCACACTGCGCAGTAACAATGGAAGAATCAAAGGTGGCAATACCATTCAAATCCCCCCAGACTCTACCATGTTCATCGATCTGGAGATTTTAAACGATCCGGAAACCTACGAGATCGAAGACCAACTCATTGATTTATTTGCTGAGATCGGAGGCCTGCAACAATCGGTTGGCGATCAGGAAATTATCAAGGTTTACCCCATCAAAACCAAAAAGATAGACCCGTTCTTTCGGTTACCCATCACGGCCAATATGAACTATTTCACTCAGAACACAAATGGCGAATACATCAACAGTCTATTTCAATTTCAAATCAGTGGCCGGGGAGCTATAGATGTCGACAACAAACATCGTGTATCGTTTTCATATCGAGGTCCGGGAGCCGTACGAATTGCCCGAATAGGTAATTTCTCTCAGAAATACTTCACTTACTCCAACGACAGTACCAGCCTGTTCATTGGTGAAAAGACATTTGGTCTGTCTGAACTAACAGAGAATTTCCGGTTCGGCACGGGCATCGAAGTTAAAACGTCCTACCACAAAAAGCTGTTTACCGGCGCCTATTACAACCGACCAATCTTTCAACCAGAAATCGCCCAGCAAGTAGGAACCCACTTCAGTTACGTGGCTAAGGGCCGATTCACCTATCGAATCAACAGCCTTATGAACTACTTGCGAAGCGGTGAAGTCATAAATCTGACCTCTATTCAAACGAATCTCACCAACTTTAACGACTGGCGGGTTGCTGCTGAGATTTCGCGAAGCTTTGGCGGAACAAACAATGGAAATGCCGCTTCATACAACGTAAACTTCGCGCAGGGCAGATTTAAACTTGCCAGCAATGCATTATACGCCGATAAAAACTTCAAAGGGTATTACAACAACTCCCTGTTCGTTGGCTTAAACAGTGGATACAACTGGAAAAAAGTTGGACTGATTATTAACGCAAATTACAACGATGCCAACCCAAATTTGGATACGGTCTTCAGTGTTGCTCCCATTAGCCTATTCCTTAGTTCCGGGGTAATCTCAAGAATTGGCAACAGCTTAAACCTCCAGCTACAAGGGATATACCGTGAAAAAGCAGATCGGTTAAGCACCAAAAACTTTGATTACAATGAGCAGCGTATTCGGCTTACCTTGAATTACAAACGAGGTAATTTCTCCTCTCGAATCATGAGTGAGGCGGGTAACACAGTAAACAATTTGGGAAACACACCGCTAACCCGCTTTGGTTATGACGTCCAACTCCAATTGAGCTATCGACCAAAACAAAATATTTCACTAAACAGTTTCTCTCAATACCTGGTCAATAATCGATTTACCAACGAACAAAGTCAGTTTGTCTTATATGGGTTTGATGCCAATTACAACTTCCGTAAAAAGTTCGATCTAGGTGTTGAATATCAAAACAATTATCTGATCGAAGATTTGTACAATGACCGTAACCTATTCAACTTCAGGCTGGGTTATGATATCACACCAATGCAATCCATAAACGTGCTGGCGAACTATGGTATTCTACACCAAATTCCGGTACGCCGCGAGTGGTTTTTATCGGGCAACTATGTAATGCGGATTGGTGTTCCACTCAAGCGAATAACCGAGCTTGGCAGTCTACGTGGGCAACTGATTAACAGTGGAGTCAAGTCGGTAGACAACGTCGTACTAATGCTTGATGGTCAGTTAATTACGACAGACGAAGATGGGTATTTTACGTTTAACAATGTACGACCTGGTCACCATCAATTATTCATAGACCGAGCCACCATCGGAGTGCGCGACTTGCCCGACCAGAAGCTACCTATTGAAGTAGATATCTTCCCAGAAGTAGAAAGCACAATACAGGTAAAAATGACGCTCAGCGCTAAAGTGACTGGCAAGATCAACCTGGTAAAAACACAACGCACAGTGCAATCCAGTAAGCAGGAGGTTGGCTTTCCATCCATCATCGTGGAAGCTTCGAACGGCGAAGACAAATTACTTACACGGGCAGATGGTGAAGGCAACTTTGTCTTTGGTAGTTTGAGACCAGGGAAATGGACAATACGCATGATACCAACATACTGGAAGGATGAGTTTTTACTCAGGAAACCGTATGTTACACTTGAATTAGAAGCGGGGCAAGAAGAAGATATCGTATTGGAGATATCTCCTAAAGTCCGCCAGATTCGATTCCTGAACAAGAAAACCATTAAAGTAGGAGGCAAATAATGAAACGAACCACCCTCATCGCAACAATACTTTTCTGTGCTACATCGGCGCTTGGGCAATCGCTTTGGTCGTATGACGATCACAGTATGTCTTTGCAAATCCCGGAAATGTCTTTGGTGACCATTATGCCCGCTAACCACACCATTAACCTTAGCCTTAGTCTGCCCATTCGAGCAGGCGCAAAACCGGGTACTGGAGACAGCAGCGTAGACAATAAAACATGGTTAAACTATAGCTGTTCGGTTCGGCAAAATGGTGCTTACCGCAAAGTATACGCTCAAATCACATCGGGCAATGTACCCGAAGGTATAGACCTACAGCTTAAGGTGAGTAACCTTCGATTTAAAGGCCGTGGAAGATGGGGAAGGCGATATGCAACCAGAACTGTTCTGACCAACCAACCCCAAGTGGTCGTTTACCGCATCGGAGGTGGCTGTACGCGTAGAGGAAGTAGGTACGGACACCAGCTTACTTATAGCCTTAAACTGAAAGACATAGACGATCTGATCGTTAAAGAACCCAAAACCTACGTGACCGTAACATACACCATAAGCGACTGACTATGAAATACATAGCTACAATTCTTACCCTAATAGCGCTCAACAACTGTGTGCAGGCGCAACAAGTCCGGATAAAGGGCACGGCAGAATTTAAGTTTTCATACGCCAACATAAAAGCCGGCGATGACTTCGCAACCGAAGCCAGCAATAAAGGGGATGAAGTCGATTTGTCCATTCGTCAAATGCCAAAAAACAAACGATGGTACCTTACTGTAAGCAAAACAGATATAAACTGGCCGTCTTCGGTCTCGATTTATGTGCGGAGAACATCTGGCGGCTCAGGCAATGGTTATGTATGGGGAGGAAGTTACTACACGTGCATTCGTAACATGCCACAGTCCTTTCTGATTGGCAGTGGAAGCCTCAACAATATAAATCTGCAGTATAAATTAAAGGGGCTCTCACTCTCTATTCCTTCAAATACGTATTATACCGACATCGTTTATACGCTATATGAGCTTTAATACGACCGGACTTCTACAGGTTTTCATTGCATTGGTTGCGTTGGTTGGTCTTGGCCCAATTGCACTCAATGTATATGAGATTCCGTTCACTCTTCAAACATTGATTATCTGTCTTGTTACGTATTATTTTGGATGGAGAGGTGTTCTCGCCGTGGCGTTGTACATCTGTCTTGGACTACTTGGCCTCCCCGTTTGGAGCAACTATCACGTAAAACCTGATATACTTTCTACGGCTTCCGGTGGTTTCGTTATGGGTTTTATTCCTATGGCCATATTACTTGTTTTGGTTCGCAAAAAGATGGGTGGGTTTCACAATCGGGGTAGTTGGTTTTTTCTTGCCCACGTTATCCTGGTTTTATTGGCCATTGGTATTAACACCTTATTAGGACATGGCACGGCTAATGGGGTAAACCTCATCCTACGTCTGGCGCCAGGTATGATTGTCAAAACCCTAATCGCTACGTCATTTATACAGTTGTTGACCATGGCAAAAGCAAACAAGAATGGGTAAACATGCTTTCTTTTTGGTTTGATTATTGCTAATATAGGAGTCTGTAAAACGAAATATATGTCGACCAAACGTCTGGCTTTAATACTTATCACAACATTGTTCATTTATGCCGAACATCTCTCGGCACAGGTTAATACATTTCGCATCAATTTAACGGATCTACATCCAACTACCCATAAGCTGAATAAGGCAATTACGGCCTTTGGGCAACAAGGCAACATACAGGTAGGGTTAGACATT
>DIYD01000305.1 GCA_002428905.1 Bacteroidetes bacterium UBA6063 | reverse complement strand
CAATCTGGAGTTACGCGTGATCGCCATTACGGAACAACCGATTGGGGTAACCGTGAATTCACCATCATTGATACAGGCGGATACGTTACGAACTCTAACGATGTTTTTGAAAAGTCGATTCGTGAACAGGTGGAAATCGCCATTGACGAAGCGGATGTGCTTCTTTTTATGGTAGATGTTACCACCGATATCACAGACCTGGATGAAAGCTTTGCCCGGTTCCTTCGAAAAACCAACAAACCCGTTTTGGTGGTCGTAAATAAGGTAGACAATAATGAACGCTTGCTCATGCACCATCAGTTTTACGGACTTGGATTTGAGCACGTCTTTCCGGTATCATCAATGTCGGGTAGTGGTACAGGTGATCTAATGGATGCCCTGGTTACCTTTCTTCCACCTGAGGCCGAAGAATTGGAAGACGACTTACCACGCATTTCATTAATCGGCCGGCCAAATGTTGGTAAAAGTTCGTTGTGTAATGTACTTCTCGGTGAAGAAAGAAACATCGTTACCGACATCGCAGGTACTACGCGCGACACCATTGACACCAAGTATTCCGCTTATGGTATGGATTTTACCCTCGTAGACACCGCCGGTGTTCGTAAGAAAGGTAAAACCATGGATAATGTTGAATTCTATAGTGTAATGCGAAGCATTAAAGCCATAGAAAGTAGTGATGTGGTATTACTTATTCTGGATGCTACCATGGGCATGGAATCTCAGGATGTCAATCTATTTAGTCTGGCTGCCAAGAATGGGAAAGGCGTCGTAATTCTTGTCAATAAGTGGGACCTGGTTGAAAAAGATCACAAGTCGACCAAGTATTACATTGAAGAAATACATGAGAAAATTGCGCCGTTTACAGATGTTCCGATCGTATTTATTTCGGCAAAGACAAAACAACGGGTATTCAAAGCAGTTGAAACTGCAATTGAAGTATATAACAATACCCAAAAAAGAGTTTCAACAGCTAAGTTGAATGATTTGATGCTCGAAATCATTCAAGAAACACCACCACCTTCTAAAAAAGGTAAGTACATCAAAATCAAGTATGTAACTCAAATCAAAACGAAAAAGGTAAGTTTCGCATTTTTCTGCAACCTTCCGCAATACATTGGGGATGCTTACAAGCGATTTTTGGAGAACCAATTGCGCAAACACTTTGATTTTACTGGGGTTCCGATCAATATCTTTTTCCGAAAAAAGTAATTGACCAAACTGTGATAATTGGGGCAATTTTTTATATTTGTCTCCAATTTTAAAAGTACCTAAAAATTCGAAAAATGAAAAAAGTATTATCTTTATTAGCAATCCTTACCCTTTTCACATTTGTAGCTTGTAACAACTCTTCTCAAACGGAAGATCCAGCTGCTGAAGAAGAGCACCAGGCTGATGCTGAAGCAATGGAAGAAGCTGATGCTTCAATGGAAGACGCTGCTGATGCTGTAGAAGGTGCCGTTGAAGACGCTGCTGACGCTGTAGAAGGTGCAGTAGAAGACGCAACTGACGCTGCAACTGACGCGGTTGAAGATGCTGCTGACGCTGTAGAAGAAGCTGCTGATGCGGTTGAAGAAGCTGCTCACTAATCCTTTAAGGATAAAAGAATTATGAAAGGGTGCACAAGGTTGCACCTTTTTTTATGCCTAAATTTGGGTATGAAGAAAACGATTATTGTCTTACTATTTTTCTCGGCATTCCTGCTCGGGTGCTCAAAAGACCAAACCACAACCGATGAATCAAATAATGAAACCCCTGGTGTAGAAACTACAGAAGATGCAACAGAGAAACCAACTGCCGAAGAACTACTAAAATCGGATCAGGAAAAAATGGATTCGGCGAAACGCGCCTTAGGGATTGAGTAGAACAGTTGGTTTGACAACTTCTTCCAGTGCTCTATTCACCCAGTGATCTGTTTTCAAGGTCATTTCATAATACGCTTCGATACCATATAGCTGATAAGCCAGCCGCAGCATTAGAGGCTCTTGCCAGTGTGCCGAGTCCTTTACCGCTTCTTTAATAACGGTCTTTGTAGTTTGTGCCGACCACCAATCTTCAATCGACTTGCTCTCCCATCTGGAGTAGTGTTGATCCACTACATCCGCTGCGATGGCGCCAAGTCCAACATAGTCTTCGTATCCCATAGATTGTAAAAAGATATCTGGTGAAACCCCGCCATTACTCTTAACCGTACGCCCATTTTTCGTTTGATACGTCTTGCCGTTCTTAGCGATTGAACTTGAATCCAGATGGGCATACCCATTTTCATTGTATGGTTTTTGAATTGATCGGCCCGAAGGAATATAATACCTTGAAACTGTTAACCGAATTTGTGAACCATCCGATAGCTTGAACGTCTCCTGCACCAGGCCCTTGCCAAAGGTTTGATTACCAATAACCACTCCTCTATCCAAATCCTGTAGGGCACCTGAAACAATCTCACTTGCCGATGCAGAACGCTTATTCACGAGGCAATACACTTTCATATCTGCACACAAACCACCGGCCTTAGCTTTGTACTTTCGCTCCTTGCCTTCCTTATTTTGGGTATAGGCTAATAGATCATTTCCATCGACAATTTCATCCAACAGCTCAATAGCTGTCTGTAAATAACCGCCTGGATTGTTCCTCAGGTCGAGTATGATGCCAACGGCTGTCTTCTTTTGCGTAAGCGCCTTAACCTGCTCCACAAACTCGTTATGAGTTTTTTCAGCGAAATGCTCAATTTTCGTATACAAAACACTGTCATTCGCCCAAAAAGTATACACGCTTGGTGTGTGCACATGCCCTCTTGTGAGTTGGAAGTTAACCAGTTTGTCTTGTGCCTTTCGGTAAATTACTGCATCCAGCTGGCTATTTTTTTGCCCCTTTATATGCTTAATTACCTCACGATTGCTCTTACCTATCAGCGAAATCGTATCTACGGTCAGGAATCGATCCCCAGGGAAAACACCAGCCGCTTGGGCAGGACCACCATCCAGTACGCGCACTACATAAGGAGTATCCTGAAGCATAAAAAATTCAATTCCGATACCGTCAAATCCATCCTTCAAGTCTTGATTGGCCATCTCGACATATTGAGAAGGAATATAGACTGAATGCGGATCGAAAGAAGATAACATCTCCGCAATCGCCTTCTCCTCAATTTGATCGGATGATAGGGAGTCCACATATTCACTCTGAACCAACGACATCACCTCTTCCACTTTTGTGTCGGCATTGAGTTGTTCTTCTTTCACATAATTGTTCCAGAATAAACCCGCAAAAACACCAACACCTAATAAAAGGGCATAAATAAGCGGTTCGTATGTGCTACGTCGGTTCAAAGTGATGCTAAAAATGTTTTGTCGAATTACTTCATTACAGTCATTAGGCTCAGCTCCAGGGCTTTCGCACTAATACCTGTAGACTTGTTGTTAAACTGGTGAACCTTAATCATGGCCTTCTCAATGATACTTGAAGCGTCCATCAATATGTCAACGTCGTTTACAACGCAGTCTTTCAACTGTAAATAAGCAAACACACGAGCCATACCGCAGTTTGCAATGAAATCTGGAATTACAGCAATATTTTCATCGGCATATTTCGAAATTGGTCCCATGAAGATTTCCTTATCAGCGAACGGAACATTCGCCCCGCAACTGATCACTTCCATACCTCCGTCGATCATGTCCTTCACATTGTCCTCGGTTACAAGTCTTGAGCCTGCTCCCGGGATAAAAATCTCGGCACCTAGCTTCCAGATTTGTGCATTTACTTCGTCAAAGCTCAACATGTTGTCCGCTTCAAGCTTGTTACTACTTCTTCGCACAAACAAGTCAACAATCTCTTCCAGACTAAAACCATCCTTCTTGATCAAACCACCATCTTTGTCGATGATGCCAATTACAGAAACACCATTTTTAGCCAGGTAAAAAGCCGCCGCCGCCGCAACGTTGCCCCATCCTTGAATGATGGCACGTTTGTGATTCATCATACCACCCCAAATGCCATAATAGTGACGAACCGCTTCAGCAACTCCCCATCCTGTAGCCATATCTCCGATGGTATATCCTTTGTTTAACGCTGGGACAAAGCGTGCATCCTGCATTTCAAAAAGAATACCGGTTCTAAGACGTTCCACTGCCTGAAGTTTTTCTTCAGCTGTATACTCCGTGAAGTGACCGTTTACCGTACCTTGTTGAGGGTGAAGTATCCCGTACTCGGCAAGAATTGGAATTACCTCGTT
>DIYD01000326.1 GCA_002428905.1 Bacteroidetes bacterium UBA6063 | reverse complement strand
CGCGAAAAAGTCAGCGTCTAAGCCTCCGGCTTTGTGGTAGTCTTCTGCACGAATGAGCATAGCTGCACCAGTAGCCCAAAAAACAGGAATCGACTCGTTATATTGGCCCTGATCTTCCTCTAAAACGTTGGAAATTCGTCCTCTACAAAACGGATACGCATGTTTATCGATGAAACCACCGCTGGCTCCGGCATATTCGAAATAAGCCCGGTTGTTGTAATCCAATATCTTTGGTTGAATTGCTGCAATAGACGCATTGGCCGTCATGCACTCCATCATGGGCGTCAACCAATTCTGGTCGACTTCTACATCGCTATTTAACAATACGTAAAACGGCGCCTCAACCTGCTCAAGAGCTTTGTTGTATCCACCGGCGAAACCATAGTTCTCTTCCAATTCGATGCGTGTAACAGTAGGAAATTCATCCTTTAGGAGTTCTACACTTCCATCCGTTGAGGCATTGTCAGCAACAACCACTTCCACATTTCCATATTCGGTGGCGAGCACCGACGGAAGCAACTTACGAAGCAAATCCCTGGTATTGAAATTCAATATGACAACAGCAACTTTATCCGGTTTCATCGGACACAAAAGTAACTGGTTTTATCTTTCCATTTATGGACGTAAAAGCTGTAATTTTGTAAGGTAAAAATTCTTCAACTCGATGAACCTAGTAGTTAAAAACCTTCCAGACTCCGTTAATGCGTACTATCTAGAAATTCTATTTACCAAATGTGGTGAAGTGGATTACACCAAGGTGGTTTATGATCGTGTTACCGGTGAACATAAAGGCATTGGTTTTGTTGAAATGCCAAAGGAAGAAGAAGCACTAAAAGCGATTGAAGAATTGAATGGTAAAGAAATCAACGGCCGTGCCATCGAAGTTGAAAAAGCACGACCACGAAAAGTGAATATCTGGTCTTAGGCCTTTAGTTTGAGCAACACCACGTTCTCCACATGATGGGTATGCGGGAACATATCTACGGGTTGCACCTTTTCTATTTCGTATACATCGCGAAGCAAATCTAAATCTCGTGCCTGCGTTGCTGGGTTACAACTTACATAGACCACTTTTGGCGCCTTAAGCTTTACTATTTGCTCAACTACATCTTTGTGCATGCCAGCGCGAGGCGGATCGGTTACGATAACATCCGGCTTTCCATGGAGTGCCGTAAACGCGTCGTTCAACTCATCCTTCATGTCCCCAACCACAAATGCACAGTTGTTTATACCGTTGGCTGCTGCATTTTCGTGTGCATCCTCAATCGCCTGTGGAACGCTTTCTATACCCACAACTTTCTTTGCATTCCGAGCGAGAAACAAGGAGATAGTTCCGGTACCACAATACAGGTCATACACATTTTCTTGTCCAGACAAATTCGCAAAATCCAACGCTGTATTGTAGAGCACCTCAGCCTGTGTTGGGTTGGTCTGGAAGAACGATTTTGGTCGGATTTTAAACGTCAGTTCTTCCAAATTTTCTGTCAGATAATCCGCGCCATCATATTTTACAATATCCAGATCGTAAATACTATCGTTCACCTTTTCATTCACGGAAAAGAGCAAGGACTTAATCATTGGGAACTGATTTTTCATTGCTTCCAACATCGCATTACTCACTTCCGGTTCATCGTACTTAAAAGTGATGAGCACCATCCATTCTCCTTTGCGATTGCATCGAAGCATTAAGTTTCGCAAAAGTCCTTCCTGTGCCCTGGCATTGTAAAAAGTTAACTCCTTATCCAGGGCATAATCGAAACACCAGTTTCGAATCTGGTTGGCCACATCATCCTGCAACCAACAGGTATTGACATGCACAATTTTATCGAAGCGTTGTGGAACGTGAAAACCGAGTCCGGGTTCTTCAATGAAGTCTTCGCCTTCAAGTTGCTCGCGTGTTAACCAACGGCTATGGCTGAACGTGTACTCCATTTTGTTGCGATAAAATGTGGTATGTTCACTTCCAATCGCATCCGGAATATGATCATATTCAACCTTCCCAATGCGATCAAAGGCATCTTTCACCTGTTGTGTTTTGAACGCCAGTTGGTCGGCATATGCCATTTGTTGCCATTTGCATCCGCCACACGTGCCAAAATGTTCACAAAACGGTTCAACTCTTGACGGTCCGGGAGAATGCAGCTTAACAATTTCACCCAGTAAAAACTTGCGTTTCTTCCCTACAATTTTGAGATCGCACACATCGCCAGGTACGGCATTCTTCACAAATACAACCTTGCCCTCCCAGCGAGTAATACATTTTCCCTCGGCACCTGCTGCATCAATAGTGATATTCTCCAGCAGTTTGCCGTAAAGCTTTTTAAGTTTCAACGACTGTCTTTAAGGTTTTTTAATTGGGTTTCGTGCTTAGATTGTGCACATATACCAGTTCATCCAACAACTTCCCGAACTTAGCAACATCCATGTAACCCGGATATTGCATCATACGGTTTTGACGAGGCAGATAAAAGAAGGTCGTCGGATATCCGGTGTTTTTACCATCTTTACTCAATGCTGCCAATAAGGTTCTCCCGTTCACCATAGTGTCTCCCAAATGGTATTTTCCCGCTAATTCGGGATTAAACTTAATTGGAATAAAGTCTTTGTTAATCCGTGCAATAATAGACGAATCCGAATAGGTCTTACGATCCATTACCTTACACCAACCACACCATTCCGTATACGAATCAATCAGTGCGATTTTACCTTCTTGTTTGGCTTTGATAAAACCTTGATTCCATTGTTGCCATTCAAAACCGTGCTGCTCAGTTTTAAATGAAGAAAGGGTGATTAGTAAACAAACCAATAAACCGGGAACAATCTTTTTCATAGTGCAAATTTCTTAAACTTCCAGACAAGAATCAAAAACCATGCCTCATATAACACGAAAGTAGTGACCTCATGGGCTAAATTTGTAATATAATCCTCATAATTGTACTGACTAGAAGTATAGGACTTGGGACAAAAATCGCCTTTCAAACCAGTTAAATTTAAGATCGACGGTGACATTGAAACGCCGAAGGAATCGTCGTACTTAAAATCTATTGAGGAGAAAAATACCACTCGGCAACGATCTAGTATTTGGCTGTTGCTGGCAGTTTGTCTTGGTTTTGCGGGATTGTCCACATTTCTATATTTCAAGAATCAGGAATTGGTTCGGGATCTCCGAAACCAGAAACAGCAAAACAATGAACGCATTTTTCAGACAAAACTGGATTCGATTCAAGGGAAAAACGACAGCTTAATCCTGGCAAATGCGAAACTCATCTTATCGAACGAGTTACTGGTCGAGAACTCTGGTGAGCTAGACGGTATTTTCTTCGAGGTTCACTTAAATTTAACTGGAGATTTTCAAATTGAACGCTATCGCGAAGCATTGGCCGAACTCTACAACATGGAATACTTCGAAGAAGAAAAACTAATTCTGGGTAGATTTCGTTCTTATAAAAAGGCGTTGTTGTTCGAAAATGACTTACGTCGTATTGGTGTTCCGGAAGTCTTTTTACTTGGTCGTGTTGATGGCCAAATTATGACGTTTAAGGAGGCTATGACGGCCTATAAGAACCAAAATAAATAAGTATTTTTACCGTTGGTAAGTTTAAGGTATATACTACCGTGCAGACAGAGAATTTCGTACTCATAGAGAAACTAGATGCGTTCATACGCAAATACTACAAAAACCAGCTGATTCGAGGTGGTTTGTGGGTGACCGCTGGTATCGTAACTGCCTTTCTTCTGGCAAGCATATTGGAATATTACGGCCATTTCAATACTTCGGTTAGAACAGCCTTGTTTATCGTGCTAAGCGTATTCAGCCTGGTGATTATTGGCAGGCTCATTGTTGTTCCATTGCTCAAGCTCTACGCACTTGGCAAGCGTTTAGACTACCATCAGGCTGCAGCAATTATTGGTCAGCATTTCCCAGATGTGCAGGACAAGTTGCTCAACACGCTTCAGCTAAAAGCAGAAGCAGGAGACAATGCACTCCTTCAAGCCGCAATTGATCAAAAAACCAGCGACCTAAAACCGGTTCCTTTTCAGAAAGCAATTGATTTTGGTGCGAATCGTAAGTATATCAAATACGCAGCGATACCGTTATTTATCTTTATCGTTCTTGCCGCTGTAAACCGAGGTTTCACGGATAGTACTAAACGTCTTGTTCAATACAATACACATTTCGAGAAAGAAGCACCATTTCGCTTTCTGCTCGACATGGAAGATCTTTCTGTGGTTCAGAACTCTGCTGTTCGCATTGAGATGCACACGGAAGGAGATGTCGCCCCAAATGAGGTTTACATTAACCTAAAGGGTCATAGTTTTAAGATGCGTAAGGAAGGTAATAACCGATTCGCATACACCATTAAAAAAGCGACCGAAAGTCAGGCATTTAATTTCCTCGCCGAAGGCTTTTCAAGTAAAGAATATCGCCTGGAAACAATTGCGAAACCCAGCTTACTGGATTATGAACTTGCCGTTACTTATCCAGCATATACCGGAATGCAAAACGAAACGGTAAAGAACACTTCCGAATTAACGGTTCCTGCCGGTACCAACATAAAATGGAAATTAGGTACGCGAAATACGACGGTAACGGAAGTCGTGGATGACAAAGTAGAGCGAATAAAATCGGATGGTCGAAATAAGCTCTATACGTTTACACGTCAAATTCTTAAACCGCGAAAATTGTTGGTTCGTACGAGTAATGAAGACATAGCACAAGGCGATTCTTTAGAGTTTTCGCTACAGGTTATTCCTGATTTATATCCAGAGATCAAACTCGAAGAACAGGGAGACTCGTCTACGAAGAAACTCATCTACCTGCTGGGTAGGATTAACGATGATTACGGTTTCAAAAAACTAGTATTCCATTATCAATACATCGAGTCTGCCGACAAGGTAAAGAAAGGTAAAACAGGCGCTCAGGTGATCGCAATCCCAAAAAATGGTAAGAGCCATCGATTCTTCCATATGTGGGATTTAAATCAGTTGGACATTCAACCCGAAGACAAGCTGGAATATTACTTTGAAGTATGGGATAACGACGCCGTATTTGGCAGTAAGCGCACCCGATCTACCCCACAAATATTTGCTGCTCCAAGTCTGGACGAAATCAACAAAAAGGTGGAAGAGAACACCGAGAAGATTAAGGAGGACCTATCGGACAGTAAAAAAGAAATTAACTCCCTCGAGAAGGAGATATCTGAACTGGAGCAAAAGCTTACGGAGAAAAAAGATCTTACCTGGGAGGACAAAAAGAAAATCAACGAGCTGTTGGACAAACATAAAGACCTGGAGCAACAAATAGAACAGGTAGTTGAACAACAACAGCAGAACAATGCAGACGAGCAGGAGTTCAAAAAGATCGATCAGGATATCAAGGAGAAGCAGGAACAGATTGAAGAACTGTTCGAAGAAGTGATAAGTGACGAGATGAAAGAGTTGATGCGCCAAATTGAGGAACTGATGAAGAAAAATCAGAAACCTCAGCTCATGGAGCAATTAGAGCAACTTAAAATGAATGATCAGGATGTTAAAAAACAACTTGATCGGATGCTGGAGCAATTGAAACAATTGCAACTTGAAAAGAAGGTTAATGAAACCGTAGAGAAACTAAATCAGCTTTCCAAGGAACAGGACGACCTGGCCAAGGAAGGGGATAAAGACGATAAGAAATCAGAAGAACTGCTAAAAAAGCAAAAAGAACTCTCAAAGAAATTCGACGATCTGAAAAAGGACCTGAAAGACATCGATAAAAAGAATCAGGATTTGGAAAAACCGTTAGACATGGACACCAAGAACATGGATAGCGAAAAAAAATCGGTAGACGAGCAACAAGAACAGAGCGAGCAAAAACTAGGGAAGAATCAAAAATCCAAGGCCAAGCAAAACCAGAAAAAGGCGGCGGACGAAATGAAAAAAATGGCTCAGGATCTCAAACAACAGATGGAAAAAGCCATGCAGCAACAGCATATGGAGGACTACAATACGCTGCGTGAGATTCTTGACAATTTGATTCAGGTGAGTAAAGATCAGGAGGCCTTGATGAACAACTTTAAGGAGGTGCGTACGTACAACCCCAAATTTGTTGAACTTGGCCAACATCAGAAAAAGCTCCGTGATGATGCCAAAATGATTGAGGATTCTCTTTTTGCCTTAAGCAAGCGCGTTAAACAGGTTGAACACTTTATAAATAAAGAAATCGGACTGGTAAATCATCATATTGGCAAAGCCATGTACGAGATTGGTGAGCGCAGAAATCACATGATTATCAATCACCAGCAGTATGTGATGACCAGTATGAATAACCTGGCGCTCATGTTGGAGCAAAGTTTGGAGCAAATGCAGCAGCAGATGCAGAGTAAGCCCAGTAGCGGATCCTGCAATAATCCTGGGAACAATAAAAAGCCGAATGGAGCAAAATCGCTGCGTGAGATGCAGGAGGGTTTAAAAAAACAACTTGAGCAGATGGGCAAAGACCAGAAAAAAGGTAGCAAGCCGTCGAGCAAACAGTTTGCAGAATCAGCGGCACAGCAAGCTGCCATCCGAAAGAAGCTGAAAGACCTTCAACGCCAGTTGGAAAAAGAAGGTAATGGAAAGAAACTCGGAAATCTTGGTAAAACTCAGGAGATGATGGATCAATTGGAAAAAGATCTGTATAACAAGCGACTGAACAGCGATGTATTGAAGCGTCAGCAGGAAATTCTAACCCGACTTCTGGAACACGAAAAGGCTGAACGTAAACAAGAACAAGACAACAAGCGTAAATCGAACGAAGGAGAAGACCTAAATCGTTCGGTACCGCCAAGTATTGAGGAATACCTCAAACAGAAAAACAAGGAGCAGGAGTTGCTCAAAACCTTGCCCCCAGACCTTGCGCCATACTACAAGGACAAAGTACGATCGTACTTTGAGCAAATTGGCAACTAGGCTCACCCCCAGTTTTATTTACAATTTGAATTTGATTATTTGGACAGCGTTTGCTGAACATTTGTGGTAAGTTTGCCGACGGAAAAAACGTGGTCAATATGAAACCTCAACTCATCCTACTTGTCACCATAGCCATCGGCATAATTTTGTTTGTGCTTTCCATCTTGTTGAGAAAGCGGAAACAAACAAGACGACTATTGTTGATGCTCGGCACTGTAATTGGAATCTTACCCGTATTGCTATGGATAGCTTTTACACTTCTTGTGTTTATTAAAGAACGAAAGTACACTGGCAACTATGAAGGGGAAACCCATGTTCAGGGTATTGCTAGTCTGGATATGTTTGACGACAACACGTTTATCATGCGATCGGATTCGTGCACCATGGGTTTTGTACAGGGCACCTGGAATTATTCATATCGGAAAGGCACCATTGAATTCAAGTCGACCAGTCAGAATATGGGTTCTACCACCTTATTGAGCAGAGACTCAATTGTGTTTATCAATACACCCGTTTGCATTCGATTAGCACGCGAAATTCGGTTTGGCAAAACAGGCAAACCCGTCACCGTACCGATTATAGAGCAAGACGAGGACCAGTTTTAGCCTGTAAACTGCTGTAAGAACTCCTGTTTGCGTCGTACGGCTATTTCCAATTCATCGCTGTTACTCATTTGAGCATATCCCCCTTTCCCTCTTCGGAAGCCAGTAACATGCTCGATATTTACCAAAGTGCTTTTATGAATACGAAGGAATCCGGACTCTCCCAATAACTCATCAAAGTGCTTGAGCGTTTTACAAATCGTTTTTCGCTTACCGTCGGTAAAAATGAAATCGGTTAGATTATCGTTTGCTTTGCAATACACGATGTCTTTAAGCTGGGCGATTTCAAAACCCTCCAGTTCCGGCAGAACTATGCGCTTTAAGCGGTTCTCCTCTGTTTGCAGATTTGATTTGAGTATCTGTGCTGATACCACCCGGTTTTTGTTTTCCAGATTCTCCCTGGCCTTGTCAACTGCCGTAATTAGCTCATCAATATCGATGGGTTTAAGCAAATAATAAGAAGCACTCATATTGAGCGCTTTCAAGGCATAATTGCTGTAGGCGGTCACAAAAATGAGTTCGAAATCGATACTGTTTAGATTTTCAAGGAGGTCGAAACCGTTGCCGAAAGGCATTTCCACATCCAGAAAAACGATGGTAGGTTCGTGCTCTTCTATGATCGCCTGACCTTGCTGAATGTTTTCAGCCATGGCAACGACCTCCACACTGGGGCAATATTTGTGCAGGTAGTTTTTTAATGTAGCCCTGCTCGCCTCTTCGTCTTCTATTATTACTGCCTTAAGCTCCGTTTGACTCTGCATATTTTTTATCTTCTACGTCAATAAATGGAATGGTTAACTCAACCCGGGTACCTGAACCGTCGTCATTCAAATCTGAAATACGATTGGTAATGGTAATTCCATGCACCTCGTTTAACAATTGCAATCTGCTTGCCGTATTACTGATTCCGGTTGATTTATCCTTCTTCTGATTTTTTGTTTTAATCGCTTTGCTTTTCTCACGCCCAATACCATCATCCGTTATCACAATGCGAAGACCTCGGGTTGTGTGATGGAAGGAAACTCCAAGATTACCTATGCCTTGTTTGTAACGAAGTCCGTGCCATATCGCATTTTCGATATAAGGTTGTACCAACATTGGTGGAATTAATAAGCGGTTGGTTTCCAGATTTTCATCGACTTCAAAATCGTATTCGAATTGATCCTTAAAGCGGATGTACTCTAGTTTCAGATACCGATCCAGGACTTCAAGCTCATCGGCCAACAACACGAAATCCTTCTTACTGTGTTCAAGCACCGTGCGCATGAGTCGTGCAAATTCGGTCAGGTACTTGTTTGCGCTTCGCTCGTCGCTCTGTGAGATAAAACTGTTCACTGAATTGAGGGAGTTAAAGATGAAATGCGGGTTCATCTGACTGCGTAACGAACGAATCGATAACAGCTTATTCGCCAACTGCTTCTGCCTGGAACTTCTGTAGAAAAAAATCACACCAACCATAAGTAAAAGTGCCAACGTTGCGAGACCATAGGTCATGAGTCGCTGCTGCCTTAAATTGGTATTCTTCTGATTCTGTTCCTGTTCTAATAATTCAATCCGCTTTTCATCGAGCTCCCGGTCTTTTATGAGCAATTCGATTTGCTTTTCCTTGTCTGAAACAGATGCATTCTCCTGACTTTTGGCATTGATTTGTTTTTCGCGTTCATCCAGGATTTTTTCCTGTGCTTCTTTGTAAGCATCAAAGCTGGTTTTTGCATCCTGAAAATTCCCTAATTGTGCATAAGCATCAGAAAGTGTCTTATAGGTCTCTCCAGTTGATTTTAGCTCACCCATTTCATTCGACAGGTTAATATTTTCCTGCAATACCGGTATAGCCTGATCCGCCTCGTTTAATAGTAAATAATCGTTGGCAATGTTGAGATTATTGTCCCAAACCTGACCATAGTCCTTGTTTGCGGTGTTGATCTTTTTTGCCTTTTTCTCGTATTCGACACTTTTCCTGTAGTTGCCTGCAGAATTGTACGAACGTCCAACGTTTTGCAAGTAGTTCCGTTGATCTACCGACTGGTACATATTGGTTTTGCCCGCCAATTTAAAATAGCGAACGGCATTGGTCGTATCTTTTAATCCGGCATAACACTTACCAATGTTCTCATAGGTTTTATTGACCGAAGATGAGTCTTTATTGGCTCTATATGAGACCAGTAACTTTTTATACGTGTCATTTGCCTCCGAGAATTTAGCCTGGTTAAACTGGGTTCTGGCGATGCTTTCCCTCGCGTATAGTTCATCTGCCAAACTCTTCTTTGCTATTGCCAGATTGAGCAACTGCTGATAGAAACGCTCTGCCATGGCATTTTGGCCGTCGTATTCGTATGCCTGGGCCAGAAAACGAATGGTTTTATAGTAGGCGGCATTGTCGTCGATACGTTTAAAGAGTTTAAGTGCTTTTTCGTAGTACGTTATCGCCTCATCGTAATTCGAAGCTTTCATATGGAGCGTAGCTAAGGATTGATAGGTAAAAGCCTCTCCACGTTTATTCTGGATATCGAAACTGATTTTAAGTGCTTTTTCCAGTTTGGCCAAAGCCGTAACCCGGTCTGTTTCGAGCAACTGGTTCGATTCATTAACCAGTCGGTACATCTCTAACTCCTTTTTATGCATGGTTTCAATGGCCTCAATTTCGTCGCCAATACTCGACTGTGTAAAGCCGGGCAAGGCAATACCAATTGCAAAAACCAAAACAAAAATTCGAATCACGTAAGTTAATCTGCTGTGTATGACAAAGGTAAACAAACCACAAGCATCTGGTGTCACGCTCGCTCAAGGAAGCCGGACGTTACCTAATTGGATTTTAATCCGAAGTTATACGAATTGGGCAGAAAGCTCTAGAAATACGGCTCAATCTGGTCTTGTGATTTTGGGCAAGTTGTCAAGTTCAATTTTATGTTTATATTTGCCTAACGAATGTTCGTTATGACAGAACGCAAACTAGAAATCTTATCGATTGCGCAAAGTCTTTTCAAAGACAATGGCTACACAGCCACTTCCATGCGTGACATCGCCAAAGCCGCCAATGTTGAACCTGCCAGCTTATATAGCCATATTAACGGCAAAGAAGAGTTGCTGGACACAACGTGCTTTTCGATGGCTGAAAAATTCATCAATGGCATTGCCGAGGTAAATGACATCTACTTCGATGCCGCTCAGAAATTGAAAATGGCGGTAGATACGCACGTAGGCATCTTAGCCACCAACTTGAATGCTGCCATTGTATTCCAACGTGACTGGAGACATCTGAGTGATGATCGAAAAGCCGCCTTTATTGTATTGCGAAACCAATATGAAGAAGGCATGCGCGTTATTGTTCAAAACGGCATAGACGAGGGACTATTTAACGAGGTTGATGTAAAGTTTGCAACGCTTACGTTGCTTTCCAGCCTGAATTGGATTGTTGAATGGTACGACGCTGAAGGACGCTTAACCCCAGCAGAAATTGCTGAAAACTTATACAATTTTGTCTTAACAGGACTTAAGAAATAAATTTTAAAACGCAGAAATAAATATGTACGGAAACGCTTATATCGACCCAAACGAACGCCCTGACTTTTTGAAGGATGAAGATCCAATCAAGTTGGCAGAATTTGAAGCACGCATTGATGCTGGTGAGAAAATTGAGCCGCAAGACTGGATGCCCCAGATGTATCGAAAACAGTTGATTCGAATGATTGAGCAACATGCTCACTCAGAAATAATCGGAGCGTTACCTGAAGGCACCTGGATTACACGTGCTCCGGGCTTCCGGCGCAAGCTGGCCTTAATGGCTAAAGTTCAGGACGAAGTAGGGCATGCGCAGTTGCTTTATTCAGCTGCTGAAACTCTGGGAAAAAGTAGAGAAGCGATGATCAACGATTTGATCACAGGCAAATCGAAGTACTCCAACGTATTTAACTATCCAGCGATTACCTGGGCAGACTCGGCCATTATCGCCTGGTTGATCGATGCAGGAGCCATCGTAAATCAACTGGCGAACTCAAAAGGCAGCTACGGCCCTTATTGCCGGGCGTTGGAGCGCATCTGCTACGAGGAATCGTTCCACCTTAAATATGGCCACGACAACGTGGTTCACCTTGCTACAGGCACGCCTAAGCAGCGCCAAATGGTACAAGAAGCGTTAACACGCTGGTGGCCACCAATTATGCATTTCTTTGGACCAAGCGATAAGATTTCGGTGCACTCTGAAATCTTAATGCGCTGGAAGGTTAAGATGGCATCAAATGATCAGATGCGTCAGACCTATCTTGACATGTATGTTCCTAAAATCTGGGATCTTGGTCTTGAATTGCCGGATCCAAATCTGAAGAAAAACGAAGCGACTGGAGAATGGGAGTTCACCGAGCCCGATTGGGAAGAATTCAAGCGTGTGATTAACGGTGATGGCCCGTGCAATGCAGAGCGATTGGCCGTTCGCCGAACAGCTGAAGAAAAAGGAAGATGGGTAAGAAATGCCATATTAAGGCAAGATGCGAAGTATGTGAGACCATTTGCTTGATATAATCCATCTCAATCGGTTACATTTGGTATATGAGATTATCACACACTTTGAAAAATAGTTTAGTTTTCGTTTTAGCCCTTTGTTTCTCGGCTTCATTTGGTCAGGACATTCCTAATGGCGGATTTGAGACATGGAACCAGGTTGAATCTACCGTACTTGACAATTGGTCAGCTTATGGCAATGTGAAACAATCTACGGATGCCTATGACGGCACAAAATCTATTCGCCTTGAAAACGATTGGCTAACAGAAATCCCAGGTTTCGTTACAACAGGTGAACTGGTTGGAGATGACCTTGGCAAGATTCCGTATAACGAGCAACCGCTAAGCATGCGTTTCCGTGCGAAGTACGACCTTGGACTAGGCGATTCGGCATTCGCGGCGGCGTTGTTTTACTACAAAGGGAACCCTATAGGTACGGCATCTTTCCATATTGAAGGAAATAGTGCAGATACGTTTGCACGTTTTTCCGTTCCTATTGTGTGGTCGGTAAGTACAGACCCCGACAGCGTATCCATTGTGCTATCGTCGATGGATTTGGAAACCGAAGAATTCAATGACGATGGTTATATCATTTTTGATGATTTTCATTTCGCCACAATCTCTACGCGAAATGCAGACGTTCCAAACTTCAGTTTTGAAAGCTGGACGACGAAGACAGAAGAAAAACCAGAGGGTTGGTACACCACAGATGACCTATTATTCGATTTAGTAGAACAGCACCTTCCCGTACCGTTTGCAACGAAAACCAATAAAGGCAGATCCGGTACAAGTGCACTGGAATTAACCAGTCAGGAATTTGGCGGAGAACCAACAGCAGGTATTGCCGTTAGCGGTGGGCTGGAAGGGTTTAGTGGCCCAGCGGTTGAAGTAAGTCGAGATTGGAAATATATAGAAGGCTACTACCAATATACACCAGATATGGGAGACTCCTTGTTTGTCTTTGTAACGATTTACAGCTTAGGCACACAAGTGGGAGCAGCACTATTTACAACAGACAAACCGGCATCGAGCTACACCTATTTTGCACAGGAAATAGTGTATTTCCCCGGTGCAAGCCCTGATAGTGCTTCTATCATCATATCTACGGGAAATTTTGACAATTCTCGGGGAATTGGCAGTAAGGTGATCATAGATGATCTGAAGTTCACAGACAACAATGCGAGTGTGTTTGATTTAGACCAAAATAAGTTAAACGTATACCCAAACCCGTTCAGCACCACCGTAAACATAGATGGAGTGGATCAAATGATTGGTGCAGACTACGCGATTGTAAATACAGTTGGCGTAACTGTTGCCGAGGGCACTTTAGAGCGTGGGATGAGCCTAGACCTATCCGAAAACCTACCAGGTATTTATATTTTACACATAAAAGGAAGGTATGTCAATACTTCCAAAATCTTAGTAAAAGAATGAAAGAATCGTTAGATCCAAGAATTAACCGAACCGACTTAAACGTCGATGCCATCGAGCCTTTAGAAGAACTCGACCAGTTTCAGACGTTTGAAGTATTTCACCAGGAAAAAAGAGGTCAACAACACATCCATGTAGGTATTGTTCATGCACCCAACCCAGATATGGCGCTGTTGTATGCCAAAGAACAATATGCGCGTAGAGGTAAGACGGTAAACCTATGGGTGGTTGCGTCAAATCACGTATTCGCAACGGACTATATGGACGATGATATTTTCTCTACAACACCGGAGAAAATTCACCGTGACCCTGCCACCTACAAGGTGATGGATAAGATTAATGAATACAAGAAAAGAGTAAACGCGTAACAATGGATTTTTTTAACGACGAACACGTAGCAGCAGCAAAAGACCTGCTTTATAAAATGGCGGATGATCAACTCATTATTGGTCATAGAAACAGTGAGTGGACAGGTTTAGGTCCAATTTTAGAAGAAGATATCGCGTTCAGCAGCATGGCTCAGGACAAACTGGGACAAAGCGAACATTTGTATAACTTATTGCACGAGCTTGGCGAAGCAGACGCCGATACCGTTGCATTCACGCGAAATGCGAACCAGTTTCATTCGTGCCATTTAGTGGAACTGCCAATTGGCGAATACGATTTTAGTTTAGTGCGTCATTTCCTTTTCGACATGGCTGAGTTTATACGCTTTGAGATGTTAGTAAATTCAAGTTACGAAAACCTGGCATTGATTGCCCGTAAGTTCAAAGGCGAGATTAAGTACCATACCATGCATGCCAACACCTGGGTGCAGCAACTTGCAAAAGGGAACGAAGAAAGCAAGGCACGTATGCAATCTGCCTTGAACGAAACCTGGCCACTGGCACTCGGCATTTTCGAAGAAGGTAAGTACGACAAGGTGCTTAAAGAAGCCGGCATTTTCGAAGGTGAAGCCGCATTACGAGATGCTTGGTTAGCTCAAGTAACGCCGTTATTGGAGAAAGCAGGCTTGAGTATTCCGCAAAACGCTGAACCGGTATATGGAGGTCGATATGGTAATCACACCGACCACCTTCAACCTTTGTTGGATGAAATGACTGAAGTATATTCAATCGATCCAACTGCTGACTGGTAGATACATGTCGAACGAAAACACCACAGTCATACCGTACACCAGGGATGAGATTCTGACCATCTTAAAGGAGGTTAAGGATCCTGAGATTCCACCCATTTCCATTGTGGATCTGGGTATTGTTACGGGTGTTGATGTTTCCGATAACAACGACGTTCATATTACCTTAACACCTACGTTTGCTGGCTGTCCTGCCCTAAAAATCATGGAAGACATGGTTGCCGACAGACTTAAGCAGGTGGACAATATTGGCTCAGTATCTGTAAAGACCACTTTTGATGTTACCTGGACGACCGATTTAATTACAGAAGAAGGCAAAAGAGCTCTGTTGAAACACGGCCTGGCGCCGCCTAAGAAGAATCCGGGCTATATGGAGCTGGATGTGTTATCAGATACGCCCTGCCCCTACTGCAACAGTCGAAATACCGAGTTGAAAAGTCCGTTCGGTCCCACGCTCTGCAGAAGCTTACACTATTGCAACAACTGTCTTCAAGCATTTGAAGGTTTTAAGCCGGTATAATTGGGTTTAAAACCGGATTATGGCTCAAATTCAGTGTCAAATTCAAACTCAATAAGTTGAAGCATAGGCTGTCAACCGTCAATTATTCACTTCTAAAAACCAACTATGTAAACATCCAGATATCTAGACATCTGGATATCTTTGTAATGTGCAATACGCCGTTGTTGACATAGAAACTACTGGGCAATCGAACAAAATCACTGAAGTTGCGATTTATGTTTATGACGACGAGCAAAAGAAAGTGGTTGGAGAATTCTCTTCACTGGTAAATCCCGAGTGCAATATTCCCCCATTTATAACGAAACTCACCGGAATCGATAATGACATGGTGGCTGATGCCCCTCGCTTCTTTGAGATTGCAAAAGACGTATACGAGATTACAAAAGACCGGGTATTTGTTGCACATAGTGTTGGTTTCGATTACAACGTAATTCGTGGCGAGTTCAAAGCGTTGGGTGCGGACTTCCGGCGTAAAAAGGCGTGCACGGTTCGATTAAGTCGTAAAATCTTCCCAGGATTAAAATCCTACAGTCTGGGCAATTTATGCGAATCGTTGAGCATACCTATTTACGATCGACATCGGGCGACTGGAGATGCGAAGGCTACAACAATTTTGCTTGAAATGCTGTTGAACCACGACCAGGGCGATGTGGTTAAGTCTGCCGTAACAAAGCGCAACAAAGAGGGCAGCCTTCCTCCACACCTACCAAGGGAGACGTATGAAAACCTACCCGATCAAACCGGAGTTTACTTCATGCATAACGAAGAAGGCAAGGTTATCTACGTAGGCAAAGCCAAGGAGATCAGAACGCGCATTAATGGTCATTTCGCCGACAACAGCAACCGAAAGCTGAAGTTTAAAAACCAGATCCACGATATATCCTATCAACTGACTGGTTCCGAACTGCTCGCTCTACTTGTGGAAGCCGCAGAGATCAAAAATCACTTCCCTGAGTTTAACAGGGCTCAGAAATATACCGGGACCGGATATGCTCTCTGCACGTACGAAGACCAGAAAGGTGTAAACCGCCTTGAGGTAGTGAAACGTCGCAAGTTCTTAAATCGGCCGATTGCCGCATTTTCAAATACCACAAGAGCACGCATATTCTTACAAGCGCTGGTGGATGAATATGAGCTTTGTCAGAAGATGACCGGATTGCAGACCACAAAAGGGCCTTGTTTTAATCAGCAACTGGGCAAGTGTAGAGGTGTTTGCATTGGAGAAGAAGATGCGGAGTCATATAACGAAAGAGTACAAGAAGCTATTGAAAGCTTTACGCTTCAATTAGGCACTTACATGGTTTGGCTACAAGGCCGAAACCGTGACGAGAAGGCTTTCATCTTTATTGAAGATGGCACGTATAAAGGATATGGGTTTGTAGATACCCATAGTCAGATCAATGGCCTGGAAGATTTACAGGACATCTTAATACCTCAGAAACATAATGTAGATATCCAACATATTCTGAATTCTCAGTTGCAGAAAATTCCGTCAAAACGAATTGTACGATTTTCTTCGTTATCTCTGAAATAAAACTAGCCTTGCATATGTCTAAAGATTGAATTGAAAGTCATTTCGTTGAACGAAAACACAGCACAAGACCAGCAGCTGATCACCCGAATTATATCCGGTGAAACGGATTTGTTTGGCCTATTAATAGATCGGTACAAGGATCGTATTGCTGGTGTTTGTTTCAACATGATGAAGGAACACAACCTAGCCAATGAAGTGGGTCAGGAGACCTTTGTCCGACTTTACAAGTCACTTGATAAATTTAATTTTCAAAGCTCACTGGGCACGTATGTAACCCGGATAGCGATTAACCTGTGCCTGAACAAATTGGACAGCATTCAGCGCCGCACCAATCGTTTTGTAGAGCAACGTGATCAAC
This sequence comes from Bacteroidetes bacterium UBA6063, assembly GCA_002428905.1. Classification (GTDB taxonomy): domain Bacteria; phylum Bacteroidota; class Bacteroidia; order NS11-12g; family UBA9320; genus UBA987. The sequence goes on along the minus strand of DIYD01000326.1, from coordinate 13,083 downwards.
ACAATACCATACCTGAAAAAGGGAATTCCTTTCAACAGGACATGGAAAGTAAAGAAATTGTTGCTCTCGGACTGGACAGCTTAAATCCGGAAGCCCGAAGTGTTGTCGTCCTCCGAATGATTGAGGGCTACTCAACCAAAGAAACTTCTGAATTGTTGGGAATAGCAGAGGGAACGGTTATGTCTAAACTAAGTAGAGCCTTGAAAAAAATGAAAGAAACTCTTTTAAAAAACGGAATAGCTTATGAATAATCTGGAACGTTTACTTGAAGCACACAAAAACCAAACGCCACAATTTGATGTGGATTTTAAAACCGCTGTGATGGAAAAAATATCCGACATCACAGGTATGGAGACCAAGGTAATACAATTATGGCAGCGCCGCTTCTGGCGTGTTGCAGCTGCATGCATTGTTGCCTTGCTACTCTCTGCTTACGCATTGGACGGATCATTAACTTTTGATTCTCTGCTTGGGTTTTCAGAACACTCTGACCTCGAAATCGGACAATCATACCAAACCTACTCAAACTGGGATATTGACCTTATTGAATAATGAAAACACGTAGACTTATAATTACGGTTGGCCTTATTTCGTTATTGCTTGGCGTAGCCATTGGTTTTTTTACGGCAGGGAGAATAACTAAAAAGCGCATTCATCGAATGGTGGAAATGAAAAAGCCACCTATGTTCAAGGATCGACTGGAAGAACGTCTAAACCTGACTGATGAACAGCAGGCCGAGTTCGACCGTATTTTCCTGGATCACATGGATCGCATGCGTAAAATTGATCAGGGCATGCGCAAACAGACATTAGAAGAGTTTGAACAACTGTTTAATGCGTTGAACGATGAGTTGGATGATGCACAGTCGCAAAAACTCGAGAAATTCAAAAAACGGTTCATTGAACGACATAAACGACATCCTCGTCGAGGGAAAAGACCTCCGAGAAGATAATGTGGAATGAAAAATGCACTACTCCTGTCAAAAGGGAAAATGGATAAAATTATGAATAAACTAAAGATTACAGCATTGTTATTGGTTCTGGGAGCCAGTCTTGCACTCGCACAGCACAGAGGTCATCATAGAGGTGGTATGATGAAGCATAAAATGGCTCAATTGGATTCTGTTGTTTCCCTAACGGATGCTCAGAAGCAGGAGATCACAGAAATCAATCAGGCTTTTAAAACAAAGATGAAAGAACAGCGCGAATCTGGCCAGCGGGACCATGAAGCTATGAAAGCCATGCGAAAAGAACATCGTCAGCAAATCGAGGCGGTACTTACGCCTGACCAATTAACAAAACTGGAAGCATTTAAAGCAGAGCGGAAAGAAAGTCGCAAAGCCATGCATTCAGAAATCAAGGAATACCGCAAAACGAACATGAAACCAGCCTTGCAACAAAAAAGAGCCGAGTTCGACAATGTTCTAACGGAAGAAGAAAAAGCAACGATTGAAGCACTTCGTGCCGAGTTAAAAGGTATGAAAGGCAACAAGGGAGAAGGTAAGCGTAAAATGGACCCCGAAAAGCGTAAAGCGTTAAAAGAGAAAATGGACGTAGCGTTGAGGCCAATCATTGAAGCACATAAGGCGGAACTTGAGCAGGTGCATACCGACTTGAAACCACTTCGCGAAACCTGGAAAGCCGACATAAAAGCCATTAAGGCGAAGTATGATATGGATCACAAGCAACAAAAAGGAAAGAAAATGGGTAAAAAAGGTCAGGGTGATCGACGCCAGGAGATGATGGCCTACCGATTCCTACTGATGAAGATGAGCGCATAAGCACGTATGCCTTTGTATAAGAAAGCCTTGACGAAAGTTGAGGCTTTTTTTTGTTCATTGAACAACCTGAATTAAATGTGCAAAACCCATTTACTGGTACCCAAAGCCGTGAGTTAAAATACATCTAATCCTGTACAGTTTTATTATCTTCGACAAAATCAAGTCGAGACCTTAACTCTAGTTATCTCAGATTATATGTATTACAATGACATCCGTGATTTAAAAGAAGCGCTACACCAACTAAAAACAGGAGTTGCTTTGGTTCTTTCCGGAGAGAAAAATTTCAATTTCCAGGACTATCAAAAGGTATTTAGTGAGGCCAGTATTCCAGTAGTCGGAGCCTTCTTCCCTGGTGTTATTGCCAACAAAACGCATTACGAATCTGGAAGTGTACTTCTCCACTTTGACTCAGATTTTGAGGTACATTTTATGGATATAAAAGATACTCCTAAAACCGAGTTCTTCAATCATCCTCCGAAGGTAAAAGGCACTGGGATTGTCTTAACAGACAGCATGTCATCTAATGTGGAAGATGCGCTAAATAAACTCTACTTTGAACTTGGGCCCGACTACAAATTTGTTGGAGGAGGAGCAGGTTCGCTGAGCTTGAAACAAGCTCCATGTTTATTTGACGCAAATGGTCTTTACCAGGACAAGATTTTGCTTCTTCTACTTCCGCAGAATGTATCCCTTGGAGTAAAACACGGATATAACCGTATAGATGGACCGCTTATAGCTACAAACGTTGACGGGAACACTATAAAGGAGTTGAATTGGGAAAATCCGTTTGATCTGTATGCGAAGATAATCGAGACAAAAAGCGACAAAACATTGAGCAAAGAGGATTTCTTCTCAACAGCTAAGTGCTTTCCACTAGGTATTAGCAGGCAGGGGCAAGAAGATATTGTACGTGATCCGATTTCGTGTACCGAAGAAGGTGAAATATACTGTATCGATGGCATTCCAGAAAATGCTGCTTTGTACGTTCTGGAAGGCGAGCCACATAAAATGGTTGATGGAGCCATCCAGGCAGCTCATGAATCTGTCAACGGACTTACGAATTCTAAACCAGGGCTCAGTTTGTTAATTGACTGCATTTCACGCGCACTTTTCCTGGACGACGAATTTGATCAGGAGATTAGTGCAATATCTGGAGTCCTTGAGCAATCTTATCCCGACATATCCACATATGGTATACTTTCATTGGGTGAAATATCCACCTTTAGTAATGGAAGAATAGAGCTTTATAACAAAACGGTTTTATCTGCCCTATTCCATGAGTAAGACTGGTACAGATTTAGTTTCTCAGCTTGCCGAACTTTACGAATTCTCATTAAGTATTGGCCAGAGCCTTACGTTTGAAAAGAATGCCGAGGCCTTTTTTAGCAGCTTTGCTCAACGTAAGAATTTAACACATATTTCTATTTGGCATCAAGTAAACCAAACGCTTCAGGTTAAAGCAACGTATCCGAAGGTAATACTTAAGCCAGATACGCTTACTGAAGCAAACGAATTGTATAAGGTGCTCGCTGACAACCCAACACACAAGATTGTCTTATCCAAGGGCAGCTATAAAGATTTACCCGAACAACTAAACACCAGTAAGCTTTGGATGTACCGTTTCGACACGATGCACATCCTCTTCAGCTTCATTGACCAATCACATGCGATTTCCGGTCGCGAATCGGCGCAGATATCTACAATATTCAAAAAGTTTATTCTGTCTTGTACGGCCTGTATTGCACATGAAAATCTCCGTACAGAAATGGAGAAACGTCATGAAGCGGAACGAATACTATTTGAACGAGAATCGCTTTTTAGATTTGGTGCAAACAGTTTAAGTGAAGGAATTATTGCTACCGACCCGAGCGGTGTTATCACCTATGTAAACAGAGCTATGACGCCTATTACCGGATACAGGTACGACGAATTGTTCCAGGCTGATGCCCGAAAGATCTTTGTAGCGCCAGATGGAAATACTGCGGTAATGGGAGTCCTGCTTGGTAAAAAGACCGATGCCGATGGTGGAGTCTATGAGGGCCAGCTCGTGCATAAAACCGGAAGCCACTACTGGGTGAGAATAAAGGCTTCAGAATTTAAAAACTCCGAAGGAGAAATAATTGGAACCATTGCCAGTGTACTTGAGGTATCCGAGCGTATTAAAGTATTAAATGAACTTGAGGAAAATCAAAAGGAACTTCAAGACTTAGTTGATAATATGTATGAGGCCCTGGTGGTATTCTCTGAGGATGGATTCCTCAAAAAAATCAATAAGGCTGGAAAGAACCTACTTCAGATCGGCAACAAGGCGATAAATCGATTACACATGACCGATCTTGTCCACCCCGATGATCTGATCAAGTTGAATAAATATCGAGAGCTGTTAAAGACGAAAGGGTACTATTCAGGATATCAGGGGAGGTTGATAACCGGCAAGGGGGAAATTCGTCATGTGGAGGTGAATTCTACCGCAATTTTCGAAGGCAATAAATACACGGGCTCGAGAGACATTTTAAGAGATATCTCTCAACGTATAGAAGCAGAGAAACTCCAGAAAAACAGCCAGGAGCAACTCAAGCTTATCATCGATACTGCGTTAGACGCTGTAATTTCAGCCGACATAGAAGGCTACGTTATTGATTGGAATAAAAATGCCGAACGCATTTTTGGATATACCAGAAAAGAAGCAATAGGTCAAAAACTAACCGAACTCATAATACCGCCTCATTACGTGGATAGCCATAAAAAAGGTTGGGCGCATTATCGTAAAACTGGAGAAGGCCCTGTACTTGGCAAACGCATCGAAATAAGCGCGATCAATAGATCGGGTGAAGAGTTTCCTGTTGAATTATCCATTTCTCCCGTAAAACAGGGTGATGATGTCATCCTGTCTGCATTCGTGCGCGATATTACCGAACGAAAAACAATTGAGTCTCAGAAGGAACTATTGCTTACGGAGCTGGAAGAAGCAAATCAGGAACTCCGTGATTTTGCATACATTGTTTCACACGACTTAAAAGCACCACTCCGATCCATTGGCTCGTTATCAGACTGGCTCCATCAGGATTATTCAAGTGTGTTGGACGAACAAGGTAATGAGTTACTCAGCTTGTTAAATAGCAGAGTATCCCGAATGCATAATCTAATAGAAGGCGTGCTTCAATATTCCAAAATTGGCCGCTTGTCTGACGAGAAAGAAGCTTTGGATGTAAACGAGCTGATCAAAGAAGTCATTGACCTGCTTGCTCCACCGGAAGGTTATACCATTAAGCTCCCCAACAATTTCCCCATTGTGAAATATGACCGGATTCGTCTTCAACAGGTGTTTCAAAACCTATTGAGCAATGCTATTAAATACAGCAACAAAGACAAGGGGGAAATCACTGTCGGATTTAAAGAAGACGATGCCTTTTATTTTTTCAGTATCACCGATAACGGAATAGGTATAAGCAAAAGTCACTATGAGCGTATTTTCCAGATCTTTCAAACACTACAACCTAAAGATCAATATGAAAGTACAGGAATAGGCTTGAGCATTGTGAAGCGTATTGTTGAACGAAACGGTGGCCAAATCACCGTAGAGTCTGAAGTCGGCGTGGGCAGTACGTTTACCTTTTCTATCCCAAAAAATGATTAATTTGAACTATGTTAGCCAGTAAAGAGATATTGCTTCTTGAGGACGACATTGTCGACGTAATGACAATTCAACGTGCTTTGAAACAACTTAACATCACCAACACCTGCATTGTCAAAACCAATGGAGAAGAAGGTCTTGAGTACCTGAGAAACTGTGAAGAGTTGCCCGGTTTAATCTTTCTAGACATCAACATGCCTAAAATGAATGGCATTGAATTTCTCAAACTAATGAAACAGAACGACAACTGGTCTCGCATTCCAGTTATTGTGCTAACGACATCGAACGATCAACGAGATAAAGACGAAACATTCAAATTCGGAATTTCAGGTTACATGATTAAACCGGTTGGTTATGACGATTTTAAAGAGATGTTATCAGCTATTCAAACCTATTGGAACATTAGTGAGCACCCGTATTGATGAAGAGCCTGTTATACATTGAAGACGACGACATTGATATTCTACTTCTAAGACGGCTTATCAAACCGTTACATACAATTAACCTGGACATTGTTGGCACCTTTCAGAATCTACGGCAGCTTGATCTAAGCAACTATGATCTTATTCTGTCGGACTCTAACTTACCGGACGCGGATTACGCTACTTTAATGCAATATCTCCAAAACACGAATGTTCAGTTTGTATCGGGTATTGGAGAACCTGAACAAAACGTATGGGCGAAACCGATAGACCTAAAGCTCTTGTTAAATCGACTGTATCGGGATGCGGAACCGCAGCTGAATTACATTGAAGAATTGGCAGACGGCGACATGAATTTTAAACGAGAGATGATTACTACTGCTCTAGAAATATTACCTGAGCGAAAATCGTCTTTACAAAAGACGAATCTCAAAGGATCAGACCTGAAGAAAGTGGCTCATAAAACCATATCTTCATTTCGCGTGTGTGGTATGGATACATCCGTCTTGAGTATGTTAGAGACTGAAGCCGTAAAACCTTCGGCGAATGACGAACTAATTAAAAACCTTATTGCTCTGGTCGTTCATCAAATTGATACTGGAATAAAGATGTTAAAGGCGGCGCTAAACGCCAGTTAAATTCTCTATTTCTTCTGTTTTGCGTTTCCAGAAAGCCAACCAGTACAACGACGACAATATCCAGTTAAGAAGCCAGAAGCCAACGGATACTGCAAAGAGTACGGTGGCCAGATTAAAGGACTTGAACAAAATTATTCCTGCGATCAAAACCAGAATCATAGCCCCTACAATCATTGTGGTGGATTTGCCGTGAGAATACCGAAAAAACAATAAGACATGGTGGATGTGGGTTTTGTCTGGATGAAACGGAGAGAATCCTCGGGTGATTCTCATCCAAAACACACGAAGTGCGTCAAAAACCGGAATAACCAATACGAGGTACACCAGGGCCACAACCAAATCGGCCGGTACGGTGGAAGTACGTTCAGCCAGGGTGGTAAAATGAACACCCGTAGCAACTAAAAAGAAGCCCAAAAACATGGATCCCCCATCACCTAAAAAAACCTTCCCCTTACTCAGGTTTCGCTTAAGAAAACCAGCTAACCCACCGGCGAGTACTATCAATGTGACAAACCAGGTTGCACTCTCCAACATCCACGCTACCACACCAAGTATTATTACCACAATAAGCGATAATGAACCCGCCAGACCGTCGATACCATCCATAAGGTTAAATGCATTTACCACTCCTACAATCACGATTACGGTGAGCAGGTAAGACTGAAACGTTGTGAGTTCGTAAATGCCAAACACACCGTAAAGGGAGGGTAGTCGAACTCCGGCGATTGCAACCTGAACAGCGCATGCCGATTGAATCAGTAACCGATGTAGTGCTTTCAAACCAACTCGATCATCAATCGTACCCATAAACAATAGCACATAACTTATGCATACCAGATGCACATGTGTAGTATCCAGGTTCTCCCAAAACCACGAACTGATTGTTAGTGAGACAATTAACGTTGCACCAATGGCTAACCCACCTATGAGCGGTATTGGTTTCTTATGCACTTTACGACCACCAGGCAGATCGACCAGACCAACTCGGTTGGCAACACGTTCAAATGCACGTAAGAGAACGGCACATAAAACCGTAGCCGTAGTAAAGAATACGATAAATCCTAAAATCTCTAATAGTGTCATAGTTCTTCATATAATAGATTCGAATGACGCAAGTGCAGGGCTTTATTTGAAGCAAGATGCTCGTAGCTTGCAGTTACAATTGTAGGGCGAATGCCCTTTTTCGAAGTTTCTTTTTCCAACTCAAACAAATACTGGTACTGGTTAACGATTACCTTCCAGGTATACCTTCGCTCTGCGATCTGTTTCATTGTCCGACCGAGCATAGTCCGTTTATCCATTGTAATCGATCGTACTATAGATTGTAACTCCTCGGCTGACTTGAAATACTTCGCCTTTCGTTCGGTGGTAGTCACGTTATAAGACACATTAAATGCGAGAATAGGCAAGCCTAAACTCATGGCTTCAACGAGAGAAGGATTTGTTCCTCCTGCTGAATGTCCGTGCACATAAAGCGAGGCATTTGAGCGCAGAACATCAAGAATTCGTTGATCGTAGATAGCATCCAATAAGATTATGTTCTCGTGATTCTTATAGGTTTCCTTCATCTCCCTCCCAAAAACACTATTGTCCCAGTTACCTAACATGACCATGGTACGATCACGTTGGTTTTTGAACGCTTCCAATATCATTTGAACATTGTTTTCTGGTTCAATTCTGCATACGGAGAAGTTATACTCCTTCTGTAGAAACGGGTATGCCTCCACATCCTCTTGCGTTGGAACTTCATGGCGTACATGATCTCCACCGTATTCAATCACTTTGCTTAGGGTGCCGTACCGGAGTGCCGTGTAATTCTGAATGGAATCGTTGTCCGATATATCAATATGCGAATAATACACTGCAATTTTCTCTGCCCACCTCAAGTATAGCCGTGCTAACAGCCCCCATTTTTCACGTTTCCACTCTAAGCCATCTATTGACGTGATGATTTTAATACCCGTAAACAGTCGTATGAGTGGTAATATCCACGCGCCTGAAACACCAAGCACGAGTAAAACATCGCTATGAAATACGGCTCTTAGTATAGACAAAGCATCGTACAAAATACTTTGAATGCCATTCGCCTTCAAAGGTAAATAGGCAAGTTTAGCCCCGTTAAAACTGGATTTCCTCTCTTCTGGCTTATACGCTTTTGAAGAGCAATACACGGTAAGATCATAAGCCTGACCTAAGTGCTTCACAAGGTGATGAGCCAGAGTTTCAAACCCTCCATATCGTGCAGGCAATCCAACCGTGCCAATAATTGAAATTCTTTGTTTACGCTGCATTTCGTATCAATTGTTTAAAGGCCATAGACCATAATTCTCTCATTCCTTTATATCTGTGCTCTCGCTGACTTGAAAGCTCTTCCACCATTTCGTAGAATGCGTCCTGAACACCTAGCCGGTGAACTTCATGATATATTTCAAGGTATAGATACTCCCAGTTTCCCATAATGTAATCTGTTAATTGTTTGAATGTTTTGTGTTAAAAAGTGAGTCTCGGAAAAACGATGTAAAGCGGCCAACGCATTCTCGCTTAAACTTCTGTACAACGCTTTATCTCTATGAAGATGAAGCAGTCTATTGACGATTTCATCCAATTTCTCTATCGAAAGGTGGTACCCATTTCTATGATTATTTACAACTTCGGTAATGCCCCCGCTTGCCGGTACAATTGCTGGATTTCCAAATGCCATACCTTCCAATATGGTTAACCCGAACGTTTCGAGCCACCGTTTTGGGTCGGAAAGGTTCAACACCACATCCGACCATTGATAAAAGGACTCCACATGCTTTTGTGTAGGGAACACTTCAAGGTTTGCAGGTAGGTTATCATTGAAAAAAGTTTGAATATCCGTCTGGCTCGCGTTTAGAACCAATTTGAACCTGAGAAACGGCAAGGCCAAGGCTAATTTCACAAACTCCCGGACACCCTTGTATTCCTTTAAAGAGCATACCATTAGTACATTGTTCAACGAATGCTTAGCAACCCTGGTACGCTTTGCGTTTGCAATAAACTCAGACTCCAACGCATTGTATAAAACCTCTGATGGCTTTCCAGGTATGGCCTCGTGTTTTGCCAGGTAATGCGAAACATAGAAAACGAAAGAACTACATCTTCTCGCTATTCCGAACAAGAACGCCTTGAGCAACCTGGGCCGAATTGAGGTTTCATGAATATGATATATAACTGTACATCCCAGGAGCTTACCTGCCAATGCTGCACCCCATGGGTAAATGGTATTTACATAGATTATATCTGTTCGTTTGGCACATTTAAGAAGGATGAATAAGGTTTGAATCTGACTCATTAAAAAGAAGAGCAATCTCAACCATTTGTTATCGGCACACTTGTACTTAAATAAGCGATATCGAAGCCCAGAGATATTGGACAAAAAGCCTTCTCGGCCGTCCGTCGTCAACAACGTGCAATCGACTCCTAGCTTTATCCAGCCCTGAATCAACTGACGCAAGACCTTGGGGCTACCGCTGTAATCATTCAATAGATGTGCTGCAAAAATTCTCATACTTCGATTTCTTATACAAAGATGTTTGGTTCATATCGAGTGTTTTGAAATTGTAGTTCACCCTTTTGATTCTGACGATAAATGGAATAGAAACACCGTTGAGTTGTAAAAAAAGAGCCTGGCTCTTTTACTCAGAAACCAGGCTCTAAAAACATACTATTGCTGAAGAGTTTTTAATGTCATTTGCCGATAGACTCGGCTCAACCAATCCCCGCGCGTATTCCAATCGAATACTGTTTCAAACTTCTTCCGTGCATGTCGCCTCATTTCCTGGTGTCGTACTGGATCGTTAAAAATCTCATATAGGGCTGTGCTCAATGCACTAACCGTCGCGTCGTAGCCCTGGTGGCTTATTGCTATTGCACAATCGGAATCTACCATTTCTCCAGGACCATAATTATCCAGACAAACAACGGGCAAGCCAAAGGAAAGAGCTTCCGGAACAACCATACCAGCACCTTCATGACTCGGATAGAGAAACACAGAAGCCTTTTTCATTTCGTTTAGCAGTGATGCACGAGGCATCCAGGGCACAATCTCAACAAAATCCTGCATCGAGTTTTCACGAATAATTCGCTCGAGTTTATGTTTCTCAGGCCCTTTGCCTACAATTTTGAGCGTACAACGTGCTCGCTCAACCGGAGACAATCGTTGTACAAATTGTGTAAAAGACCGTAACGTCAGATCAAATCCTTTTAAAGAGACCAATCTACCTGCGGACAATATGGTAAAAAACCCTTCATCAGTCACAGGATTCCAACCGTAATCCTGAGAAGCCACGGATGGCTGAACGATGTGATCCTTGCTTTTGAGTGCGATGTGTTGTCCAACCGAACTGTTCATTGCATAAATGAAGTCTGCTGCGTCGACGGTGTTTTTAAGAGCTCTGGAATGTTTCCAAAAAAGCGTTTTAACCCACCAGGTTAACCTATTTGTTACCCGACCAATTATCGAATCTGTTTTGAGGTATTGAACTGGAACCATCGGATGATGACCAATAGGCCCCCAAACAAATGGTTTACCAAGTTTCCAGAGATAACTTGGAGTCCAGTCATTGTGAAAATTCAGGTTATGTGTAATATCAAAAGACAGATTAAGACGCCGAATGAGCTTCGGAATAGACCTCTGCCACATCCAGAAATACACCAAGGCTCCTTTGCCTTTCGGTTTCCAGAAACGCTGCCAGTAAGGTAAGTCGAAATAAATAAAGTTCATTCGTTCATGAATCGGATCTGGATTCATTCGCATAAACTCCTCAATGGCGGTCTGATTATTTTCCCGTGTAACGCAATAAACGTTGTTGTATCGGGCTATTTGTTTAACATAGTTCCAGCCCATACCATCTTCTGAACCTTTGGTAGGATGAACTGCGTAAGCAGTGGTCAATATCTTGAGTTTAGTCTCCATTTCTATTCGAAGATCATAGCTGCACAGCAGAAACCTGGGGTATTTCGGCTACTGGTAACAAAACGACGGTGACTGGCTGTGATTACACGTTAATGCTAAATCCTTTTTTGACGGTCTTCGCTCGCCTGCGTTCCAGCGCTAAATTCTGCCTTTTTGTTAGTCGATTGGGAGGCGATAGGACAACCGTTATAATCAGTATTTGATAAAAGAGTATTCCGTAGTTTGTTTCGCCAAAAACACCAAATTCGGTCATGGAATTGATCATTACAGGAATTAGGATTCCCAAGAGCATAAGTCGAGTCTGACCTTGTTGCTCAAGAAACGCCTTGACGGTAAAGAATACCTGAAACATAACGATCGTAAAACCGACAAATCCCAGGTTCATTAAGACCTGTAAAAAGGTATTGTGGGTCATTTGGCCTGCATATGTATGAACGCTTTCAAAATGATCGTTGTAATCTATGCGCATAAAGCCAAACCCCAGCCAGGGCTCTCTAGGTAGTCCTTCGTTAACCAGCGCTTTCCAAAAAGGAAGTCTCCCGGTCATTGAAAGTATATCCTCCATACCACCTGATCGCAGAATCAGGTTCTCTACAATTACCGGTATCGAAGCAAAGGTTAATACATAAACAGCCAGCTTTAGTTTAGTGTGATTCGATCGACGAATGTGAAAGTATATAATGGCCATTAAACCGACGAGTGAAGATCGAGACTTGGTAAGAATAAGGACTACTAGCACAACCAAAATCTTTAGTACTACAGAACCCCGATTCGATTTATGGTATAGTTCGAATAGAAGCGAAGACACACCCACACCAGCCAACATTCCTAACTCGTTCGGATTCATCAGGTACCCCCCAAGGCGAAAATCTGTGCCTCCTTCAACTTGTCTCAAAAAAGAATCGGGCAACACAAAATAGCCAATCAAAAAGATGGCAAGAAGCACAAAACACGCATTCCCCAATGTGCGATATAGTTTTATTCCGTGCCCTGGAAAATAGGTATCCAACAGCAAATAGCACTTCACAAAGTAGTAAGAGAACACCAGGCTTTCGGTAATCATAAACCACTGAAGCAGGCTATATCCCGGATCAGTACTCCACATAATGGATGCAAAACCCAACAGTAGATATGCCAGGTAGAAGAACAAAACCGGTTTATTCTTCAACTTGATCGCAGAAATTGCTCCAAGCTTAAGGATGTACTGATGAACATAAAAAGCGCTTAAAGTCATTCCCAAACGGGAAACAATCTTGAAAGCACGAGTAATTGCCACGTTTTCGCTCCACGAGAAATAACCTGCAATCATGATCAACAGGATAAAAAACAGATACCTTTCGATCTTTCTTAGATGGGGTCTGCGGTCCATGATGCAAAACTCTCTATGCGATGTTTAATTATTCGGGCAGGAATTCCGGCCAAAACAGAATTTGGTGGAAATGATTTTGTAACGACAGATCCAGCAGCTATTACACTACCAGCTCCAACCGTTACACCATCCAAAATGGTTACCTTACTGCCAATCCAGCAATTGTCTCCTACAACAATACCTTTGCGATTTGTACCTTGAAGTCGAATGGGTTGATCATAGTGACCGTAGTTGTGATTTTCAGGGTGACAGCTGAAATACTGGCCAATAATACAATCGCTACCAATCTCCAGCCCTCCT
>DIYD01000328.1 GCA_002428905.1 Bacteroidetes bacterium UBA6063 | reverse complement strand
TTCACCTTGTCAATAACAATCTCCGGATTATGCACCAGATCAACTTCGAAGTTTTTTGTTGCCAGATACTCCTGAACCATTTCACTTAATTCATAATCATCATCGACATATAATATGCGTTTCAAGCCAGTCAAATTGTGGGGATTTGTTAGTACAAGTATAGCCAAAATTCAAGGATTTGGTATAACTTGTGACCTCGGTTTAATAATGAAGTTTCGAACCTATTTCTTTATACTTATTGCCTTGTTGTCGGGCTTGCAGGATGTTGCAGGCCAGACTACCTTCAAGGAAGTTCAGGAGGAACTCTCGACCCTCAAAGATCAACGCGATTGGTACATCGATTTAGAGCGCAAATGTTTGCAATACATCTGGGATGAACCCTTTTTGGCCGATAGTCTAGTGCAATTATTGAAGAAGACTTCAGAGGCCAACAAAGACTCATTTTACGTGGGCCGATCGATCTATTTCTCCGGACTTTTAGAATTTAACTGGAGGAATATTGATGAGGCGTACAAGAAGTACATAGAAGCTCGCGAGTACTTTGTAGCTATTGATAGCCAGCGCGCATTGGCCGAAGCCTATCACAACATGGCACTGGTTCATTATGAGCTTAGGGATAGTGCTCAGTTCGTTGAGTTCATGCACAAGGCACGAAAAATCAACAAAGCGCATTCGTACTTTGCTCAATTGATCAAAAACGAATTCGCCCTGGCCAATCTTGCACGGAGTAAACAAGAGCAGTTGGACAAATACGTGGCCATCAGAGACTCGTGTGTTAAGTTTGGCTATGACGAGGGAGTTCTACTCGGAGATTTGAACAGCGGTATTGTGAGCTATCACATGGGGTTATACGATCAAACCCTTGCCTTCGTGGAAAATGCTGAACAAGTCATGCGTCGAACCGGAATTACCAAATATGCCAGCGAGCTTTATGAAACCAAGGCTGCAGCTTACTGGATTGAAGAGAATTACCTAAAGGCAGAGGAGTATTTCCAAAAAGCGCTGGAAGGATACCAGAAAAAAGGAGCGCGAATGCGCATTGGTGAGGTATACATGAACCTCAGTGAGATCAGTCAACAGCGAGGTGAGCTCGATAGCTCAATAAGCTACATGATGAAGTACATCATCTTGCAGGATTCGATTCAGATTGAAAACAAGTCTCAAATTATCAAAGAAGCAGAGGCGGGTTACAAACTCGCTTACAAGGAGAAGGAAAACACGTTGTTGCGTAAAGAAGCAAAACTTGACCAGGCAAAACTGGAAGTAGCCACCCGGCAACGCATCTTGCTCATCCTATTGTTGGTAATTACAATAACAACCATAGCACTCTTAACAGCTCGTTATTACACGAAACAGAAGCACTACAATGAACTTGAATCGATGAATGCACAGCTTAGTAGTCTGAACCTGGAGATGGAGAGCATACTACAGGTAGTGTCGCACGATTTCAGGACACCACTTGCCAAAATTAAAGTTGCGGGAGAGCTGGTTGGTTTGCAAGAGAATAACCTCAGTGAAAAGAGCGAAGCCAAGCTCAAGGCAATTCAGGTTTCCGTATCAGAAGCCGAGCAACTCGTTGCGGATATACTTGAGGTGAAGCAGTTTATGTCGGAAGATGTTCGGGTGTTAGATCCGCAGGTAGTCGATATAGAGGCCGAAATAAAGGGCATTTGCAATCAGTTTAGTCAACCCGTTACGCTCAAAAACATCGACCTGTCTTATGCGCACGAAGGGCAGAAGGAGATTTTTGTGGTGAAAGAAATTGTTAAGCGGATTGTGACCAATTTGGTTTCGAATGCGGTCAAATTTGTTCCGAATGAAGGCAAGGTGGAAGTAACTTCACGACAAACCAACGATCAATTGACCATTGTGGTGAAAGACGATGGACCAGGTTTTACAGAGGAGGACAAGCAAAAGGTCTTCCAGAAATTTTCCAAATTCAGCAACAAGCCCATTGGTTGGGGAACTTCCCATGGTCTTGGACTGTTTATCATTCATAAATTGGTTACCCGACTAAACGGAACAATTGAATTAAACTCATCCGAAGGAAAAGGTGCAGAGTTTATTGTGATGCTGCCTTCCGTATTGGTGGAGGATTAACTTCATCCAAATCAGTTTGACGGTAAGTGTGATCGCAGAACACCAAAAACGATCGCACCACCGATGAGAATTATTCCGAAAATAATGTACAACTTCATGGGTCTGGGCGAAGCCATTTGCTCAATGGGCTCAGCAGTTTTGGTTGGTTGATACTCTTCGTAGGTGAACAGATTCCTTCGTGTACCTGATTCGTCAAGTTTGATGATTCTCGGTCCTTCAATTCCGTTTTTGTCCCGGTATTCCAGTATATAGGCATCGCCAGCAAGGAAAGTAATTCCAGTAGGGAACCAACCATTATCGGAAGTGTAAAAAGTCTCTACGTTCTGGTTCTTCAACACCCTAATGATTCGTTTTCCAGCGAGTTCAGCAATGTACATATGACCATCACAACCTTTTGCAATACCCATCAGAATGTCGGCATGAGGGTCGAAAGGTCTATCAAGCTTAGTTATCAGGTTGGTTGCTAAGATTTGGGCTTTACCCTTGCCATCTATTTTGATTAACGTACCTAAACTGTCACCAATTTCAGGACCGTAGTAGTTGCCCATTTCATCGGCATAAACCGTCTGGTTCCATTTGAATTTATGGTTACTGATGCGTTGGCGTGTTCCCGTAGAATCAATCCGCCAGAAGTAGCCTTCTGCGCTAAAAACGATTTCACCTAATGGAGAATAACAGCTATTTCCACCAGAGAATTCCCTGTAATCCATACGATGGCATAACGTATCCATGTTTCCACTACCATGCAGTCGAATCATAGTGTGGTTATTTTCACCATGAGCCGTAACCACGTTTCCGTTTTGATCTAAGTTGACGTTGTGTGCATGAAAGTTCCTAAGTAGAAGTTCAAGGTTTCCGTCGTGTGTAAGTTTCCAAACCGAACCCATTCCGTTATGGGTGATATCGGCAAAGTAGACGTTTCTTGCTTTGTCAACCGCTATTCCCCAGGAAGGGTGGCCCCAGAGTAAGGTGTTCCCTGTTAGAATTACGGTCAATAGCACAATTAATCTTTCCCAGGTTTTCCTGTATATTGTCTTTGTCATGATATCACGTCTTAATGTCTTTCGTTTCTTTATTGTATCAAATGCTCTTATTCTTTCGTGGTGTTAAAAAAGGATCTTGTAGCTGAAAACCGGGATTACACCACTTTGTACACGCCATTGAATATGTTCAGTTCCCGTGTCATAATACCTTTCCAGCTGGTTGTCTCTATTCAAGATGTTCTGAATGTCTAATTTGATCAAGTGAGACAATTTCTTTTTGTTCACTCTGAAACTGAGTTGAAAATCCAGCCGTATGTAGTCGTTCATTCGGTCTTCATGAAACCGTGTTGCATCTTCAACAACACTTTTCGTGGCTAGAGATTCTTCCAGCAGAAGTGGTGTGATCGGCGTGCCGCCATTCCAGATAAATTTAGACCCCAGTGTCAATACGCGTTGGTTGTCATCAAAGCTAAACTCTTTGCCGAGCAAAACGGTTGAAGCGTAAAGACCATCAAAGTTGGTTGCATACGATTGGTTTAGGTTTGTGAACCGCGATGAAAATAGCGAAAGTGTGGCGAGTGCGTATAGGCCCTCATTGAGCGGGTGTTCCAATGAAATGTCGAGGCCTTTGTTCCTTCCGGTGCCATCACCTGAGAGTGCTACATCGATTACCTCATTACCATTAAAGTTGAGGCTACTCAGTGTTCCCTCACCTCTGGGTACGTCGAATAGGTTCTGGATATATGCTTCGATCGATACATGGGTCTTTTCCCAGACCTTGATTTTAGAGCCGATAACGAAGTGCTGAGCCCGGGTCAATCCGAGGTCTTCATTTGGTGTACTGTCGCGGCCTACCTCTGCTTTATACAAGCCCAGTCCCTCCATTCGACTGTGCATTCCATATCCTGCACTTAATGATACTCGGCTGTTTGCTCGCCACTGGATGGCGAAACGAGGTTCAAGCGTCAGCGAATGATTTAATCCGAATAGCGTGGTGTGTACACCTCCTATCCACTTCAACCGGTTTGAAATGCGGTGTTTTAGATTAATGAAACCCTGAGACAAAACGGTATGGCCTTGCTGATTGATTCCTGTATCGCTTTGGTTTGTTAGTTCATTCGAAGTGGATTCCTTTAAGTCGTATTGAAGCCAACTATGTACCACACCTGACTTAAGAAAAACCCGCTTCGACAGTTTACTGCTCAATTCGATGGTTGCACGGGTAGTTCTATTCGCCGCCTCAAATGAAGACTTTACGAGCCCGGTTCGAGGTGTTTGACTGGGCGGGTCGATTATAATAAGACCATTGGTCGAAGAGTTGCTCACGTTATTGGCATGCATTACAATACATTTCAAACGAGAGGATTTAGATAATCGAAGGTCGTTTCGCAGGCCGAAAATCCCAACACTGTGTTCCGTGGCAGAGGGAATATAGTTGCCAACCGGAGGGAAAGCGTGTTGTTCATTTTCACGTTCTGAGCTTTGACCCCAAAGCCCGAACAAACGGAAGTTGCCTGCGTGTTTGGTAGGTAGGTAAATGTTGTATGTAAGATCTTGATATTTAGAGTTCTGAGATTCTACCAATCCTCCAATTAGGCCCAACAACGAATACCGGTAGTTGACCATGTACGAACCTTGATAGTTCTTCGAAAATGGTCCCTCGGTAGCAGCTTCCAAACCAAGTAGGCCTGCCTGAAAGGCGTGTTCCCTTTCCCGGTTATTCCCCTTGCGCAGATGAAGGTCGAAGACACCTGATAGTGCATTACCGTAGTCCGCTGAAAATGCACCGGTAAGAAAATCAGAATTTGATAATACATTACTGCTCAACATGCTCACCGCGCCTCCTGAAGGTAAACCATCACTGAAGTGGTTTGGGTTGGGTATCTCAATTCCTTCCAGACGCCATTGCAGGCCCTTTGGTGAATTTCCTCGAATGACTATGTCGTTTCGGATATCGTCACCGCCGCCTTGCACACCTGCGTATGCCAGCGCCATTCGGGCAGGATCGTCAAAGCTGCCGGCGTAGCGACTGGCTTCATCAATTGAAAACGACTTTACGCTGACCAGTGTCATGGAGTTAATTGCATCGGACCTTTTGCGATTCGCGTTGATTTGTACTGCGGACAGACTGGTAATCTGTTCTTCCAACGAAACGGTAACATAAGGCGTTTTCCCTGCAGTTAACAGAATATTTGGAAGAACCACAGTATGGTAACCCACACAGCTGACTTCGAGCGTATATCTACCAGGTTTTGCAAGAGATATGCTGAAATACCCTTGTTCATCAGCATAACTAACTACAGGGAGTTCACTATGAAGAATCTTAATGGTGGCCCCAGCCAATTGCTCTTGCGTGTGCATGTGAAGTACTTGCCCATCTATTCGCAAGCTATCGTCTTGTGCAATAAGTCGGTATGGCAGACCTATAAAAAGGAGAACAACACAACATAATTTTAAATTGAGCCATGGTTTCTCCTGGCTGCAGAATACGTAACGAAGGTGCATTTTAAACGTGTATTGTAGTTTACCATGCAAATAGACGGTTTAGATAAGGCCAGGAATTGTAAATAATCGAACGTCACAGAATTTCTTCCTGGATTCCTTTCGAATCTGCGAAGTAAGCAGAAGGAGAAGTGCCGGTAAAATGATTGAATTCCTTGATTAGATGACTTTGATCGAAGTAGTTGTTATCGTAAGCCCACTTCGTCAACGAAGAAGAGGACGAATTATAGGTTTTGACGCTTCCGATGAAGCGGTTAAGCCTGCAATATTCTTTCGGTGTTGCTCCAAGATAGCGTTTGAATTTGTTCTCTAACCCTTTCTGGCTTAAGCCAATTCTCTCAGCGAGGTCATGGATTCTCACATCTCCATGAGTCTGTTCAATGGTGTTTTTCGCGTAATGAAAAGCCCTGTCGTTTTTCAACCGAACCTTACTCATTACCGTAGTGAAATAGTCGTTGATTCGCTTAAGACGATCGTTTGTGTTTTGAAGGTTGAAAAGCTCTTCTTCGAGATGAGTGAAGCCCGGCCCGAATACTTCTGCAGGAGGTATTGCGTTGTTCTTAAATTCGACGGCTTTGATCCTGGATAGCTGGAATAGAACATCGGGTTGAAATCGGATGGATATCAGTGGACTCCCCTCTACCCAAATGTCCTGCCACTGGGTTTTTAATCCAGCGAAATGGCTGCGTAACGTCTGTGATTTATCTGGATTAGAGAAGACCCTTTTAAACTTTTTACCGGTGAGTATAAGCTCGACAGTATTGTCTGGAACTATACGATTTCGTGTCCATTGGTTTTGAGGTTTTGAGAAGAAGGTTTCGACAAATACACAGGTTATAAGTGATTGGATATCACCTGTGAAGTGATAATTCTCGATGTAGTTGAGTTTGTTGACCTTGTACATTTTCCTGTGACGTCTGGAGTTATACCCTTATTAATTCAATCGAATGGATAACGGTTAAGTTACAACTCATCTTATAGGCATACATGGAGAAGCAAGGCCGACAACAGTGGCAAATGTGATTTATGAAGGTGGTTTGCGCGACGGGAACGTCTTAATTCACGCAGGAGTTGCATTGCCCAAACAATAAGATTTGAGCACTATCGATTTGATGATCAGATGTGTTCGGTATTGGAATATTTACATCCAGACACTCTACCTTACCGCATTCGTTGCATTGGAAATGTGGATGAATGTCTAGGTGACTTTCTGTAGAACAGCCCTTGCATTTGGCATACCACTTTAGTCCGTCAGAACCCGCAAAAGAGTGCAGCTTTCCTTCGTTTTCCAGGCGATCTAGAATTCGGTACACGGTTGTCTTGTTCATTTTGTGTTCAAGTTGCTTAACCAACTCTACCACGGAAACAGCGTCATTGGTGTTTTCGAAGCTCTTCCACAATAGCTTAACCGAAGATGTATTTCTGACAATACCCATACCACAAAATTAATGCAACCAGGTTGCACCATCAACATCCAAATGTATATTTGCAACTCAGTTGCGATAAGAAAGATATACACCGCCAATAATGCATAAACCTGTTACGTTATTGACCGGCTTTTTAGGTGCCGGCAAAACCACTTTCCTCAATCACATGTTGTTGACGAAACCGAATGTACGGTATGCTATTATTGAAAATGAGTTTGGCGAGCAAGGAATAGACGGAGATTTAATTTATAGGCCTGAAGATGGGATCGTAGAATTAAACAATGGATGCCTGTGCTGTACCTTGAATGATAATCTCTACGACATCCTAAACGATCTTTATGATCGAAGAGATGAATTTGATGAGATCATCGTAGAGGCTACGGGGGTAGCCGATCCTGCTGGTCTGGCGGCACCGTTTCTGAACCACCCACAAATCAAAAAGCATTTCCCACTTCGATATACTCTGTGCCTGGTTGATGCCGAACACGTGGAAGATCAGATGCAAGAGACCGAAGAAGCGTTGAATCAGATTACATTTAGCGACATCTTATTGCTCAATAAAACTGATCTCGTTACCTCAGGCTATGCCAGCGAACTCAAAAGCATGCTGCACCTGTTAAATCCATTGGCAAAGATCATGGATGGTAACAAGGAGCATTTTCCTGCATTAAGTGCGCTTGAGGGATCGGACGAAGACTTTAATAAGCGCATAACAAAACTCGCAGAGGCAGATATACCGCGAACAGAGCTACATCTCAAGTCTACAGGTCATCATCACCACCACAGTCATACACCTGATCTTGTGTCGTTCTGCTTCACATTTGATCAACCTTTTGACCAACAGATGTTTCAACATCACCTCTTTGTATATCTCACTTTCCAGTCGAAAGGACTCTACCGTATTAAAGGTCTGGTGAGTATGGATAACAACGACCATCAAATGGTGATTCAATCGGTAGGAACGCGTTTAAGTGTGGAGGAAAAACGACGGTGGGAGGCAGACGAAGATCGAAGAAGCGTGATTGTATTTATAGGTAAAGGACTGCATGAAGAAGGTTTGAGAAATTTACTGAAAAAATGCCTGGTCAGGGATTTAAAGAGTAAGAATCATATAACAGCGTAGGATGCAATTATTCTGGACTCGATATCAAGACAAAGCCGATCTGATTGGTGCATTCGCAAGTGGATTATGCCTGGTGCATTGCATAGCTACTCCGTTACTGTTTATTGCTCAGTCGTGCTCAGCTGTGTGTTGTAGTACAAGTCCGGAATGGTGGAAATGGGTGGACTACCTGTTCCTGATAATCTCCTTTGCTGCTGTCTACAGGTCCAGTCAGACGACCAGCAAACGATGGATAGGCAGAGCCCTTTGGACAAGTTGGGCCTTGATGTTTATCGTTATATTAAACGAACGACTTACCGTAATAGCATTACCCAATTTCGCCCTTTACATTCCGGCGCTCGCATTAATTTCTTTGCATTTCTATAATCAGAAGTATTGTCGGTGCAATGATGAATGCATTCACTAAATCAAAGCCAATAATATGTTAAACCTGATTCGAAAAATATCCACGCCTCGCTTTGCAAATGCGGCTATGGTAAGCAGCCTTGAAGAGCTCTCAGAAATTCATCGTAAGCAAAAAAACATCGCTATTTGTGAACGTGAAGTCGCAGATATAAGTAACGAGGCAAAATCTTTACTAGACCTCAATTTTCAATTGAAATGTACCGGGAGTAAACCAGAGATTTTGGAGGCACTTTCTGCACGTTTGGAAGAGCAAAGCTGTAAGGCTCCTCTACTAGGTGCTGATATTGATGGGTTATTGAGTATATTTCAGAAAATTGCTTCCGCTGACTCGATGCGTTTCGGTTTATTCGTGGTACAATCAGACATGTGTAGCCGATTTCATTCCGATGTAAACGACCTACGGATGTTATGCACGTACAGCGGGCAAGGCACGCTCTGGTTGCCCAATGAGGCGGTAAATCACCGCGCGCACTGGTCTGGTAAAGACAACGATGAAATTGTGGCAAAGCCAAAGCTCATTCAACGAGCCAATGCTGGCGACGTGTTGATACTCAAAGGGGCGTTATACCCTGAAGCCGAAGCGGTTATACATCGAAGTCCTGGCATTGGCGATACGAATGAAAAGCGACTCTTACTACGAGTAGACACCAATCAGTTTGCCAACTTTTTCTGATCAGGAACATATGGGGCATTCACATCATAATCACGGAGATCACAAGTACGGCAATCACCAACTTGATTTAAAGAAGCGAAAAACGGCATGGGTATTACTCATTTCGTTGGCAACTATGCTTCTTGAAATCTCGTTTGGATACATAACGAATTCAGTTGCATTGTTGAGTGATGGCTGGCATATGGCTTCGCATGTGGTGGCTATTGGAGCCAGTTGGTTAGCGTATCGATACGTGTTGAGAAAACAAGGAGAAGGCAAGTCTGTCGATACAGCAAAAGCGCTCTCCGCTGTTGGTTTACTCAATGCTTCAGCGTTGGCAATTATCGCTGTATCAGTCATTTACGAGTGCATAATGCGCTTTAGTGAAGTGGTTGATATTCAATACAAAGAAGCTATTTGGGTTTCTCTTATCGGTTTAATTGTGAATCTGGCTTCGGCAAAGATTTTGCATCACGACGATGAACATTCCGACGACAATTTACGAGCGGCTTACTTACACGTCTTGGCCGACGTATTGACCAGTGCTTTGGCATTAGTGGCTCTGGTGGTAGGTTATTTCTCCAACATCAGCAACATTGACACCGCAGTTGGAATATTTGGATCACTTGTGATCTTGAACTGGTCTAGAAAAATAATTACACGAAGTATCAAAGAAATAAGAAATGAAAAACGGAATAAACGCGAATAGCAATAAGCTCCCGGTTACGGTATTAAGTGGCTTTCTAGGTGCTGGAAAGACCACTTTACTTAATCATGTTTTGCATAACAAAGAGGGCCTTAAAGTGGCTGTAATCGTAAATGATATGAGCGAGGTGAATGTGGATGCAGAATTGGTTAAAAGTGAAAACACCTTGTCTCGTACAGAGGAAAAATTGGTTGAGATGAGCAACGGTTGCATATGCTGCACCTTACGCGAAGATTTAATGGTTGAAGTAGAACGTTTGGCGAAAGAGGATCGATTCGATTATCTGCTGATCGAAAGTACGGGCATAAGTGAGCCCGTACCTGTAGCACAAACCTTTTCCTTTGTCGACGATCAGAACGACATTGATCTCTCACGGTTTAGTTATATCGATACCATGGTTACCGTGGTGGACTCCTTCAATTTTTTCAATGATTTTGGAAGTCCGGATACCTTGATGGATCGCAATCTTACCGATATGGATGGCGATTACCGAAGTATTGTTAACCTGTTGACCGATCAAATCGAATTTGCCAACGTGATCATCCTCAACAAGGTAGATCTGGTTCCGGAAGAGCAATTGGGATTGTTGGAGGCTGCAATCAAAAAACTAAACCCTTCGGCGCGCATTGAACGTTCGAGTTTTAGTAAGGTGGAACCTGCCAGGATTCTGAACACCGGTCTCTTCAATTTTGAAGAAGCCGAGCAAAGTGCGGGTTGGATAGAAGAACTTAAGAAGGGTGAACATACACCCGAGACCGAGGAATACGGTATTGCATCGTTTGTATTTAACTCAAGAAAGCCATTCGATCCTGTACGTTTTTGGAGCTACATCCAGCACAAATTTCCAGGCAATGTTATTCGAAGTAAAGGACTTTTCTGGATCGCATCAAGACCACAACAGGCGCTCATTTGGAGCCAGGCCGGTGGTTCTTTGCGTGCAGATAGTGCAGGAGTTTGGTGGAGTAGTATGTCGTTTCAGGAACGCACCAATTACGTTGCATTTGTGGAGAATCAAAAGACCATTGAATCGAATTGGGATAAGACCTTTGGCGACCGCAAAAATGAGATTGTCTTCATAGGTCAAGACATGGATCAAGAGGCAATTGAACGCGATTTGAATGATTGCCTCGCTACTGACGAAGAATTGGCTTCCGGTCGATGGCAAAACGGTTATGACGACGAATGGCCGGTTTAAGAGCATGGGCAGCGGTTCGGGAAAAGGTATATACACGGTAATTGCATTTACTCGAAAAGCCGTTATCTTTATCGGCTCGAAAGCGAACGCTTCTGATTACTCAATAACTTAAATTTAACAAATGCTACAAAGAAAATTCGATGAGGTTGTGAAGGGGTATTTCCCGAACGCCAAAGATGCCAAAGACACTTCTATTCATTATTTAGGTAAGATGCAGATTGAACACGATCTGGATATTTCTAAAGTGTTGATGGCAACATCGGTGTGTTCCGATGATATAAATGTACCTTCTACCACCTTCTTTAATGTGTTATTCGGACCTTTCATTATGGGTGGTTTAGGTGGTTTGCCTTTCGTTGGTCAAACGGGTATGACGGCCTTTGCGCATCATATTCCGGATGAAGGAAGTGCATTCATTTTTTACGGTCCGCATATTGGTATAACCCTGGACGGTGATCTGGGAAAAATGTATCGACCACGCCAGGAAGAAACAGGAAATTCCTGTGGTGCGTTAATGCTTGCTCTGAGTCGTTTACAAGATGGCGATTACACACCGGTAATTAAAGACGAAGATTACCAGCAAATGAAGCTGGAAGAGAGCCTTCTTCCGTATCGTGATCGAATATTAAACAGTAAAAACCAGGCGCAGGAGATTACAGAGGTGACTTATGAAATCATTCATGCCCGAATCCATGAACATTTGAAATCCTGTAAGAATGAGTTCCACGTTGACCGTGTAACCCTTTTGGGCGGTATCATTATCAATACCGATTATGGGTTGGATGATTACTTTGATGCACGAAACTTCGAGGTTATTGATTTAAGAAGCATTTAAGGTAGTTTCGGTTTTTGACACTATACATGGGGTCAATGACAACAGAACTAAATCCGAAAATGTATATGTACAAACGCATTGTTGATGCGAAACTGTACATAGATGAGCACTACCTGGAAAGCATCGATCTTGATAAAATTTCCGATCAGGCGAACTTCTCGAAGTATCATTTCTTACGACTGTTTAAGAAATCATTTGGGAAGTCGCCTCATCAATATCTAATCGAACTTCGACTTTCGGAAGCCAGACGCTTGTTGAAAAACAAGGTGTCGGTGAAGGAAACCTGTTTTCAGGTAGGTTTCGAAAGTGTACCTTCCTTCGTGCGCTTGTTTAAGAGACGAGAGGGTCTTACGCCAAATGAATATGCAAAAAAGCTCGATCGCCTGGAGCAAGAGAAATTGGCGTCACCGTTTTCCTTTATTCCTGGATGTTTTGCATCCAGCTACGGTTGGAATAAACAATAGCAATATCCGATAACTCAGTTCCCTTTGATTTTTATTCCTTTGGAAAAAGAAAAATCATGATCACGAGATTATCACATGCGAGTATTTATGTACTTGATCAAGAGAGCGCTTACGACTTTTATGTCAACAAACTGGGTTTCGTCGAAAAAATGAAAATCCCCATTGGCAACGACGCTTTTTGGTTAACTGTTTGCCCAAAGGATCAAAAAGAAGTGGAGATAACGCTTATGCCAATCCACAAAGGCGGGATGTTTAATGATGAAGTTGCTCAGAATCTTTCCGAGTTGGTCAAAAATGGCACATTTGGCTTTGGTGTTTTTCAGTGTACGGATATATATGCAACGTATCAGGAATTGAAGGACAAGGGTGTTGTGTTTACCAAAGAACCTACGCAGGAGTTTTATGGTATCGAGGCTATGTTCAGGGATGATTCAGGCAACTGGTTTTCGCTGACTCAGTTTAAGCAAGAAAACGTATGAACAAGACGGAAAAAGTGACGGAGTTCATCAAGAATCTGGATAATCCGTTGAAAGAGGAAATCGATGCTGTGCGCGAAATTGTGCTGGGTGCTAGTGATAAAATTACAGAAGACATTAAATGGAGTGCGCCAAGTTTTATCTATAAGGGGAATTTGGCTACCTTCAATCCAAGAGCTAAAAAGATGGTAAATCTAACCTTTCATACCGGAGCATTACTGAACGATACAACGGGATTGCTGGAAGGGGATAAAAAAGAAGCGCGGGTTGCACGGTTTTATTCCATGGAAGATGTGTTGGAGAAGAAAGAAGCACTTCAGGCCGTTGTTCGAAAATGGATCGACCTGAAGGACCAGAATCCTTAAATACGGGTTCGAATAGTGCCGTCTAAGGCAGGAGCAGTGTATGTGGTAAGGCCGTCGACACTGGGGTAAGGACTCATCATCGGTAGAAATTTTGTATATTTGCACCAAGGGATTCTCCGGAGTCCCTTGTACTACTTAATATTTTAATGATGAAAATTACTAACGACGTCCAGGTTCGTCAAGAACTCAAATGGGTGAAAATTACCCTATTCACAACAGTATTTAGTGCTTTATTGTATGGATTGTTCCTTCTGGGAGGGGGCTTGTCATCAACAGAATCGGAGGCGGGAACGCAATCGAGTAGCGTATGTATTAATGCGTACGCAAAGGTCGACTCCATCGCAGGTTCGGTTATTCATTTGTCCTCACCGGATGAGATGAATGATCAGTTTCAGCAGGGAGAACGCGTTTTGATCATCCAAATGCAGGATCATGTTTTAGGTGGTGATACCTTAAACAACAGTTCTTTCGGTAAGATTAGCAATATCGGTGCCGCTGGTAGCTATGAAGTGGTAAGCGTAGCGAGTGTTACGCGAAGCGGTGGCGAGATTCAATCAATTACAATTTCAGGTTCACTAGACAAATCGTACTCATTTGGTGCACATAGCAGTGTGCAGGTGGTAAGCTATCCTAAGTTGGGAAGCGGAGGCATGTTCACGACTACAGCTCCGATCGTTGCCAAAGATTGGGATGGAAGTACAGGCGGAATTCTGCTGTTTGAGGTGGAAGGAACACTGCAGTTGAAACACGATATTTCAGCGAATGGTACCGGATTTAGAGGTGGATCAACCGACAATGGAAGTTCCGGTTCATGTATTTCTACAGCCTACATCAGTGCAGTACATCAGTATTATGGAAACAAAGGAGAAGGAATTTATGTGAACACAAACACCGATTGGGTAGCAGGCAGGGCTAAGATCGCCAACGGCGGTGGAGGCGGAAGCACACACAACGCTGGTGGAGGCGGGGGAGGTAACTATGCCGAAGGTGGAGACGGTGGACAAGGCTGGTCCTGTTCTTCGAATACACACGGATTAGGAGGTGCAGGTCTTTCTGCATACATCTCATCCGACCAGGTGTTTATGGGAGGCGGCGGAGGTGCCGGAGAAGTAAACAACAACAGTAACTCTGCTGGTGGTAATGGCGGAGGAATTATCTTCATTAAAGCGACTAAGATTGAGACGATTTCCGGCGTAGGTGATGTTCAGATAACGGCCAACGGAGGAACGGCAATATCTGTAGGAGGTGATGGAGCAGGCGGTGGTGGAGCAGGTGGCTCAATTGTGCTTAAAGTCGATACGTTTGATATTCACGCAAGCTCAGAACTCCACATAGCAGCTGATGGTGGAGATGGTGGAAATGTAAACCATAATCACAGCCATGGAGCCGGTGGAGGTGGAGGACAGGGCGTTGTTTATTTTTCGTCTGTTGAGCCTACACAGCACACCACGGTTCAGTCGTTGAACGGTGATGGTGGAGCCAACAATAGAAACAATACGTCCTATGCAGAGAATGGTCAGGGCGTTGACGATGCTTCCGTTTTTGATGAAGCAGATATAACATTACCGGTGAGTTTGATCTATTTCACCGCGTCAGGTCTTGAAGATTTCAATCGGTTGGAATGGTCGACAAGCATGGAATTGAACAACGATTTCTTTACCATAGAGCGATCAGAAGACGGCATTGAGTTCACACATTTTGAGGAAGAACCTGGAAACGGTACGTCCAATAATGTGATTGATTATTCGATCATGGATACCGATCCATTTCCGGTGACTTACTACAGGCTAAGTCAAACAGACTACGATGGTACACATGAAATTCTGGGCGTGCGGGTGGTCAAACGCGATCAGGAAGCAACGGTAAACCTTAAGGTATACCCTAATCCTGCCAGTGGAGACTTCGTTCAGATCGAGCCACCATATGACGATCGTGCACAGGGCGTTATAACTGTTCGTGACATGTCGGGTAGGTTAATCGATCGAATCGAGCTAACAGACCAAATGAATCATACAGTAACTGTAAAAACGTCGGAATTACCACGAGGCACTTACATTGTTCAGTGGACCAATGGGTTAAAAACAATGAGCGAGAAGCTCATACGAAACTAAGTTGGAACAGCATAGATATACCTCAAGCCAGAGGTGATAGAAAGCCCAGTGTTTGCATTGGGCTTTTTTGTTTAAGTCTATCTGTCTCAAGGTTTCGAGATCTGCTCTATCTCTAGAATTAGTGGGGCCTGGTCTGATTCTTCCGGGTCGTAATTGACCTGAATGAACACGCGATCGAGTTCAAAATTCCAATTTACCCCGGAAGAAGTTTTGCCTCTTCGCTGTTTGTACAATTGCTTAACCGTTTTGCCGTCCAAAAAGGAAGTGGTATCGCCATTTGCAATCAGACTTTCGAGAATACTTTTGATCTCCTTCTTTGAAGGCTTTACGCCTTTGGAGGCGGGAAATCGTATTTGACCTGTACTGTCAATCTGAGCATCAACCATTGTTCGGTTTGGATAGGTATGCTCCAAAGGAGGTAGAATGGAGTCCCGTACAATGACCTTATAGTGCTTGACAACGGTTACATTTCTTATAGATGCTTCCGGATTTTGATAGGAAAAGCCGTTGCACAGAATCTTGTGAACACCGGTTGATTGAAGAAAAACAGAATCCTCCATCATATAGTCGCCCTGGCCATAATCTACACTCAAGTCATAGATAACAAATGGGTAGTCGGATGGTAAATCACCTCTGAACAGGTAAACACGGACATCTGGAAATACAATTCTTCCAGTTAAGGTATGAAGTGTAGACGTCTTGGTTTGTGCCTGCCCACTTACTGCGCTAATTACGAGTGTGAGAAGAAGAATTGATCGCTGTACTAAATGCTGCATATGCACGTGATATCTGGGATAAAAGAGTGGCTCAAACTTAAGCTTTATTTCAAGACCGGGTAATCTCAGGTCGTATCAATGCGACTTCGTTTATGAAGCATCCTAATTTCTGTAAGACCCGAAAACTGGTTAGAACCAATCAATGAAGTATATTTTCTATTTCATTACTCAGCCAGAGTGCAGGTTCTTTAGGAGGGTCAAAATCCACCCAATATTTGGGCTTGTAATGTGCATTGACTCTCCAGAATCCGTCCTTTCGTTGCTTTTTAAGCAGGAGGTCTCTGGCCTGTTTGGTTCGTGGATCTGTCAATAAATGATTGCTCTTAAGAAGGCCCAGTATTTCAACTACGTTGGTTTTGTAGGTGTATGGATACGTTAGCTTGTTCAGATAATTTGTAATGGGTTCATCGGTTGATAGCTTTTTATAAACTTCATGTTCCAGAATGTATTCGAGTCCGGATTGCAGCTTGGTTGTGATGTTCTCATCCACTTGATCTTGACGTTCGATAAGCGTGTTGAGCGCAACCATCGACTTCACTACACCAATAAAACATGGTGTTGACTTCATACAACCGCCGTATTTCTGAATGCCTTTACCCTGCCAGTTGTTTTTCTGATTTCTAGCCGTGTTTTGATAATCTACAATCCACCGGATACCCGCATTTGTCTCTGATGTTTTAGGGTAGTTGAGTCGTAACAATACCGTTGTGATCATCGCATTATAACAAGCAAGTATGTCGTCCTTATTGCCGGTTAATGAAAAGCCTTCATCGCAATATGTCATACGACCCAGTTCTTCTCTCCAGTGCCGAACCTTTTCATGGCGATCTGAAAAAGGTATTTCACTTAGCTCGATGAGCCTGTGAAGCAAGTTTAGAGATGTAAGCTCAAAATCACCCAATAAGGCCCTGAAAACGGCTGATTGATCCAGATGAGTATCGATATCTGCTGGGGAAAGCGCTTCGCCCTTGAGTATTTTGATCTTTAAGCCTAATGCTGAATCCATGGTTCTTATTCAAGATGTCGCTACTGCAATTATTACATGAGTTATATGCAATGCGTTAGCATGTTCAATAATAGTAAACTTCGGTTGATCTCGAAACCATAAATGAGCGGTATGCACCTAAATAACCACCTGGCGATGGTTTGTGGAACAGGTTACATTTTGATATATTTGCGTAACATGTTACATAAGTGTACTGGTTACTCGTATGAATTATCGTATAACGCATACCTCCCAATCCGATCTCCCGTTCATTTTCATGGTTTTTGAGCAAGCGATCGCATATCAAAAGGAACAGAACTATACCGTTTGGAAGGGTTATGATAAGGATGCACTCAGGAACGATCTCAAAAACAGACTTCAATATAAAATCAGTTGGGGTGGGGAGATCCTTTGTGTTTTTAGCATATGCTATTCCGACAAGGTTATTTGGAGAAAGAAGGAGAACGGAGACGCGCTATACATTCATCGTATGGCAGTGGCACCAAATCATCGAGGTGAGCGCCATTTCACCAAAGTGCTGAGATGGGCCATCGAGAAAGCTCGCACGAAACACCTGTCCTATATACGAATGGATACATGGGATGACAACCCAAAGATTGTCAAATACTATGAAAGTTTTGGTTTTCAATTTGTGGAGTATTTCAAGACACCAAATACACCGGAGCTACCGATCCAACACCGCAATCTGGGCTTGACTCTACTTCAATTCGATTTAAACGCAGGTTCAGGGAAATCTGTTATGAAAGACTATATCAACGAATTAGATTACATCGGTTTAAGTGCTCGAATCAAGCGATTGAGCGACCTACTGAACAGCGAAGCGAGGAAGGTTTATGCCCATTTGGATTTCGATATCGAACCGAACTGGCATTTGGTGTTTTTGGCTTTAAACGAACAGTCGCTTTCAGTAACAGAACTAGCACAACAACTTAAGTTTTCTCATCCGGCTGTTGTTCGCATTATCAAGAAAATGAAGGGTCGAGGCTATGTGCAAAGTGGAGAGGATAAAGACGATTCAAGACGACAGATTCTATCGCTCACAGCCAAGAGCAAGAAGCTGCTGCCGCGCTTTGAAGGAGAGTGGGACAATATTCAGAAGGTGTTGAACGATTGTACACCACATGATTTCCTGAAAAGCATTCGATTTATAGAAGAGAAGCTGAGCCAGAAATCCCTGTTTGAGCGTCTCCAGGAAGTTCGTTCGAGCTAAGGCTGGCGAGTTACACAACGCCTTCGTTTATTCGATCTTGTTGCCGGTATGGTCAATGTAAAACCATGA
The DNA here is from genome assembly GCA_002428905.1 of Bacteroidetes bacterium UBA6063. Lineage (GTDB taxonomy): Bacteria > Bacteroidota > Bacteroidia > NS11-12g > UBA9320 > UBA987. The sequence goes on along the minus strand of DIYD01000328.1, from coordinate 18,935 downwards.
CGCGCTCTTCATCGTTTGGTATTCACCGTCATCTATAAGTTCACAGGAATAGGTCACTTTGGCTCTGCCCTGGTTAAAGGGTTCTGCACAGGTATACTGAGGCGCAATTACGATGTTCCCCTGCGCATCGGCATATCCAATCTGGTCGTTCAGGATGACTCTAAATAGTCCTTCAACTATGTGATCTGGTCCATTGTCGAACCATTTAACATCATACAGGTAGTTTCCTTCAACATCGATCGCAAGGCATGTACCGTTGCTATCCAGCACGATACCAAAGTTTCTTATGGTATCGGTGTAACAGTAATTGTATCGGCCGTATGGAATAATCGTGTCCCCGAAAGCATTAACGTACCCCGATGGAGTCCCTAATTCGCATGGCTCTTCCGAACAAAAACGCGTTAAGTACTGATCTTGTTGCATAAGACTTGCGTCTGTAAGTCTTCTGACCACAGCAGAATCTCGAATGAATTGTGCCTTGAATGTGTGATTGCTGTCAGATGTTATGAAATCAAATGGGTTTGAAGTTGCGGTGCCTATGAACACATCAATGTGGTTGTCGATAATTTTGCTTCCCATGTCCGTGGCGATAAAGTAACCATCATGGATGTATGAACTGTCCTGGAAGGTATAGCGAACACCTTTTGCCCCTGGTATAAACAGAACACTTCCGAACGGGATAACAGTGCTGTCAACTGCAATGGACTTAAAGGGTATGAGCCGATAGTGCTTTACTCCCTGGCCATAACCACTACTTCGTTGCCACAGTACTTTACCCGTTTTCTCGTAACCATCGTACTTCTTATATTTCGAGCACGTTCTACAATCTAACTGCAAGTTTGTTGACCGACCGGCATAGTTCAAAACGTGATGCTGGTTATCCTTAAGCACGATTACAGTTCCTTCGATGCACGCATCACACCAATCGCAGGCTTCAAGTTTCAGACCTAAACCGTTGCCATTAATATCCAAAAGTTCGATGCCTTTGTCTGAATGGTTAAGTTTCGGAACATAGTAATACGTGGCCCAAAGGTCTGTCGTTTCCAGCTGTGTGATCTCCGTATACACCTGCTCAATTGCATCGTTGAATGCTGCCAGTGAGAAGTGTTGAGGATCGTCATGACCTCCTTTGATGCCTTCATCCAACACGGCGTGAAACACAGGAACCATGTACCCTCCACTTCGATGGGAGGCAATCAGGTATATAAGGGCTAACCGCTTGTACTGGTCTGATGTAAAGCCAGGAGTAGGTGCTATGATGTCGTTGTTTGACCAGGCAATTGGATCCGATTTTCTAGGTTGTATCAACTCCGCGTGAATAAACAACCCTTTGGAGAATTGCTCATCGAGAACATTAAGCTCGAATTTAGTGGCTCTCCACGGTGTGCTCAGGTATACAGGGCTATGTGACTTACCGGTTCTGCCAATAAATACATGAGCCTTTTTGATGTTCCACTTCTCTTTTACCTGGTTATATGGCCATGTTTCTTCATTAATATCGATGGGGAAATCCTTCAATTTGTAGTTCGGTGTACTTACATCGTGGATGACAAAGTATTTTGCTTTGATCATTTTCGCATTCTGAGCGATTGAATCCTGGATACTTCCACCTATTTCTTCCTCGTTCAATTGATTTATTAGGATGTAGTCTGATAAATCTTTTTCCGAAATTAGGGAGGTTTCGCCGGTCAAAAGGCTTGAAAGAAAATCCGGTAGAACTGCATTTTCCTTTTTTACGACGCCTCTTGGTTGAACCAGTCGCAACAAGTACTCCGCTTGTTCGATTTTTGTGCCTGAAAATGAGCACGAAGCCGTGTCAAACTGCGAAAGGCGCTTCGATTGTGAAAAACCCCAAAAGGACGAGATTAAGAGTGATATGATCAATACTAGCTGCCGGCTCATTGTGTTCCTTTAAAGTTTTTAACCAGAATTAAGTAAATATATTGCAACGACATCACACTGCGAACAGGACTTTTTAACCCTGTGACTGCCGTGTGTCCAGGACTACGTGCAATGTTGCTGTTGCAAGTTAACCTTCAATCCTTCAACTTTGATGTGTGCTTATCGATTGCACCATTTAACGAATGTTCAGCGCTACACCTTATATCGATTTCAAAAAGCTTGCTGCCTGGGACCGGCAGTTTGCGTTGGCTTAACGCACAAAACGTATAAAAAGTGCGACGTATTTCTACAGGAAGGCCAACGATGTAACCGACTATTATTTGAAAACGCGTGGTTGAACTAAAAGGTAACTCTCTTCGGCCGGACTCGCTGCAATTTCTTACTTTTCGGATATTGCTTTATTAGGCGACTGTTTTGTAACACGATTTTTAGTTTATCGAATTGAGTTATACCCTTTGTATTCCTGATATCCGTCATTTTGGTAAAACCGAATTAACAGGTTCTTTGTTTCTACATAGATAAATCACTCAGACAAGACTGGGGTTAATTTTATTATAAGGTAAAACCATATGATTATTGTATTCAATTCCGATAAAAACATTAAATCCACACAGCAGCAAGCGGACTATTTTCAATCGTACATCAACGATGAACTAGACCGGTTCAGCGACCATATAACACGCATTGAAGTGCATCTTTCCGATCAAAATGCCGGTAAAACTGGTCCGGATGATAAACGTTGTTTGCTTGAAGCGCGTTCCAGAAACAGACAACCGATGGTGGTTACAGCCGACCACAATACCGTTGAACAAGCGTTGTTCGATGCCGTGGATAAGCTCAAAGCTTCCATGGATACGTATCTTGGTAAGATGAAAAACCGCTAAGACCTTAGATTCCATCAATTGGTGCCACCAGTAGCGTCGGCATGGCAAGCTTACGTGCTTTGCTTCTCGATGGTTATCATCACCGCTTTCGATGTAGGTGTATTGGACTCATCAGCCGTGCTGTCTAAGGGTACCAATACATTGGTTTCGGGGAAGTATGCAGCGGTATTGCCTGAAGGTATGTCGTAAGGTATTGGCATGAAACGGTGAGCTACACGACGCTCGCCCTTGTAATGTCCTATGAGATTCACAACGTCACCCTGTTTGAGTCCTTCGTTCTTCATGTCAACCGGGTTCATGAACAATACACGTCGTTCATTGAATACGCCGCGGTAGCGATCGTCTAAACCATACACCGTTGTGTTGAACTGGTCATGGCTACGGATAGTCATCAGCACATATTGGGCCCCTTCCATATTCAATTTTTCCAGTTTGTTGACCGTTAACAACCCCTTTTGCTCTTTGTTGGTAAAAGACAAATCACGTGGACCGTTGGGAAGATAAAATCCTCCCTTTTGACGTACGCGCGCATTAAAATTATCAAACCCTGGAATGACCTCTGAAATTAAATCGCGTATTCGGTCGTAGTTGGCCACAAGAGCTAACCAGTCTACTGCATGATCATCACCAAAATATGCATGGGCTAATTCTGCTACTATAGTGGCTTCACTTTTCAACAAGTCGGATGCAGGCTTACGGTCGCCCTGACTTTGATGAACAACGCCCATCGAATTCTCTACCGTAACAAACTGATTCCCTTCTTGTTGTACGTCATTTTCCGATCTGCCAAGACACGGAAGAATTAACGCGCGTTTACCATGAATTACATGACTACGATTTGGTTTCGTAGAAACATGAACCGTAAGGGAGCAGTTCTCAAGTGCTCGGGCTGTAGTCCAGGTATCCGGTGAAGCGGACAAAAAGTTTCCACCCATAGCGAAGAATACCCCGGCTTTACTTTCGGCCATCGCTTCAATGCTTTCCACGGCATCCCAGCCGTGCTTTCTTGGCATGCTGACACCAGTTACCTGCTCTTGCTTTGCCAAAAATGCTTCGCTGGGTTTTTCGTAAATGCCCATGGTTCGATCACCCTGAACATTACTATGCCCTCTAACCGGACAGGTCCCAGCCCCAGGTTTGCCGATACTTCCTTTAAGCAAGAGAACATTAACAATATCCTGTATGGTGGCCACTCCATTTTTATGCTGGGTAATACCCATAGCCCAGCAAATTATGATTCTTTTTTTCTCAATCAGTAACGTGCTAACATCACGAATCTCCTTTTCCGAAACACCGCTCATGGATACAAGCTCATTGAAATCGTACGATCGTATATCGGTTATAAGTTCTTTATAACCCAGCGTGTGTTTTTGTATGAAGTCCTGATCGAATACCGAATTCGGTTCAGCATCTTCAGCTTCCAACATCAAATAAAGCAGCGCCTTTAACAATGCCATGTCGCCATTGATCCGCACCTGAAGGTAGTGGTCACTAATGGCGGTTGATTTAAGCAGACTCACACCTTGAGGGTTGCTAAAGCGCAGGAGTCCCGGTTCTTTTAACGGGTTTACGGCGATGATCTTTGCACCTTGTTTCTTGGCTGCCTCCAAAGATGCAAGCATTCTGGGATGGTTTGTTCCCGGGTTTTGACCAAAGATCATAATTACCTCGGCTTTCTCGAAGTCTTCATGTTTTACTGACCCTTTGCCCAGTCCAAGTGTTCTGTTGAGCGCAACTCCACTGCTTTCATGACACATATTACTACAATCGGGTAAGTTGTTGGTACCAAAACAGCGAACGAACAGCTGATAGATAAATGCGGCTTCGTTGCTTGTTCGACCCGAGGTGTAGAACACTGCTTCGTCCGGTGAATTTAACGCCTTTAATTCCTGAGCAATAATCGAAAACGCATCGGTCCACGCAATGGGTCTATAATGCGTTCCACCTTCCTCGAGCAGCATCGGGTGCGTAATCCGTCCAGATTTACCCAGGTCATAGTCCGTAAACTGTGACAACTCAAATACCGAGTATTTGCTCCAGAAGTCGGGGTCGGCTTTTTTAGTTGTGGCCTCTTCCGCAATTGCCTTGGCCCCATTCTCACAGTACTCCGCCAAAAAAGAGCGCTTTTCATCCGGATCGGGCCATGCACAACCCGGACAATCAAACCCGTCAAACTGGTTCATTTTAGGGGCTAGACTGGCAACAGCATCTACACCTATTTCTTCTGACAGGTGTTGAATGGCTACCTTAACTCCGGTTAAGCCCGCCGCCTTTTTACTTGGAGCTGTAATGCTGCCTTCTCCTGTGAACTTTTCAGGAGGCACAGCACCGTTTTTAACTACTTTTTTACTGGCCATTTTTTCGAAGCTGCAATGGTACGATCAATCGGTTAAACACACTAAGAAAGCGCATTGTTTTTCCTTATGCTTTGCATAAATAAATGTGACTCGATTTTGATCTAAAACCAATGTGCTCCACTTGTTAGGCAGCTGGTCTACTGGTTCACTAACTGGCGGAGCCCTGCCAATAATTCTTCGGAAGTGAGTAGTCCGGCGTACTTGAAAACGACCTCATTGCGGTCGTTCAGTATGGCAAGGGTGGGATAGACCAGTTTCCCATCAATGGTGCCAAGTTGTTCAGCAAGTTCATGAATACCGGTATTGGCTCCGTTGGGTTTAAAACGGAATGTATGACCACCATATCGGATGCTATCGTGTGTCTCCGCATCCAGTTTAACAAAATAGAAGTGACGGTTTAAAACAGCCGCAATGCTGTCGTTTGCAAATGTGGTATGCTCCATTTGGAGACAGTACTTGCACCAATCGGTATGAATAAAAACGACAACAGATTTTTTCTCGTGTTCATTTAAACTGTCTAGCTCGTTGAAATGATAGGTCTGAAGTTGTGCAAGACTATATGTAGAGCAGAGCAGCCCAAGGACCAGGAGTACGGAAAATTTCAACCAGGGATTTCGTTTCATTTACGATTTGTTCAAGGTGTAACGTAAACCAAGGAAACCTCTTAAGCCCTGGTTAGGGCCGTACACATAGGTGGGATCAAACACAAGAACTTCGGGTGGTGTGTTTCGCTCAAATGGGTCAGCTGTATTACCCAGGTAGGAGGCATTTAGGTTCCTCCAGGGAGTCCAGTTCAGTAAATTCTTCAATCCGCCGTATATCTCAAACTGGTCATTCACCTTTTTAGTAACCTGCAGGTTTTGAATGCTCCACCAAGGAGATGTGTCGGGTCGCGGGTCATCAAACTCCTCCGAGTCTTGCGTGGGTAACTCCATCGGGCCATATAGGTTTCCGGTGTAATCTATAGTTAGACCAGCGCCCCTAATCTTGTAGCTCAATGTCCAGGTTCCGGAGAACTGTTCGGTAAGTTCCTGACGTTCACGAACGCCGTTTTCTACACTAAATACGTCCATGGCAGTTGCACCTACCAGCATCTTTAATCCTTTGTACGATGCATTTACATTGATCGATACACCTTGAGATATGGCGTAACCAGCAAGGTTGTCGTAAATAATCTTTCCAGGGTCGGTATCGTAGTCAGCAAATATTTTGTTGTTGAAATGGGTATGGAAGACTGAACCATCCAGGTTGACATACCAGCCTTTTTTGGTGAATACCTTTTTCACAACGTTCAGGTTTCCGTTCAATGAAGTTTCAGGGTTAAGGTCCGATAAGAAGACCACTTCTCGTCCTCCGGTTAGTGCAGCATGATCCTCCGTGAACACATTGGCAACCCGGTAACCTGTTCCAAAACTCAGCCGTACAATATTGCGTTTATTCTTTGAGTTCCATTTGTAATTGAAACGCGGGGTGTAAATGTCTCCGTGGATGGAGTTGTAATCGTACCGCATCCCAAGTAAGAGTTTGTTTTGTTTGTTCAGGCGAATCTCATCCTGGATGAAAACACCTGGTAGGTAGGTTTCTGTGGGTAGGTTGTTGACACCCTCCGTCTCCGACTGGCGTGTGGCAGGTGTATTATCGTCGTAATAGGTGTAGCGCATTGCAGCACCAAATAAGAATTCGTGTTTTTCGCTGATTTTCTTATCCCAGGTAAACTGACCAAAGTTGATTTTCTGTTTGGCGATAAACCAGGTGTCGCCGTAAACGGAGTTTTGATCGTGTTGGTTCGCGCTGAACTGCAACATCATATGCTCCTTAACGGGGAGTTGGTACACCCCAAATATTTCCCACCGACTGGTGTATATACTCTCGCCATAGATGGAGTCGCCTCCTCTGAATTCTGGAGTCCAGTTCATATCACCACCAAAACGATCTTCATATACGTATCGCGCAGCCAGGGAAAAAACACGGTTGTTTTTGCGTTTGAAATTCCATTTGTTAAACAGAGAAAAACGATCTTGAAGGGTAACATCCGTGAAATTATCGTTGTTGTTGTCCACCCGATTCTGGAAGTTAAAATAATTCAACCCTATGAGTGCTTCGGCTTTTTTACCTGCGCTGAATTTGCTCGATACATCGGTATTGATCTCGTTCCATGTTGTTCCGAATACATCTGCCGAAACAATAGGAGCATTGGACGTCTTTTTGGTAATGATATTGATCAAACCACCAACAGCCTCAGAACCATACAGCGTGCTGGCAGGCCCTTTAACCACTTCAACCCGTTCAATTAGCGACTGGGGTATACCATTTAAACCATACACTGTCGATAATCCACTAACAATAGGCATACCATCAATCATTACCATGCTGTACGCGCCTTCTAATCCATTGATGTGAATGTCACCTGTATTACAAACGGAGCAGTTTACCTGAGGCCGCACACCATTTACATTCTGCATTGCTTCGTATACAGAGGGTGTGGGATTTGATTTAAAGAAGGTTGGTGTATATACTTCTACCGGAACCGGACTTTCAAGTTTTAGAACAGGCTTCATCGTTCCAGTTATGACTAACGTTCTCAGCCTGGATTGATCTGGCTTTAGTACGAAATTTAGTATTAAAATGCTGTTCGGTTGAACAGAAATTCGTTGTGAACCGGTTTTATAAGATACGAAAGAAACACGGATTTCATGCGTTCCTGCGGGTACATTTTTCAGTACGTAATTCCCTTCTTCATTTGTCGTAGTTCCAATACTGCCGTCCTGCAGGTAAACATTGGCATACGGAATGGGTCCGGTACTATCGGTAACGCTTCCTCGAATTGTGGAGGTTTGTGCCAATACAGTGCACGAAACGAGGACAAAAAATATAACCAGACTTGGACGCATTTACATTGTTTTGTAGTGCAAATATAAAAAGTTAGATATGTCTAACAAATTATTTAGAGTTACATTTCATACTTTTGACACTTCACTATGCCCACTCAAACAAAAGAGAATTATTTAAAGGCGCTGTACTACCTCCATCAAGAGAGCGTAGATATCTCCATTACGGATTTAGGCAAGCAGATGGATGTGAGCAAACCCACTGTAAATGCCATGGTTAAAAAGTTGCAGGAACAGGGTTGGGTAAATTACGTGAAATACAAACCCATCCGGCTCACTGAACAAGGCGTAATACAGGCAGCACTCATCATACGTCGGCACCGATTATCAGAAATGTTCCTGAAACAGGTGATGGGGTTTGGCTGGGAAGAAGTGCACGATATGGCCGAGGAGATGGAACACCTGAAGTCCGATCTTTTCTTCGACCGTATGGATGAGATTCTGGGTTTTCCAACCGTAGATCCACACGGTTCACCCATACCAGACAAAAATGGAAACTTTACCAAACCCGAGCATAAACTTCTTTCACAAATAGAACCGGGTAGAAAAGTCGTTCTGAAAGCCCTACGCGAAAGCTCAACAGAATTTCTACTCTATCTCAACAAAAAAGAGATCAATCTCGGTCTGGAAATAGAGGTGTTGCACGTAGAGCCATTTGATCAAAGTATGTCGGTACGATATGGCACACAATCCGAGGTGGTTTTAAGCCAGGCCGTATGCAACAAGTTGCTGGTTCAGACGGTCAAAAGATGAAACGGGTTGTGTACCGTTAACACACAGATTGAAAACTCAATAGTCTAAATACAGAACAGATGAAGGCATCTAATTCCAGTGTAACCATACTACTACAATTACTACTCGTGTCCACCATATCCTGTCAGGGCAATGGTAAAAATAACATCGCCGACCCCAAACTCGTTTACCACATCGACAGTGTCAGCCAATGGGCAGATACCTTACCTGAATTCAAGAACGACCCACACATAAAAGAAACTCAGGGAAATCAGATTAGTGGGGTGGTGCGCATGATGTATCAAGACAAATCTGGCAATCTATGGTTTGCCACTCAAAACGGTCTTTCACGATACGATGGTACATCGCTTCTGTATTTTGACATCCAGAACGAGCGCCATAAATCATCTACGGTTAAGACAATTGTAGAAGACAAGGAAGGTGTGATCTGGGCTGGGAGTTCAACCGGACTAATAAAATTTGATGGCACGTACTTTACCTTGTATACCGAGAACGACGGTTTACTTAGCAACGATATATGGGCACTCGAAACAACAGAAGACGGCCTGGTTTGGATTGGAACAGTAAAAGGAGCATGCACCTTTGATGGGACTGTTTTTTCAGCTTTTGAGCTCCCGAAAGGTATCAAGGATCCTCGAAGAGGTGTTTCAACGGCCGAAATGGTGCACAACATCTTTGCAGACAATCAGGGAGGAGTTTGGTTTGCTACAAATGCCGGTCTTTTTGTGTACCGAAATGATGAACTAACCAAATCTGGAGAAAACAGTGAAATGCAAACGAATTTTATTGGGTCTGTGTTGCAAGACAGTGACGGCATGTTATGGGTGAATACGTTTCATGACGGTGTGTACATCGAACAGGGGGATTCGTTCAAAAGGTACTTAGGAGACACCAATTTAATTGCATTGCCATTAGAAGTTAGACTAATTGATCAAAAAGGAGGTATATGGCTGTCGACTCAGGGTGAACGAATGATTCGATACCACGGAAATAAGACGGATTCTTATACAGGAGATGGCCGTTTTGAAAAACATCTACCCTTCCAGCTATATGAAGATCGCAGTGGAAGAATTTGGTCCGTAGGGTTGTATGGCGCTTATCGCCTGGAAGGCGATACGTTTATCAATGTCAATCGAAGAGGACCCTGGTAATACCTGTCTTAAGTGTCTGATTGTCAATAGCTATGAGAGTGGTTCCATGTTTGCCCAAATCGGTGTGCCGCCAGCCCCTTTTTAGGGGTGGACAAGTCTAGTGTTTAAATACAGCGCTTTCCCTTTTTGTGTATGACGGTGTTATGAACATTCCTTACCGTTGGAGAGTTATATTTAAACCATGATTAAGAAACTGACGTTGATCTGTGTTACTGTGTTATGCAGTTTGATTTCGGTTGGTCAAACCCATGACTGGGCAGAGCAAATTCGATTCTCTCAAAATGGTGAAGCGTATATTGTCAGTCAGGCTGTAGACGATAGTTCAAATATCTACATTGGTGGACTTTTTAAGGATAGCCTCTACCTGCCGGGAGATACGTTTTTCTTTTCGGGTACATCCCAGAATACATTTTACATTGCTAAATTCGATGGCGACGGCAACTACATTTGGGGGAAGGCATTTGTAGACGTCAAGTCGGCATTTCTTCGAAAAATTGTAATCAATTCAAAATCGGAGGTCGTCCTGTTCGGGAGTTACTCCACAGGAACTGCTGGTGGGTTATCTTTTGGTAACTTCACCCTTAACCGGTCGGCCGGTATTTTTGTGGCCTTTTTATCACCAAATGGCACCTTCACAGGAGCTAAAGATTTGGGTTTTGGCGATTTCACTCAGGGGTATGACATTTCCCTTAATTCAAAGGATGAAATCCTTGCCTCATATTATCTCAACGGGTTTCGGCAATATGGTGTTCTGGATGGAAGCTCAGCGTCTACCGGAACAGGTTTTGTGAATGTTGTAGCGAAATACAGTGCCGATGCTACAGCATTGCGATGGTCTAAGGTATATGATCGCTTTCAAGTGGATGAAATACCGGCGGTGACTACCGACAAAAATGATCAGGTCTACTTTTCAATTGTGGCCCGAAAAAACAGCAACATCAATGGTATCTCGATTGGAAATTCCACTCCGGCCGGAGTAGTCTGGACTAGATCGAATGGAACGATTGTAAAAACGGAGTTTACGCCTCGCCTAGATCGAAAGATCAAGATCAATAGCATTGCAGCCATCGATAGCTCCAGAATCTACTTGTCTGGATTTCTACGTGCCGATTCTATGATTTGGCAGGGAGACACGATCCGTGCCCAGAGTTCCAATCCGAACAGGGAGTTCTATTGGATCGGTGAATCCAATGCATTGTCGAGCTTTAACTGGACGCGTACAACCTCCCACCAGGTTGGAGGCGTGGCTAAAGGCTTTTCCAAAATGTCATTGAACGGCGACTTTCTGTATTTCTCGTTCATCGCAGAGACTTCATCGTTTCGCTTTGGATCGCTGCAAGGCACCAGTTATGTAGATGCTGTCATGAGCAAGCTCGACCGTTTGGGTAACGTATTATGGTATATAAGTTTGCCCATTAACCGTCCTGCGAACCTATCACCCATTGGAGATCAGGATTTGGCTTACAGCGAGAGTGCTTCTCAGGCTATTTCACTTACTCCTTTCACCCTTAGTCCCGTAGGTGTAAAAAGTACGCCTTTTCTCACCCGAACCTTCGATTATAGCATAACCCGAGGCGAGGTTTCAAAAGGGCCTTACTGTGCTGGTGATACGATTATCATACCCTACCGCAAAGTTGGGGCGTTTGATACAGCCAATGTCTTCATAGCAGAACTGAGTGACGAACAAGGGGAATTCCAAAACGGTGCTTTCTTTCTCGGAGAACTGAAAACGACAACGGATAGCGTAATCATTGGCCAGTTACCACTGTTTCGAGTGAAGTCTTCCGACAAATACAGGATTCGAGTTCGATCTACGGCACCGGCAGTGCAGAGTTATTTTAAACTGGATACATTAAACCTGTTGATTTACAGCACAGATGACGCCGATCCGGGACCAGATACAACGATTTGTTTCGGCGACTCGGTGCAATTGCAAACGTTTGGTGGCACGAAATGGACGTGGAGTCCGAATTACAACATTACAGATTCTACCGAGCGGAACCCCTTTGTTTTCCCCGAAGTAGATACATTGTATACCATCATCATTGCGGATTCCAGTGGATGCGGAGAGCCGGATACAGCCGATATCAGGGTCTTTATTCAGAAGGAGTTTAAGCTCAATGATTTTAGGCAAAACGACACGTTGTTTTGCCTCGAAGACTCGGTAAGGTTCAATCTGGAATTGGAGTCTGGGGGCTTGACAACGTACATCAATTGGTATAACGCGACATCGGCAGGAAGCGGTCCCTTGTTGAAGACAACCATCATTCCTGCAAATACAATATTCAGAGATAGTATTCAGGTCGAAGTTCTTAAATCAGACTGGTTGTTCCTGGAAATAACAGACAGCTGTTCACGCAATATTTCTAAGACGTTGGCGCGATGGGAGGTTTTTAAATCAGCACAATTTGATACCATCCCGAATCTTACCCGGCTTTGTCCGGGTGACACGTTGTTTGTTTCAACGTTAGACACATCATCCCGAAAGGGTCGGAGCTATCAATGGAAATTCGATCTCGACTCGGGTAAATATGTTGGGGACAGGTTTGCCTATCTACCTGCCGACACAGGAAAACTATTACTCAGCGTTATCGATGTTTGTACGGATGTTGTTTCAGAACAAACGATGAATCTGAGGTATTTTGACCCACTTAAGCTGAAACTTGACAGGCAAAATCCGGCAGACGCTCTTCTGTGCAGAAACGAAAATTTGGTGTTAAAAGCCACTGTGCAGGGAGGGAATCCCAATTTACCCGTTGTGTATACGTGGAAAATAAATAGTGGTCTATTTACGGGAGACACACTCGATCTGAATCCGACAGATTGGAATTCTTCGATCAATTCGGATTCACTGAGAGTGATAACCACGGTGTATGGGAACTGTTCGGGTTACGAGGACTCTTTAGAACGTGTATATCGTGTGCCAGAGCAAGTACAAATCCGCACACTCAAGCCATTCACCGACACCGTATGCAGAGGAACTACTATTCTGCCTGCCCGTTTTGAACTCAACGGGTATCAACCATTTCGGGTGGAACAACGAGACATCGTTAAAGGCATCGATGTAACCATAAATAAGGATTCGTTAGTGATCGATCTTTCGACTGCGGCTCTAACCGAAGGCGTAAACACGTTGTCATTTGTAGTCTTTGATCAGTGCGGTGATTCGGCAATTATAACGAGCGATGTTTATCTACCTGCTCCGATCTTCGCATCGATTGCAGAAGATACCCTTTGTATTCCTTCGAATGCGTCGGTAACCCTAGACGTGACCATCCAGGGAGGTATTGGAGAGAACGACATAACGTGGTTAGATGAGTCAAGTGCGGTGCTTGCCAATAGTAAGGATTGGGTCTATTCATCTGGCAGTGTACTTGCTTTCGAGCCGGAATATCAGAAGGTCACGGTCCTTGTAGAAGATGACTGCGCAGGTGCGCAAAGCTCCGATTCATTGGTGCTGTGCGTAAACCCGGTGCCCATAATCTCCCTCGATACGATCGCCAATCAGCGGCGTCAACAAACGTCTATTGTGCTTTGTAATGGCCAGGATACTCTTCTAACACCTCAGGTCTATTTTGGAAACAATCAGGATTTAGTTTGGTCTCAAAATGGCTTGGTCATAAGTCAATCAGCAGAACTACGTTTCGGACAATTCTTCAATACGCAGCAAGCGGGAGAAATTGTCTTGCGTGTTTACCTTCAGGACAATTCGGGAAGAATTTCAGATACACTAACGGTTAGAATTGAGACGCGTCAGGCCCTGCAGGTTTTCTTACCCGAAGACACGATTATTTGCTCTGGTAGTTTACTGGATCTGAAGCCTCTCGGACAAGGAGGAAGACCAGATTCGTATACCTATACCTGGTGGCAAGATGGTAATACCATTTCAAACGATTCCGTGTTGCAGGTTACAACAGCAGGTGTGTATCGAGTTGAACTTCGAGATGGTTGTTCAATCGCTCAAGGAGTAGATTCGATCCGAATTGATCAGTATGAGCCGCTATCTGCACGAATTCTGGGTAATCCGAAGTGCGATGAGGTAAGCGTCTTGCGTGCAGAGCTGTCTGGTGGCAAAGACTCCGCCACGTGGTCGACACAATGGTGGATTGAAGACGAGCTTTTTACCAGCGATCAGTTGGAAATTCGCCCAACCCTAACAAATTCGGGTGAAATTCGATTAATTCTCTCCGATAACTGCACCAATCCAGCAGATACAGCTACCGTTGTTGTTGAATGTAAGAATACACTAAGCTGGTATCCGATAACCGCATTTAGTCCGAACGGAGACGGTATAAATGACACGTATTATCCGTTGGTCGTTGGCGGGCCTATACTCCATTACAAGGTTTACAATCGCTGGGGAGAACGTGTGTTCGAAGGTATAGAGGAAGAACGATGGGATGGCGAAAGCAATGGAAAACGCACGTTACCCGGCTCCTATATGGTCATTGTAAAGGCGCTACGGAGAGATGGTGAGGAAGAGACACAGGTATTTGTACTAAACGTGGTGTACTAATCACGTAACCCTGCAATAAGGTAAATAACTATATTTGAATTGAAGCGATGTAGAAACATGGCTAAACCCAAATTCTCATAATTGTTAAGGCGAATCATTACCTCTCTTTTTGTCTGCTTACCTTTCTTTTTGGTAAGTGCTCAGGAGTATTCACCGCAGTTTAGAAAATTTCAAGAGGGCTATCAAAACGCATTGGACGTGAGTGTCGACTCCGCGAATGCACTGGCACAAGCCCATCTGAATAAATTTGAGAAGGAGGTAGAAAACAAACTGCTGTTACGCTACCTGGCTGATACCTATTTCGACATGGGCAAACTTGCCGCGAGTGATTCCTTATATGCTCAACTATTGCCCTGGTTTAAACAGAGGAACATGCACGGTTCTGTGCTGAGCGTATACAAAAACAGAGGCGCCATATTGTATCAAACCGGGGAGATTGGACAAGCATTGGCTCTTGCTGATGAAGCCCTCTTGTATTTAGATGAGTTTGAAACGGATCTTCAATCGCAAGAACTGCAGCTCAGTGTTTCGTCAATATACCGTAACCTGGCCATTGCATATGCCATTCAATCGGAGCGAGAAGGGTTTAATACGACCGATCAGGCCGAGAAATATTTCAGAAAGGCCTACACCATCTTACGGCCTTTTGACGTACCAAAACTAAAGGGTTTGGCGCTGTTCAACATCGGTAATATTAAGCAGGAAGAGGACTCTATTCTACATTATTGGCAGCTGGCCCTCGATATTTTTGAGTCGCACAATTACAAGCAACAGATTCGCATGGTGTCTGGTAATATGGCCTCCTATTATATCGATCAGAAGGAAGATTACAGCAAGGGTATCCAGTATCTTCAGAGAATTGATCTGGAAGCGTCACAAGATCCGAATCCGTATATGAGGGCGATCCACTTTATTAAGTACGGCGGTGCGTATCTTGGCCTGGAATACTTTGAGGGCGCTATTTCAAAACTGAAGGAAGGCCTGGCCATTGCGCAGGAGTATGAACTCTATGACCTGGAACGGGAATCCAGCAGCAGATTGATGGAGGCTTATAAACGTTCTGGCCGGTATAAAGAAGCACTGGAGGCAAATGAAATCTACGATGCTGTCGTAAAAAAGATGGATCGACTCGAGGTTGAGCGAATTACAAGAGAAACCGAAGCCAAATATAAAACCAGGGAACAAGCGGATGAGATCAAGATTTTAAAGCAAGCGGAACAACTAGGAGAAGCAAAGCTGCGACAACAAAAGCTGATCCTGATCATTGCGCTGATCTCCTTTTTGATGGTATCACTTGCGGGTTATTTTCTGTGGAAAGACAACCAGACCAGAAAGAAACGGAACCTACAGCTCGAACAAGCGGATAAAGACAAAACACGCTTTTTGGTAAATGTATCTCATGAGCTGAGAACACCACTTACCTTAATCAATGGCCCCCTTGAAGACACGTTTGACCAGCTCAAAAACAACAATATAGATGTTGCGGAAAAGAACCTGAAGAAGATCGCAAACAACACTAAAAAACTGATTCAACTAACGGATGAAGTCTTGGCCATATCCAGGTATGATGAAGGCTACATGCAGGCGAATCCAACGCCTACAAATCTGAGCGATTTTCTCCCCAGGGTGTTTTATGCTTTTCAATCCTTAGCCAGTCGAAATGAAGTAGACTGGGACGCTAACATTGAGGTGCCGGATGAGACCTATCAGGTAGATGCTGCCAAGCTTGAAAAGGTATTGAACAACCTGCTTTCGAACGCCGTGAAACATACTCCTAAAGGCAGAAAAGTGTTCATGGAAGCGAAAGCAGACAACACTAGATTATCCATTCAATTGGTAGATACGGGAAGAGGTATATCACCCGATGCCTTACCCCAAATCTTTAACCGGTATTACCAGGAAGAAAACGCACCCCGGCCTTCCGGAGGCCTGGGTATTGGTTTGTCTTTTGTAAAAGAGCTGGTACAGGTAATGGAAGGTGAGATAACCGTTGAAAGTGAACTGGGTAAGGGCACCACCTTCCATTTATCCATTCCAATCGTGGTCTCTGAGCAGAAGTTTGCCGCCAGTTCCGAAGATATCGCAATGCTTGATTTGGACGAGATACCAATTGTTGATGTAGATGTAAACCCAGACAAAGAATCGCATGTTCTGGTCGTGGAGGACAATCCGGAAATGTCTGATTTTATCCGACAACTGCTTTCGAAGTATTATAAAGTATCGATTGCAAATAATGGTAAAGAAGGACTTGAACGATTGAAAGCGAACACCTATGATGCGATTACGGTAGATGTGATGATGCCCGAAATGGATGGGATTGAATTTGTATCGCAGATCAAACAACATTCGCACTGGAAACAGCTTCCGGTTGTGATGATATCGGCACTTTCTTCCGAAGCCGATAAAGTACAGGGGTTGCGGTTGGGCATTGATGATTACGTCACTAAGCCATTTAGTGCTCGAGAACTGGTAACCAGAATCGAGAATCTCATTGCGAATAATCTGGTGCGAAAGACACAGAAGGCAGAAGATGCGTTCGACATGGTAGGAACCGAACAAAAGTTTCTGGATACCGCAAAACGTGTGGTGGAAGAGCACATGGATGTCAATGACTTCTCGGTAAAGGACCTTGCTGAGGCATTAAATCTAAGCGAGCGTCAGGCAAACCGAACGTTGAAAAGGCTTACCGGCCTGTCCAGTTTGCAGCTCATACGAGAAATACGATTAAAACACGCGTATACCCTGTTGGAAACGCGAGCACATACTACCATTGCCGAAGTAGCGTATGCCATTGGCTTCGAAAACACCTCTTATTTTACCAAACTGTTTACCAAACGATTCGGCAAAAAGCCCAGCGATATGCTCTAAAAATGCTTCGAAAGCACGTGCAAAACCTGGGAATGTCCGATTTGGACCGTTTTATGTCTTAAATGAGTTAACCTCAGACATGGCTTCAAGGTCACCTTTGACAAAAGTTTCAAATAAAATTCGAAGTCATGTTAAAAATTACTCTAAAAGTTTGCTCGATTTTGCTCGTCGTGTTGGCATTTTCAGCCTGCAACTCAACCGAGGATCCACAACCCTTACCTGATGTAGATGTGAAAGAGGAAGATCCTCCGCGCAACGATCCGGATACCTATCTGAGCTTAGAGAAAAAATACAACGGAAATATCATACAGCCCGTCGTGCGTTTGGTTGGAGATCTAGCCGATGATTTTAAGGTGTTGGATGCGGGATATTGGGAAGCAGGGAATAACTTCAAGACCATTAATGGTGTCATTTCCTTACAATACGTAGGCGAGGGTACTGTATTGAATACTGTGGTTAACGTCACGTTGAAAGACAACAAAGGCAACGCCGTGGCGTATAAAACGCCGGAAGTTTTTTCTGCCAGTGAAACGTCCTATTTGTTGGCAGGAGGAAGCACGTTCTTATACAATACTTCACCGTTGATCTTTAGTTATAAAGAAAAGGTAGATCTGGGTGGCGGCGCTTCTGTTGAGAGCACAGTAACCACGCCTAACAATGTTACCTATGCGCAACGTTTAACGGGCAAAGATGTAGTGAAATTGATTCAGGTTTTGAGTTCGGGCAACGCTTCAAACCCAGATTTTACCGGGGAGTTTGGTGCACTGGCTGAGATCGAACTTGAGTATTTCTCCAGAACAACCAACATTAACAATTCGAATGCGTACGTCAATCAAAAGTACTTTGAGAACGATGGCAAAGAGTTGCTTCCACCTGAAGGCGACGTGTCGTCCACAAAACCTGTTTTCAATGCGGCTAATGAAAGCTGGGAGTTCACCATCACCAATAACTCAGATGACCCGGTAGACAAATTGCAGTACCGCTTACTTCTGCAGGATAAGGAAGGCACCACAGTGGCTTTTGAACTGGAGACCAGTAGTTCGTTAATGGCGAACGAAGCTAAGGCAATCACCGTGGATAAATCCGATCTATTTCTCGATCTAAGCTTCCTCAATAGTGCTGAAATCCAGGGACTTGCCCCAAGTCTCCTGTTAAACTGGGAGTAGAACAATCCATTAATTATACATAGAACACATTAATAGTTAGAACAATGAAAATATCACTTAGACAAACCTTCTTTTTTACCTTACTAGGCCTCTTTGCTGTGTTATCGGCTTGCATTACTGAAGATGAGATTAACCCTTCAACATCGTTTATTGATGTGGTTTGGAAGTATTCTTCAGATGGTGCTGAAGGCTCTTATCACTTCAAAAAGAATGGAAAGTACACAAGCACATATTTAGGTGTGTCTACCGATGGAGACTGGTCCTGGGTAGATGAAGATGAACTGATTATGAAGGTGAATGAAATCGAATTTGATGGAGAAACATACATCACATATTTCCGATTCGAACGAGACAACAAAACGGGCGAATACGACCTCTACAAACTAGAATTAAAAGAAGGTGAAACACCCGATATAAATTCAGACTGGAAGTTTGATGTAACCTTGAGCA
>DIYD01000059.1 GCA_002428905.1 Bacteroidetes bacterium UBA6063 | reverse complement strand
CTGAGCAGAACGATTGGTATGATTCTTCAGGCGTTCCAGCAAGCGTTTCATATTTGCTTCATTGTTCTTTTCTTCACCAGCATACCGCGCGGAGTAAACCCCGGGTTCTCCGTTTAATGCTTCAACTTCCAAACCGGTATCGTCACTGAATACATTACAGGAAAAACGATCATAGATGTGGTCAGATTTCAACTTTGCGTTGCCTTCAAGTGTCGTCTGATCTTCAATAATTTCATCATGAAAACCAATGTCTTCCAATGTTCGAACAATAAATGTGTCGCCAAGAATTTCTTGAATTTCTTTGGCTTTGTTTCGGTTGTGTGTAGCAAAAACAAGTTCTTTTTTACGCATTACTTAACTGCAATTACACTGATCTCAACATTTACATTTTTTGGTAGGGTCTTAACGGCAACGGCCTCTCGAGCCGGGGGGTTGTTTGTGAAGTATTGCGCGTAAACATCATTTACTGCGGCATAATCATCCATGGTTGCCATAAAAATGGAAGCCTTTACAACATTTGAATAATGCATGTCTGCTGCCCGCAATACAGCGCCAATATTTTTTAAAACCTGATGCGTTTCGGCAGTTATATTATCTTGAACGACTTCACCACTAGCCGGATCCAGGGCGATTTGACCTGAACAATACAAGGTATTACCTACTAATACAGCCTGACTATAGGGGCCAATGGCTTTCGGGGCATTATCGGAATGAATGATTTTTTTTGATGTTTCCATTTGTTGTTGTACAGCATTTGTATTTTTGTCAGAACCCGTAGAACATGAGGATAGCAGTAACAGGAAGCCAAGAGCGCATACAGGAACTAACGGATAAAATTTCTTCAAATCACGAATTGATTGAAGTCAAAAATAAGGATTTCAATGGTTATGATATGATCTTCGATCTGAGCTTCGATGATTATGAGAACCGTTTATCTCTATATGCCGAATTAACAGATACCGTTGTAGTGGTAAGTGCAGTTAAGCAGCAGCTCGAAACAGCACGGGCGCTTCTGGATGGACCAATACAGTGTAACTTGTTTGGCATCAATGCAATTCCTGGATTTATTAACCGGGATTTGGCTGAACTAACGTCGTTAGAAGACGGTCAACGCCAACGTGCAGAAACGTTATTCGAGCAACTTGAATGGCGAATAAAATGGGTAGACAGTCGGGTTGGTATGGTTACTCCACGTGTAATATTCATGATTATAAATGAAGCATATTATACGGTACAGGAAGGTACGGCGAGTAAGGAAGATATTAATACAGGAATGAAACTCGGTACAGCCTATCCGAAGGGCCCATTCGAATGGGCAGAACAAATAGGTATCAAAGAGGTTTACGAAGTTTTGGATGCCTTATACACCGATACTCGCGATGAACGATACAAAATTTGTCCGATGTTAAAAACCGAGTATTTAAATCAGATGACTACAGCTTGAGACATCTGTATAAACGTGTTTTTAAACTACTCGGATGGAAGACGGAAGGACGTTTACCCGAAGAAAGTAAGTATATCTTAATTGTTGCTCCACACACCAGTAATTGGGACTTTTTAGTAGGTGTTGGGGCTAGAGCAGAGCTCAATTTCTGGCCTAGATATGCTGCTAAAAAGGAACTCTTTGTGTGGCCGGTAGCCTGGTTGTTCAGACGTCTGGGAGGTTATCCTGTTGAACGAAGCAAGAGCACAAATTTCGTTCAGAACTTTGTAGACATATTTGAGAAGGAAGAAGAGTTTATTTTAACACTTACCCCAGAAGGAACACGAAGCTATAACCCAGACTGGAAAACAGGGTTTTACTATATATCGAAAGCAGCCAATGTACCTATTTTACCTGTGGGCTTTGACTATAAAACGAAAACGGTTAAGCTGGGGGAGAAGATCTGGGCCAAAGAAGTGGCACTAGACAAGTTGGTCTATGATCTTAAACTGTGGTATTCCGGAATTGAAGGAAGAAATAAAGCATGGGGTGTTCGTCATCCAGATGAAAACGATGTATAACGACACACTGTATATTGAAGGAATTGGTTATATCGCAATCAATGCATCCGACAATGCGTTGGTGGAAATCCAGTTTCAGGATGAACCTACCACACAGCAACCCAATACCAATACCATAACACAGCAGACAAGAGACGAACTAACAGCCTACTTCGAAGGGCGTTTAAACCGCTTTACAGTGTCTCTTAACCCTTCGGGCACAACGTTCCAACAAAAGGTCTGGAAAGAGCTGTTAAAGCTTGATTTCGGACAAACGATTTCCTATCAGCAGTTGGCTATAAACCTCGGGGATGAAAAAGTAATTCGCGCCGCCGCTTCTGCCAATGGCAAAAATCCGATACCAATCATTATACCATGTCACAGGGTAATTGGAAAAGACGGCAGTTTAACCGGTTATTCGGGGGGAATGTTCAGAAAAAGGAAGCTGTTGCAACACGAGGGCAGCCTGCGACAAACCAGTTTGTTCTAAGGCATTTTTTGTACGTTGTGGTAGTAGACTCCTTGCGAAGTATTAATACGAAGCACGTAGTATCCAGCAACGAGTTCATTTAAGGGTATCATCGCCAACGGAGCACCATCAAAAACGGATGATTTAACAAGTCGACCATTCATATCCGTAATAGAGACGTCCAGCAACGTCTTGTTGTCTACCATTTTGATCGTTAATATGTCATTAACCGGGTTGGGATATACCTGTATTCCAGAGCGTTTAATATCCTCAACAGAGAGGCCTCTGCCTGTTGTGAAGTTTCGAACCTCACTCCATTCTCCGGTGGTATAAGTGTTTTTAGCGCGAACACGCCAGTAATACTTTGTTCTACCAGAGAGGTTGTTAAAGTTTACAGCTGTAGCAGGTGTTGAAGCCGACTGTTTGTGTGAGAAACTGAAGAACTGCGACAACTCAATATCGTAACTCGAGCCGGGTATACGTTCCCAGGTCAATGTCTGTTTTAACTCTGCATCGGGTAAATTGTTAACCGGACTAATTAAGGTAGGAATATCCATCTTTTCCTTGGTTTTAAAGGTCCAGGCTTCACTCCAGTCGCCAATCTCATTTCCACTTGAATTTCTTCCGCGCACATGCCAGTAATAGGTCGTATTTGGTTTCAATGCAACCGATCGATTGGTGCTTATTACATTCAGGCGTAGAGGCGATTGAAACTGAGGGTTCTCTGCATATTCCACAACATACGATGCAACGTTGGTTTGTTTTGTCCAGGAGAAATCGAGTCCAAGAGGCACATCAACAGCAGAGTCTGCAGGATAGATGAGAAAAGGAGCATTCCGCTTGCGGGTAGCAAACATCCAGGTATCACTCCAAATGGTTGTGTCTAAATCGTGATAAACCTTAACACGCCAGTAATAAGTTTGACCATATACCAGGGGTGAAGGTGTGTGGAACCAATGGAAAAATGAATTCTTTACCGTATCTGCAAACACATAAGGGTTGGAAAATTGATCATTGGTGTCGAGTTCAAGAATATAACCGGTAGTTCCCTGAATCGAGTTCCAATCGAACGAATATAAACCGGCATAAACGGTGGTATCGTTTCTCTTCGGTCGATAGAGATATACCTTAGTCTGCACCCTGTACTTTCGGGTCTCACTCCAATCGCTGGAATCGTTTTGTGACCAAATTCGAACCTTCCAATAATATGTTTTACCGAACCAAAGGTTGTTAACAAACAGCGCATTTGAATCGTGTACCAGATACGATTTAAGGTTGCCCGAATTAAACCCTTCAACGGTGTCTAGTAATACTTCGTACTGTTTGGTGTTTTTGATATTCTCCCACTCCAACGTAACACGGGCATCTCTGCCAAATCCATCATGGCTATACGGGTTAACCAAAACGGGTTTAGATGTGGTAGTAAATTTTTTGCCCTGCGGATAATCCCAATCCGAGGTGTCTCGGGTATGCCACATACGCATGCGCCAATAATAGTCTTTGTTGAGCTTCAATGTAGGGAACTGAATCATACCACGATTGTTCGTTGGCCGGCCAGCGTAAAATGAATCGACCAAAAGAGCACCGTTGAAATCAGTGGTTTCGGACAACTGCAACTGATAGCCGCTTACACCCAGGTCAGACACACTAAAGGTGAAACTATCGTTAATACCAACTTCTGTGTAATTCAGGAAGGGGTAATAGCCCCTCGGAACACGGCGAATGTCTATGTATCGTGGGGCAGTCCAATCCGAGGTGTCGTTGGAATTATAGGCTTTAAATCGGGCGTAATATCGGGCACCGAACAAGAGCTGTTTAAATTCAACATGTGTGGTATCCGTATCTATCTCAACCAATTCGGTTGAATTGAAATTTGTGGTTGTGTCTAACTGATAAACATAACCCGTTGCACCATCAATAGGGCTTGTTCTGGCCCTTGTATCCGGATAGCTATACCGATCTATAACTAAATAGTAGCGCTCGATGTTTTTGGTCTCAAAACGAATGTTGGTCCACCTGGTGGTATCCCAGGAGGTTAATGCCCGAACACGGCCGTAGTACTGTTTTCCGAAGAAGAGCCCAGAGAATGTATGACTACGGTAAATGGGTTCCGTACCAATGGTATCTATGAGCACAGAAGAGTTAAACGCCGGACTTGTATCGACTTGTAACTGGTATTTTTCATAACCAACACCCGCCCATTGAAACGGGACTTCTAGCTCGTAACGTGCACCCTCAGCAGGTTTCAAAAACCGAAGGCTATCACCAACTTGTACATACCATGATTTAGACCAGTCGGACTTGGTAGAGCCTTTGATTCCACGCACCCTGTAGTGATAGGGATGACCAAACTTTAAATCGTATACACGGGTTTGTACGTACCAATCGCTAAACGTGTCTTTAATTTTTTGGTCAACGAAATACCCAGAATTGAATGCAGGAGAAGTATCTGCCTGAAACTCAAAACTATCATAGTCGGCGGTACGATACCACGAGAAATAACCACCGGGGCTCCACGAACGTCCGTTACTCGTAGGACTATAGAACATGATGGAATCATTGGTTGTAAACGACCACACATCCGACCAATCGGAAGAGTCACTGGTACTTTTCACCTTTGCCCGCCAGTAATAGGTTGTATTCAAGCTCAGGTCATTCATGTAGCAGTAACTATAAATCGTACTATGATAATCATGCGGTTTCGTTATGGGGTTGGTCATCGAAGCCGATGTCGAGATTTGAAAGATCACTTCCTTCGCACTGGAATATCGATCAATAAAAAGCCGAACGCCGGTAGGCTGATCCACCGCATTGTTTGCCGGGCGGTCTGGTTTTGGTTTGCTCATAAGAGCGAACGCAGAACAGGAAAATAGAAAAACCAGCAGGATAGTTGAAGTGAGTCTCATAATTATTACGGGGTGTAAAGGTAAGATAATCAGACCGCTGGTTAATTAATCGAAACGTCAAAATTCGACTTTGTTACGACAGACAAAGAACACTCGTCAGTTTTTCAGCGTTATGCAGACAAAGAGGAAGTATGAAAAAGATATTAGTGCTATTAAGTATTGGACTATTTGCTGTTGGCTGTGGCGATGACCCAATCGTGGATACAGCAACGAACAACCTGGTTGATATAACATCGCAAAAGCAGTTTGACGATGAGGTTAAATCGGGTGTTTCATTGATCTTTTACCATGCATCCTGGTGTACCAAGTGCGCGGCACAACGTCCGGCGGTTGAGGCATTGACATCTGGAACAGAGTTTACAGACGTTTTCTTCGCAGAAGTAGAATTCGAAGACTTCTCTGATATTGTAACATCACGAAATGTTCAGGGTTTCCCCACCGTGGTTATCTACAAGGATAACGAGGAACAAAAACGATTTACAGGTCAGGGCCATAGCGAAAAAGAGTTGCGTATGGCGCTGGAAGCAGCGTTGTAGTCTATTACGACTTGGAATCTTCCGTCTCAGGAAATCTTTTCTTGAGCGATGTATACCGTTTACGGGCATCCACAACGAACAGACTACCGTTGTGATTGAAGATCAAAGATTCATACATTTCAATGGCCTTTTTAGGCTGATTTAGGTGGTGCTCATAAAGTAGACCAAGTCGGTACAGCGCGTTATCGGCTAAAATATCTTCACCGAAGTACTTCACTACATTGTGATAGTATTCTTCAGCTTTCGCATATTGCCGTTGTTTTTCAAACACCTCCGCTTTCGTGAAATAGATTTCGTCTTCCAACGAATGATCCGGATATTTAAATGGAAGCATGTTCAGCTCCTTGATACAGTCTTCCAGTCGGTTTTGAAACAACAACAGTTGTACGTGGGCAAACGCCATCATTGCTTCCGTAGAGCTATCTAAGCCAGTATTGTCTTTAATGAGAAGGGAGAGCTCCAACGCATTGTTTGCAATCAGTTGAGAAGTAGCCGTTTTAAGCACGTCTAGCTGGCTCGTAGCCCATTCAAAATCACCACGGAAGTAGGATAGTCGGGCGTTTCGGAATTTGGCCTCCTGGCCGAGCGGATCTTCCTTGAACTCTTTATCGACCTGGCCATAGAGCAATGCCGCATCCCATACCTGGTCTTGCATTACATAAGCATCACCAAGAGCAAGTTTGTATTCACCTCTTTTTTTGATTTGCAACCGGGGCATATTTACGATTTCTTCCAACAACGCAACACCTTTAGGTAGGTCATGTTTATGGTAGATGTATATATCGGATAACTCTTTGATCGTTTGGGCGGTACTCGGGTTTTTGCCATACGCAGAAATCATGGTGTTCATGCGATTAATTAAATCGTTTAGATCTGCATCGGTATACGTACCAAAGTGGAAAACCTTTTGGTATTGGGCACGTAAACTACCTACCTGAGACGCCATATAAAAGTAGCCTTCTGTGCCAAATTCGGCCACCTTGTCGTAGCACTTAATTGACATATCGTAGGCTTCATTGGTAAGGCAGATTTGTGCAAGTTCTATAAGGTTCTTTCCTTCTGTCTTGTTCCGCTTGTCCATGGCTGTAGCCTGACGCAATGCGCTGTTGAACTTTTTTTGCTGGATGAACACCCACATCAGCAGTTCATCAAATGCTGACAATGTCGGATACTTCTGCACATATATAGCACACCGCTCCTGTAAGTAGTCAATTTTGGTGTTTGCGTCTACTAAGCCAATCAGGTTTGCTTTGGCTTCGGGAAGTTTAAGCTGATTTTGTTGCAGTACAGCAAGTACCTCGTCGATCAGCGCTTCTGGTTCACCGGTACGTTTGTATATGTCGATGAGTTGCTGAGCAAACAGGGTAGGAACATTAACTGCTTTTCGCGTTTTGGTAAGGCAGTTCTTGGCATAATCATATTCATCGCGTTTCAGGAACGCACTGGAGAGTTGTTCCGCAGGAAAGCCGTCACTTTGTGGGTTGGATTTAACCAATTCAACCACACGGTTTATGGCAGTGTTATACAGTTTTTCCGCTTTTTTCTCTTCACCTAGAAGCTTCTGAACATAACCAAGGTCAACCACGTACAAAGGCTTGTCTGGAAAGCGCTTAACCTGTTTGCTAATCATCTTCTCGGCATCCTGAACCAGGTTTTGTTGTAGAAAACAATCGAGATAGTTCTGATAGGTGTATACCGAAGCGGGGTTCTTTTTATGAAGTTTTTTATACAGTATCTGCGCTTTGTCGTATTCCTCATTCAGAAAATACTGTGCAGCCAGTTCTTCGTCTGAAGTCTGAGCGAAACCTGCTATGGTTAGCAGAAATATCGATACAGTTAGCAAATACCTCATTGGGGCAAATTTATCCTTAATACAACGCTTTGGTAAACAAAATTGTTATGCGGCTTGAAACTTCAGACAAAAGGCTGGCAAACCACTATAAGTGTCTTGCACAAATCGGACCAATCTTGACATATGCTCCATTTGGCCAGGTGGTGGTCAAAAAATAAGGTGTAATCATCGTAGACACCAATAGCATACCCTAAATTCGGAGATAAAATTGAAATTATGAAACAACTAGTACCACTCATGGTTGTAGCCTTAATTGTGTCTGTGTCAAGCTGTAAGAAAAAAGACGATCCAAGAAGTGCGGTCTACAGAACCTGGATTATCAAGGAAATGCAAGGAACAGGCATGGATGAGATAGCTAAAGCCGAATTGATGAAGTCGGAAAACTCCGTAGAGTTTACCCGAAGAGGTAAGATGATTATGCGAATGGGAGGTGAAGAAACCGAAGGAAGCTTTGAGGTAAACGAGACGGCAACAACAATAACAACACGGGCAAATGGTATGACGGAGGATTACACCATAAGCAACTTGTCGGAATCATCAATGACGCTTTCGGATGGTGAAATGACAATGAATCTATCGGCTAAAAAATAGAATTATCTGATTCACTTAAGAAAACAAATGAGGACGAAAGTGAGACGGTCAAACGGACTACGGTAATGTGCTCGAAAAAGTCCATGGTTTCTTGAGTCTCAGTCTGGCGTACCGCAGGTAGATAATCGTAGGGTAATCGTGGAAGTGCGAGAATAGGGTGTTAAAATGAAGGCATCAACAAAGGGTAGTAACCTAAATGTACGAGAAGGTGGCGGAAATGAGCCGGGTATTTTTAGGGCGATGAGGTTTCATCGCCTTTTTTGTTGCAGAAATCATGCAATGTCTTTCTGTCATAAACTCAAAATGTGGAACTACTTTTGTAAGTAGGTTTAGTGTTCAATTAGACGAGGGGCTGACTGGATTTGACGGGAGGGCTAATTGACAGGTAAGCATGTAGAGCGTTGTAGGCGGTCTCTTTAATCACAACCTTCAAACACATAAACGGCGATTACAATTACGCCATGGCTGCCTAATCAAAGTAGATTAAGCAAATGTCATCCGCTTACCGTTGCTTCGTTTGGGCTGCGGCGGACTCTAAGCGGTCGAAATGCCCGAATAGTTATTGGTAATGTCTGCTAGCCGATAACTTATAAGCAGGATAAGGGTGAAAGTTGGTACTTGTCTAACCTTTTTTACCTCGAAAAATAATAGACGATAAACATGTAGAAAGCTTGATTCGATTCCTTCTCCGGACCCGGGTTCGACTCCCGGCAGCTCCACCTTCGCCCTCCATAGCTTTAGCGACGGAGGGCATTTTGTTTTTTGTTTCTCTCCACTTGTTATTAAGCTGAAGATGTATTTAAATGGGTTCGTTGAATCGCTAAACCTATTACGGGCTTCGGTGGATGCAATCCACCCACTGAAGCTTTAGACCAGCACCGTATATTTGTAGAAACCAACAACATGAAAAATATTCTCTTAAAGGACAAATGGCATGTCTATATCCTTAAATGTGCCAATGGCAAGTTTTATACCGGTTGCACATCGGACTTAGCAACAAGGTTGGACAGGCATAATAATGGAGGTTCTTCGTACACCAAATCACACAGACCATTAACACTGGTAACGTTTATTACTTTCTCGGACAAATACAAAGCGTACAAGTTTGAGAAGTATTTGAAGTCCGGCTCAGGCCATGCGTTTGCCAGGAAAAGGTTGGTTTGAGACGCGGCACTGTTTTTGATTTGCCACTCTGGTACGTCGGTATCACAGCAGGTGTTCCAGGCAGCTCCACAAATTGAGACATCTCACGAGATTTCTCGAAAGATAACATATCCAGCATACGGAGAGCAGCTAGGCCAAGGCCGTATATTTTTGACGGCCATGCGGTGGGTTAGTGGAGTTGTTCTCTATCATGCCTTGTTAGCAACTGTTTTTATTTCCTTTTCACAAAACTGGCCATTATTCGGAAAACACCAGTGGGGAATATCTAGTTCGACACTCTCCCCCAAATCAATTTCTCCCTGACAAGTAAGTTCCTTTGGCTCATACTTTAATTCAAGTTTGGCCTTCATAACGAACCAATCTCCAAATAAGCTATCACAGTTATAACATCCAAAAGATGTGTATGAGTCCTCGATTGTGTTGCTATATCTCTTCTTGATTTGTCCCAGCTTTAGATTTAAGTCCTTTCTATTTTCAATAAATTTACTGGCCAATTCTACAATTTCTTGTCGGTACTCAGTACTGTTCGACTCCCACATCATTTCCTTTGGTCGAATTTTCGCATTACAAGATGAGGAGAAGAGACTATCGACATAATATAGTTGATTCATTTCTCCACATTTCCAGCAAGGCATATCATAGAACACAAGATTGACCAGTTGCTTTGTATGAGTCTTGGCAACCGAGTTAAATCGAATATTGTTTGAAATGAAATTCTCTAGAAACATATGTAGTTCAACCTTTCTACGATCCCCAAGGTTCACCAGCAGACTTGTATAATTGTCATTCTCAACATAGAAAAGCGGTAAATCCGGCCTTTCATTATTCAATTTAGAGACTGGGTTTTCAAATAGCCAACATCCTATGATACCATCCCTTTCAAACTTTGCCTGTCTTTCAAGAGTCTTTTTTAATGATTGAGGACTTAATTGCACTTCAAATGCTATAGGCCGTCCATTATTTGGAACGAAAACGTCTGCCCTCCAACCTTTACCCCTAAACTCTCGAGCCGCCTCAATTCCTAAAATATCGCACGCTGATAGGATTTCGGCTTGAATCCAATCATGCTTGCTGAGATATTTTGGATGAATCATCAATGATTAATTGAATTACTGAATTTTCGTCAAGACTTATAGTTGCTGAAGTTAGTATAAACGAAACTACTAAGAAACGTCGCATTTACCTTTAGATCCTGGGTTATTGCGAATGTCTTGCAATCAAAATGTTCGACATAAGCCCCCTCAGCACCACTAAGTCAGAGCGAGCGTGGGAGTGTGCGATGGCTCAGATCTCCTCACCCGGGCTCAAACTCTTCCTCTAAACACGTATTTTGAAGCAGAGAATGTAAGCCTCGTTTTTGTTTGCAAGGCAAACACCGGGAGGAGAAGTTTATCCCGACAAACGAAAGAATAGAGTTTTGTCGGGAACTTCACAAATGCAAGGTGGGCATTGAGCGTCCAGATGCTAAGCACCTTGTTGTCTGTTTTTTTTCTTGTTTCTGTGCTCCTGTAATCGATAAATGATAAAGTATACAACTGCCGGCACCATGTGAATTCCAAATCCTCCCCAATTGTATGGGTATCCACCATTGAACAAGTTACCCCAGATTAGAACCAGAATCCAAAGAATTCCAATTCCAACAAGCACTTGTGTCCGATTGTTCTCCTTTCGATACTTCAACATGTGATCCAGCGAACTCGCAAATAGCCCACCGCTGGAGAATAATATCATTGCAGCATTCCCTTTCCATAATAATAGTTTGAAAAGAAGACCAATGAGCAGCACGGTAATCCATACCACAGATCTCTTCGGTAAAATGGGAATTACCTCCTTTTGTTCGATTAAACCGTCATCTGGTGTGTCCATTTATTCTGTTCAGACATTCAAACCTTCCACGTTGTCCAAATGTCGACAACGTTAGGATAAACGAAACTACGAAGAAGCCTCGCATTAACCTTAAATTCTTGGAGTTATTGCGAATGTTTACAATCAGAGTCTTATACTATCTAGTTCAGGTCCCGAATTCAGAGCGTTGGACACGAAACCAATACGTTTACTAAATAATCATTAACGACTAACCTTCAAGTGACGTCAGTTATGGTATTTGAGGGATTTAGGTTTTGGATTGGGACTACTTTTGTCTATGCGAAAGTGCTCAATGCGTGCGCACTTAAACTGCTAAATTGATCACAACGCTTTGGATGAGACGTGGAATACATGCTATAGAGTTAGACCAAAGCAAAGTGGGTGAAATGGGACGTAACATTAAAATCAACAGGGAATTATGAATAGAATCATTTTATATATTGCACTTATGTTGGGCTCAATGCTCGGGTACTCTCAAAATGAAGAGATACAAACCGTATTTTCCAGGAAGAGTTCAGCAGAAAGAACCTATGGCGGATATGGGGCCCCATCAATCAAAGGAACACAATTCAACAATACCACCGGAATAATAATAGGTGGTCAGGGTGCCGTATTGGTGGATCGGAAGTTTTCTTTTGGGGGGATAGGTATGGCTTTTGTCGGTAATACCAGCTTTTCAGGAGATAACCTGGATGGGAACAACAATGCATCTCTCGATTTAAACCTAGGAGCTGGAGGCCTTTTCGTGGAATATGTAGTACAACTACGTCGACCAGTTCATTTTTCTATTCCAGTTAATGTTATGGCTGGCGGGGTTTCCGTTATGGAAAACGGGGACAAAACAGAATCTTCTGCGATATTTATTCTAGAGCCTGGCATCAATATGGAATTTAACTTTTCAAGGTATTTCATTCCGGCACTAAACGTTTCATACAGACAAGTATTTGGGAGCTCCCTGGTGAATGCAACGAACCAAAGCCTTTCTGGTATCAATGTCGGCTTGATATTCAAATTTGGAAAGTTTTAGTACCAGAAACACACTTATTCCAATGGATGCGTGATCACTTAATCTTCTCCGCCTGTTAACAACCAATAACTGTTTGCGTGAGCAAAATGCCAAAATAATAGACATTCTATATACTAAACGAAGCCGTTTCCATGCGTTGGAATAGGTTATTCCGTGTAGGCATCAAAATTGCCGTTGAAATAACAAAGCTTCAAGAATGCAAAAGTGTCTACGCCTTCTACTCGTTTTGATTTTGCCCTTGCTATCGATTGGGTGCCAGGATGATTTACCAAACGGTCCTGCGATTCTATCCGCTGAGGACATTCGTATTTCCAGTGAGCTCGTCTCGGTCTTTCTTGATTTACCTGATGGAACATACCAACCAGATAACCCCAATTTCCACCCAGACAGACTGGAAACGTGGACGGGAAATATGGCTAAATACGTCAAACACTATTACAGTAATACCATTCAGTACACGATCAAAAATACAGGCAGTGGTAATGGGTATGAGACGGAAGTTGACTTGTTCCTTGAATACAGTAATGGAGAAACCGAGGTCAAAACGCTATATCTAGGAAATACCCAACCCAACAGTACATTTACTCATACGACAACTGTACACTCAATAAACAGACAGGTGGAATTCTGCAGCGGCGAAGTTTTCTGGTATGATTAGCGAAATTCAATTGCGGCACACTTCTGCGCCTTCACTCAACCAATGCATAGAAACATACACCCCTGCATAATTCCTGGAACCTTATCTCCTGAGCTTCCGTCTGCAACGCAAAAACAGACCTAAACTCCCCCTAAGGGAACATAGCGCTCCTGGATAATGTTAAAATGATGAATTTGATGCGCCGTTATGGTAAGACCAATGGTATACAATGGCATTTCATACTCAAAAAACACACAGTTTGTCTTCCGTATTTTTTCATCAAATGATTCAAATAAGGCCATCGTAGCATAACGCACGGCCCGTAACTCATTCACCAGTTGTAATACAGACAGATCATTTGCATTGGAGTTTTTACCCATGATTTCCTGGTCGTGTGCGTCTGGTATGCTTCCTTCGGCACGGGCGAATAGTATAGCACGGTAACACCAAATTCTTTCCCAGTCAATTAAGTGCTGTAAGATCTGGTTAACTGTCCATTTACCCCGTTGGTAGACATTTAACCCAATGCGGTTTAATTGATCCAGGTCCAGTTCATTAATCGCATTTAAGCTTAATTCCAGTGCTCTTATAAGTTCAGTGTCTCCGTTTAATTCCAGAACGTTTTTCAGAAATTCCGGGTTCTTTTTTACTTCTTGATTCTTCATTAATAAATAAAATGGGTTGTTGAATAAATGTATGTGATCTAACAACAACAGACTGTTTAACAGTTGGTTACATTCCAACACAGACGCATAAATCACATACAAAAAATAACAATAGAAAAACTGTTCGGAGGAATATCCGAACATGAACCAGCGTAACTACTGGCTAAGGACTAGGCTACTATTAACTTCAGAATTGTTCTCAAAACAGGTTCAACTGATACAACAGCAAGTTATCATTTTTTTAATAATCGAGTTACACATAAAACCACTATTTTGCTCACCTGACAGAAATATCCATTGCACAGTGATAATATAACGTACCCATGAAACCTACTCGAATTGTCGGAACACTCATTGGAGCAGCCTTTTTGATCATAGGGTTGGTGTTCACCGCTATAACGTCATCGACCATCTACAGAAAGCACTTTAAACCTGAAGATTTCACCCAATTGTCTGGAGTTATACAACGGGTAGATTTTATCGAGAATAAACGAAGAGTGAGTAGGCATTCAACGACCGATTATTATCTGTCTATTGATTTAGTGGAACATCCGAAATTCACGTTTTATACAGATGATGTAATCGTGAACGCTTCAACACTCCGACAAATATCCAACCAACTCGAAGAAGGGGATTCGTTGTTAATCCACATCAAGGAAGCAGACTTGCTGAACAGGTTACACAAGGCATACCCTCAAGAGGCAGGGGTGAACTATAAGTTCATCAAAGTTTATGGGTACAGCACAGGACAAGAAGTATTGCTTTCGCTCGATGCGTATATCAAAGGATATAACAACCAACCGGGAATACTGCTGCGCATATTTAACTTGATATCAATAGCTTTTGCCCTTTTTGGAGCAATTATATTGTACTTCACATTTCGTAAGCGAAAGGAGACATCCGGTTAGTTGAACCTCAGTAAACGCGTTAGATATCGATACTTAAAGTTCTTACAGATGAGATCAATCTCTGGAAAGGAAGAACTGAATGATGTACCACAGCATCAGCATGAACGATGCGAACAACCCTAACGAGGCTACCACATACTGATCTTGATTGTAGCGATAGATTAAGTTAGAGGTTTGGTACAATATAGAACCTGCAGCCAATACAACCATAAAGCCTGTAAACAACAGTCCGAAGTTGAACCCAAAGGCAATACCGGCTATGATGATGCCCAAAGCAACGATACTTCCCACAGTAAGTGCTGTTTTTAAAAAAACAAAGTCTTTACCGGTGATAAATACCACGGCCGTAAGTGCTATAAACAAGAATAACGTTACCAGAAAAGCCTGTTTGAGTAATCCAGTGCCACCAGCCATAGACACACCGATGTACAACAAGGGAACAAAAATGAAAGCTTCTGCAAGTATGTATAGACCGAAACCGGCGTACTGCATGCGTTTGTCTGTGGTTCTGCTGGCCAAACGTTCGGCATAATTCGTGACCAACATAAATGCGCCTAATACAATAAGCCAGGTCCAACCCTGAGTCATGCTCAGGCCTACTTTTACGATTGCAGGCGTGTTTAAGAAAATCACTTCCAACATCAAGAAAACAAGGAACGCAATAGCCACGTGTAAATAGGTCTTGCGGTAAAAACTAGCCTGGTCACTTTGTGCTACATAGGGATTTTCAATTAGGTGTTCTTCTGGTGATTGCATGATAAAAATGTCTTAGTTTGTTAATGATAAATATTGGTTTGTTTTAAATTCTGTGTAAATGTACAACTATTCTTAGTACAGCAGCCCAACATTTTTTCGGTAATGAACTGGGACTTGCCATTGATCAACTTTCGCTTACAGAAGGCCGTTAGATAGCCCGAAATAGTTTATAATAGCACTTGTTATGACTAAACCATGTACCGCAATTTGCCTGATTGTTCTCTGTTTGGGTGCATTTTCATGCAAACATGAAGTACCTCTACCCGAATCCAGCGCAGCAGATCGTCAGAAAGCCTGGTCAATCGATACCATTATAGACCGGGGAGAAATTCTTGATTTAGGTGTGAGCAATTCGGTGGTATGCATGAAGAATTCCAAACCGGAGATTGGAGTCTATGACCGGGCATCTGAGCAATGGATGTTTTTCAACGAGTTCAATTCCCCATTGGAAGACGTGGTTCAAATCAGATCGGTTAGTCCATCCCTGCTTCTCCTGAGCGATACAGATGTTGGCCTGGTTTCGATTAACCATTCCGGTATTGTTGTGCACGACTCAAGTACCGAATACATGGGCTTTAATTACGATGGCGATACGAGTTGGGCCACCATTTTTGGCGTTTTTGTAAGGCACCAAAGTCGAACGTATAAACTTGCGAATGGGTTTCGGTTTGGGTTTAACCATCTCACCGACCTCGCAGCAATCGGTACCACGTGTTGGGTGGGAACACAAAGTGGAGGAGTATACGAGATTGACATGCCGAGCAAAGGCATAAAGCTGATTGCATCAGAAAACCTACCGAGTGCTATAATTAAACAGATGATTGTAGATGACGAGAACCGACTTTGGGTAGTTACACGTAGAGGTGTTTCCACATATTATAGAAATTCCTGGAAGTCTTTCAATAAAACAAATGGACTGATAATCAATCATATAGCCCTTGTAGATAACCATGTTCATGTCGCCTCAGAAAGTGGTATGTATCTCTTTGATCGCAACAGCGGAAAGTATACCGAAAACAGTGGAATAAATGAGTTACTCCCCAACAAGCACTGCAACGTAGTAGAATCCGACTCATCCGGTGCATTGTGGGTAGGTACCGAAAATGGTTTGTTCCGTTTTGCCCCAGCGGTTAGGTAAGACAACCGCAGATTTGACAGAGGCTTCTGTGAACTCTACCAGTCTACAACACGATAGTCCTTCAACAATTTGCCATATTGATTCTTATCTCCCTGGAGCACATCCACCATTGATTTAAAAATCCGCATAGCCCCATCAACAGAGTCGAGCGGTGGTACATGGTTGTTCTCAAACAGCTCGTGTCGCTTG
>DIYD01000235.1:4123-5071 GCA_002428905.1 Bacteroidetes bacterium UBA6063 | reverse complement strand
G
Source organism: Bacteroidetes bacterium UBA6063 (assembly GCA_002428905.1). Classification (GTDB taxonomy): domain Bacteria; phylum Bacteroidota; class Bacteroidia; order NS11-12g; family UBA9320; genus UBA987. Next base: position 5,070 of record DIYD01000235.1, on the reverse strand, counting down.
TGCTCGGAGTGGTTCGTAAACAAAAGTTAGGTGCCAGAACTAATGCAAAGTTCGTACTGGCAACGAATGCCAGTGCAACCCGCACCGTGCTCGATACATTTGCTCTGGAGAATGGAGAAATCCGGGATTACGCGGGATTTTATAGAGATAACTCGCATCAAGGTAAATATACCGCCTATGCACAATTGGATCACAAGTTTAACTCAAAGTCTTCCATTAAGGCTGGGGTGCGCTTTCATTCCTACTTTTTTCAACTCAAAGACAGCGTTTTCAATTCCGATTTTGATTCGTGGATTGAGCCAACCAATTTCGATGGGACAACTTCGTTGCTTCATGCATTCATCAACGAACGATATCGAGTAAATCAACGCATTCGAATCAACCTTGGGGTGAACATGTCTCATTATGTGCTCAATGGGAGTACGTCCATCGAACCTCGGTTTGGTATACGATACCGGGCAAACAACCGATATTCCATAAGCGCGGGTTATGGTTTGCACAGTTTGTTGCCACCCTTCCGAATCTATTTTGAAGAAGTGGTTGATCGAAACGGAAGCCGAACCAAAATCAATCAGGATTTAGGTTTTTCCAAGAGCCATCACTTTGTTCTATCCAACGATATAAATACGGGCAAGCACAGTAGATTAAAAGTTGAATTGTATTATCAGCACATGTTCGATGTACCGGTGGATGGCGACACTTCCCTGTATTATTCGCTGTTGAATCAAGGTGCAGATTTCGGTGTAGGTTTCACCGAGAACATGGTCAACAATGGACTGGGACGTAATGCGGGATTTGAACTTACGTATGAGCGGTTTATGCATAAGGGCTTTTATTTCCTAAATACGGTATCCATCTATCGCTCATTTTTCACGGCTCAGGATGGTGTGGAGTATCCAACAGTATTTGATTCGCGTTATGCCCTTAATGTGTTGGGTGGAAAAGAG
>DIYD01000235.1:0-4052 GCA_002428905.1 Bacteroidetes bacterium UBA6063 | reverse complement strand
AATGTGTTGGGTGGAAAAGAGTTTTACTTTTCCGAAAAGACCAACAAAAAGGGGAAAACTTCCAAGAGCAGTATGACGGTCGACTTAAAGTTGATGGTTAACGGAGGTCAGCGGCATACCCCAATCAATGAAGAGTTAAGTCAGCAGCGTCAGGAAGTTATCTATTACAGAAACCGAATGAATGAGTTGCAATACGAAGACTATGGCCGATTTGACTTACGGATAGCATATAAGGTACAAACGAAGAAAGTGACTCAGGAATGGGGTGTGGATATCCAGAATTTAACCAACCGCGATAATGTGTTTTCGCGCAATTATGACGTAGAAACGAATGCGTATGTAACAACGAACCAAACAGGAATTCTCCCTATTGGATTGTACCGAATAACATTTTAACAAGACGTTTAATTACCGGACAACGATTTTCTTCGTAACATGATTTCCGGTGGACAAGTCTTTAATATAGGCGATGTATATGCCAGTTTGGAGCTCTAACGATGTCGATCTCCTGAAGACTATAGCGTTGCCAACCTGTTGTCCAACTAAGTCAAATAGACTTATCTCGTACGGCACATCACTTTGTGTTTCAACCGTTATGTTTCCATCACCTGGGTTCGGATAAAGCGTAACGCTAGCCGTTTCAATCTCATCAATGTTTGTTAGTCTCCAAAGCCTTTGACCTTTAGTGCAATCATCCGGTATATGAACATAGGCCATGTCAATTAATCTACGCTCATTGTGTGTTCGATATATTTCACCAACGCCTTCCATTGTTTCCCAGTAGTGTTCATTTTGGTCTGCCAGTGAAGCAGATATGTAAATGGTATCCCCGAATATGTGGTAATGAGAAAGTGTATAGCGCCAGTCTGTTGAAACATATTTGTTGCATAGAAAATAACCCGATGTAAGTCGAGGCAAGCCTTGTAAATAATAGGACCTTTCTAACGAGTCAACAGGTAAATAGCCTGGTTTACGGTAGTTATAATGTTTGACGATTGGTGTGTAATAGATGGAATCCTTAATCGTACGTCTGTCGTCGGTTTCCAGATTTCGAAAAAAATGACTGGCATTGTATTTATAGATTTCTTGATTCTGGGAGTAACCGATAAACTCTGTGATTTCATCACTGCCTTCAACGCCATTAAACACAAAGTGGTAGGTGCTCGAATGAAGTTGAGTACCCGCTTTTTTAACCAGAAAACTATCCGCTAAAGTAGCAGGTATCGATCGTATATTCACCTCTTTTAAACGTTCGAGCCCTGAATAGAAATTAAGGATGTCATAGAAAACCGGTGTTTTTCGAATACCTAAACGCTTTGAAACGATCATTTCTCGATAAACTGTATCCGCAGTGACCTTGTTGATGATTCTTAACTCAATTGTTCGCAAAGAATCACCCATCTCGTGATAGACATCCATCAACTCACCGTCCATACGCAAGGTGTTATTTTCCATGACCTTCCATGGGTGTTGTCTTTTGGGCGTGTTCTGGAATACTAGTGAGTCACTTTGTTGCTGTTTCCCGTTCAAAAAAACGAGTGTAGTAACTGTAGGATTGACAATGACTTTATGTCCAAAATTGGAATTAGGTAGAATTACATAACCCTCAAAGAAAAAGCCCGGATTCCTCTGGTAGATAATGCTGTCAGGAAGTGTGTCCAGTCTTGGGTAATTCTTTAGGGTAATTACAGTTGTATCGTTCTGAGTTTCAAAATCTTTGAAATCAATTCCGGTAACCCAGTTCTGTGACTTGCCGGGGTTCCTGTAGTTTTGCGTAGGGTTTTCATACATCCATGTGCTGTCAAGTGGGAACAACTGCCAATTCTGTGTATATCCCGATTTCCAAAAGCAGATTGCAATGACAGAAAAGACAAGCGTTAAGCATCTAGAATCTGAGAGATATGTTTTCATAGCGGTAATGGGAAATAGTTTGTTCATTTTAGGTCTCATGGTTCAGGAGAATTGCTTCCACCTTACCGCACCCGTCTGCAATTTACAATAATTGCAGTCTTTAGTGGTATTGGTTCGACACTTTTACTTCAATTGCTTGCTGTATCTTTACAAAAAATAAAGCGGTTATGAGAGAAGCTATGTTAATCATCCACTTCATTGGTTTAACCCTTGGAGTAGGAACAGGATTTGCTTTTTTATTTCTTGGGTTGTCATCAAAAGGCATGAGTCAGGACGAGGCCAGAGACTTGTTCATTAAGACTCTACCGATTAGTAAAATGGGACAGATTGGTTTGTTCTTATTGTTGGTTTCAGGAGGTTATTTGATGACACCGTATTGGGAAGTTCTAACGTCCACACCTCTGTTAATGACCAAATTGGTTTTGTATGTTGTGTTGGGAGGCCTAATCGGTATGATGTCGAGTTACGGAAAAAAAGTAAAACGCGATAATGGCGGTCCTGGAATCCAAAAGATTGAGAATCTAGGCAAAATCACGCTACCTTTAGGCATAATTATTATTATCCTTGCCGTACTTATTTTCCATTAGCATTTATGCATAAACTTCATATTGTACTCTGGTGTTTGATCTTGATCGGTTGTCAGCAAGCTGGGCCAGAATATGTAAATCGGTTTTCGGATGCGCAATTGCAGAAGATTTATGATTTGCAAGACAAACAAGATACACGGCGACTAATCCCATTTTTGAAGGCGAAAAAGGCTCCGCATAGAGAAGCGGCTGCATTGGCGTTCGCATCAATACAGGATACAAATGCAGTACGGTTCCTCAAGGTGAATTTGTTCACTGATTTGGATAAATCAGTACGAAAGGCAGCGGCGTACTCCATCGGACAGCTAAGAGATACAGCCAATGTAGGCATTCTTTTTATGGCCTGGGAAAATGAGATCGAGCCCGAGGTGCGTAAGACGATAATCGTAGCTTTAGGCAAATCTGCGAATCAGCAAGTGGTTGGTTACCTCAATAATTTCCGGACAGGAATTACGGCGTTGAGACAAGGACATGTAAAAGCAATGTTTCAATCGCTTTGGAAACGTCAGGTTGGTGATCAGTATGTCGAAAATGCGATTTCGTATTTGACACCTACTTCATCCGAAGAAACGCGCTATTATGCGGCAGCTTTGTTGTCGCGTGTTCCACGCAAGTACATCGAACCTCACTTGGCCGAAGTAAGGACCTTGACGGAACGTTATTCGGATGGTGAGCTCGGACGATTGTTGAAATCGGCAGTTACCGGACGAGAGAATAAGGAAAAAATCACATTTGATGTATTCCAACAATCCAAAATGGCGATGGAAGAAAAGCCATACCAATTGGCGAAATTGATGCTCAAAACAGAGTTTGAAGGAGATGAACAATTGAGTTACGTGAAAAAGGAAGCCTTTCAATCTCGTTATCAGGTGGTGCGCACTGCAGCGGCTGAAGCGTATTTTGCATCGGTAAAAAATGTGGATCGTGATCAGGATTCGTATCAATCCTTTGTAAAAGCCTGCATTCAAAGTAGAGATATGGCTTTACAAAGTCATGCGTGTTATGAAATGTTCAAGCATGCCGATTCGAGTTATCTCGACCTGTTACGCTTGTATAAAGACTCGTTGGCAATGCCTAAACAAATGGAAACCTATATTGATTTCGAAAAGGCTATTGCAAGTATCACGGGTGAAGACTACACCGCACCTGAAGTAAAATCAGATCGTTATATTGACTGGAATCATGTGATGACAATCCCTGAAGACCAGCAGGTATTGATACAAACCACCAAAGGAGATGTAGTGCTGAATTTGTTTGTGAATGACGCTCCGGCTTCAGTAAGTAATTTTCTTAAGTTGGTGCAAGACAGTTTTTACAATGGCAAATACTTTCACCGTGTTGTAGAGAATTTCGTTGTGCAGGCAGGCTGTCCACGCGGTGATGGTTGGGGCTCGTTGGACTGGACACAGCGTAGTGAATTTTCGAATTATCAAACGTATTCGACGGGTACATTTGGGCTAGCTTCAGCAGGAAAAGACACCGAAGGAGTTCAATGGTTTATAACGCACAATGCCACACCGTTTTTAGATGGGAGATATACCATCCTGGGAAGAG
>DIYD01000332.1 GCA_002428905.1 Bacteroidetes bacterium UBA6063 | reverse complement strand
GGTATAATAACTCACCAACAGGAAAACCGCAATGATAATGAGTTGAACATACGGGTATAACTTCAGCTTCGTAAACAGAATCGAGTTCTGATAATAAATAATGATGTTTTGATCCTCGTAAATCCCCGCAACAATGGGTTCGTTCGCCTCTTCCATCTCGCGAATCGTCTGTTTGATATAATCCGGATCTTCTGACCGCACCGAATCGATGTTTCGATGTGCGATAACCATGCCATCTTCCAATGTCACGATCACCGGTATAGTGCTGTTAGCCTTTACTACAGACAGTGCATAGGTGACATCATACTCCTCATCATCGGCCATGGTGGCGATCAAGCGTGTTGCTTCAGCCCACGAGGCAACTTTAATTCGCTCTTCTTCTTTGAGCTTCTTCGCCAGGTTATCGGTGTATAAAAGTGATAGTGCTACAATCAGCAGGGCCACCACCAATAACAACAGCTTTATCACCGACTTAATTTGATACTTGTTCAGGCTCATGAGCTATGCAAAGAACGATTATTTTTAAAATTACGTACTCAAAACCAATGGTTTATTGCGAAATCCTAGCAAGAAAAATACCTTTGAAGCCTTAAGCATTCTCATGATATTCACCTTTCAATCAAATAACAAGACCTTTGCATTCGACAGTTCACGTTTTTTCGACCTGTCGACACCCATTCGCAACGGTGATAACAATGTAAACGCATACTTCCTGAATCATCCTAAATTCGAACCCTTTCGAGCTGGAGGATTTGTTGGTTCCGTTGAACAGGGAGGTGCGTGTAACTGTGAGGATATAACCTTCAACGCACACGGCAATGGCACGCATACAGAATGCGTTGGCCACATAAGCAAAGAACATCACACCATTAACACATGCCTTAAGTCGTTTTATCATCATGCGCTGGTGATCACCGTTAAACCGGAGAAACGCGACAACGGTGATTACTGGATACCACATACAGCCATTGAGCAGTTGAATTTTGAAACGTTTGATGCGTTGGTGCTCCGCACAGAACCAAATAGTGATGAAAAGCTCACGCATATGTATTCGGGTACAAATCCAACGTATTTGGACCCTGCGCTTACAGGATTGCTCGCAGAGAAAGGTATTGCCCACATCGTGTTAGATCTTCCATCGGTTGACAAGGAAGAAGACGGTGGGGCGTTGTTGGCGCACCGGGCGTTTTGGTCGTATCCGGATGCACCACGACTTAATGCAACCATTACAGAGCTCGCATATATACCCAATGAAGTCAAAGACGGCGAATACATCCTCAACCTTCAAATTGCTCCGTTCGAATCGGATGCAAGCCCAAGTAAACCCATCTTATATCCCATTATAGCTCAATAAAGGTTGGAAAAGCTTCTTTATTTCTGTACATCTCTTCTTTCGAGTCTGGTAAACACTGGCAAGGAAGCACCACGTGCGGCAAAACGTATTCTACTGGTGAAGCTGGACGAAATAGGCGATGTCATCTACAACTTGCATTGTTTTGAAGCCTTATGTAATCGATATCCGGATGCAGAAATTGTACTTTGGTGTAAACCCATGAACAATATTCTGGTCAAACAATTCCCTCAAATTCAGGCCATTAACAACGTAAATAACATTCAGGGTAGATTCGATATTCAGATTGACTTTCGGGGCAACTGGAAATCCTTATTGTGGCCGTTAACGGGTAAATCGACTTATTACCTCGAACGAGGCAGCACCCGGTTCTACTACAAACTAAATGGTGGGCAGGTGCACGAAACCACAACCAACAAACAGACAATTCTTCCGCTATTTGATTTGGCATATCCGTGGCCAGAGCCCCGATTGAGGCCGTCAGAAGAAGACAAAGAAGCGATTGATGCGCTACTCAGCGAAATGGGTATTACAGATTTTGTAGTGATGCACACCGGTGCACGGGATGAATTAAGACGGTGGCCTCAGGATCGCTTTCGTGACCTGGCTTCTGAAATTCATGAGAACTACGGATTACACATTTTATTTGTTGGAGGGCCAAATGAAGATGCCATTAATGAGCCAATCACGGCTAAACTCCCTTTTGCACACAACATAGCTGGGAGAACATCGCTCCTCGAATTGTCTGAACTTACACGAAAAGCACGGTTTTTTATTGGCAACGAGAGCGGTCCAATGCACTTTGCGGTTATTAATAAAACGCCATTAGTGGCTTTATTCGGACCCGGCGTAAAAGATGTGTTTTATCCTTTACATGCGAACCAGCATGTACTGCATCATCTGGATAAGCAACCTGCACAAGTTACAGATATCACCGTACAGGAAGTGCTCAATGCGGTAAACCAGATCATGCAGCACTAACCTTTTTGTGTATTTTTTCGTCAATAAGTTATAACTTCCAATGTTTCCTTATGCAAACCAAAACCAAGTTCATAATTCTATTGATTGCCTTATTAAGTGCTTGTTACAAGCCGGTTGTCAACTACTACGATCATAAAGACCTTGTAGGTCAAACGATTCCTTCCGATATGGTCTTTGTTCCAGGACAGGGCAAAATCCCATCGTTTTATATCGGTGTGTCGGAAGAACCGAACATCAATTATGTCGCTTATTTACATTGGTTACAACGGGTATATGTCGATCTTCCTGAAGTGTACCAGGAGGCTCAGATTAAGTTCAATAAAGGAACGGAGGTAAATCAATTCAATGATCCAAGCCTGGTTTACCACATGGAGCATCCTGCCTTTGCGTATTATCCCATTGTTGGCGCTACCTGGCATCAGATACAATCCTATTTACAATGGAAATCCGATCGCTTAAATGAATCGATTCTGATACAATGCGGTATTTTAGGTACCGATATACACCAGGCGAACGAAGAGAACTTCAATTTGGAGGCGTATCTGGTTGGACAATACCAGGGCGTAACCGGCAAGCGGATACAAGAAGGAAGGTCGTCTCAACGAGAAGCGCGCTGGCAAGATGGAATACTTATTGGTGGTTAT
>DIYD01000325.1 GCA_002428905.1 Bacteroidetes bacterium UBA6063 | reverse complement strand
AGGGTGTAGTGCATGTTAATTTTGCGGTAGGTCTTACCCGTTGGGAACTGATAAGTTCCTCTACGTTTAACAATGTCACTAAAATTTAACGTGTTCACCCATGTTGTATCTTGTGCAACACTGGTTAAAGCTAAGAGAAGAGCGATGGATAATGTGTATAATCTTGCCATGTACCTGAGATTAAAACCTCAAAATTGAGGATATTTCGAGTCTCAAACAAGGCCAGACAGCAATAAGCTATTCAGTTTCAGGTCAAAAGAGCAGGTTATCTTTTCTTTCCGCCTTTCAGTTGTGACTGCATTTGGTACAATTCATCCCATTTACCTTCGGCGGCAAGTTCTGCCTGATTGGTCCACGTCATCGGGTTATGAACCTTGTAGAGCGGTCCTGCTTTATCCAGTACAGCCTGAATTTTGTCAACACCACCATCAACCATGTCTCTGTAGGAACGGATTCCATCGGCATTAAGCAATTGCTCAATTTTAGGACCGATGCCTTCAATTTTAGTGAGGTCATCTTCGCCCGGGGCCAGAATGCGTTTGGATTTAGGTGGTTTGGCTTTTTTAATGGGTTGAGGCGTTTCTTGTTTAGGTTCTTCTTTTTTAGGCTCAACGACCTTTGCAATAGGAGCAGCTGCAACAAAGTTTGCCCGGTCTTCTTTAAGTTCTTCGATTTCCTTTTGAAGTCGACTAATCAACAATTCCTGCGATTGAATTTTTGTTTCTAAAGCGGTTGTGTTTTGAGAGACCTGCGAGCTTTCACGTTGAGCAGTGCGCAATTGGTTGTTCTTCTGCTCGAGCAGGGTGATTTTTTCATTTAGTGTTTTAATTTCCAGCGATTTATCTTCTACGCCAAGGGCTTCCGCTTTTAGAATATTGACCTCAGCTTTTAAGTTCTCCACTTCGTTTTTGTACCGCCTTGCTAAGATTCTTCCAATCCACAAACCCAGTAAGAATGCAAGAACAAGCATTATTACAATTTCCAACAGATAATAGATCGGGTCTGGGCTTGCAGGGCCCTGAGTTACAGACTGACTGAAGATTTGTACAAATATCATTGTTCCTGTGTTTATTGCTTTTCTATTGTTAACTCTACCCTACGATTATAGGCTCTTCCCTCTTCGGTATCATTGCTTCTTAATGGTTCAAGTTCTCCTTTCGACGACGTGATGATGTTTATGGGTTCGAGACCCTTATCCCAAAGCATTTTTTTAACAGCCCAGGCACGCTTTCGCCCAAGTTGGTAGTTGGTTGATTCATCACCCAGGTTGTCTGAATGGCCTTCTACATACACCTTATACGAATTTGCAGCTAGAAGTTCAGCAACCAGCGCATCGAGATAGGTTTCAACCTCAGGCGTGATCAACTTACGGACAGAACCTGCGGGGAAATGTATGACTACCTGCCCGTTGATATGTTCGACCATAGGTTCCTGGTTAGACTGTTGTTTTGGTGTATCCTGAACGTCTTGTCCTGAATCCTCGAGTAAGTTGTCGTTCGACATTGTATCCGTTGTACTGTCGGTAGGGAGATCAGGCAAAAACGGGTTTACGGAATACGAAACACCGGGTAATAGTTGCCCATCTTCAAAAGCGTGTATATCATCGTAATCCACACGTGTCATTATTTGTGTTGAGTCGAAGTAGTCGGATAGCAGAAAACGAACATTTTGCGCTCGACTGGCCGCCAGTTCTTCTCCATTTTCCTCATTTGGGTAATATAATCCGGTGAGCATTAAGGTATCATCATCACCTAGCTTAGCAATGAGATCTTCCCGCATATCCTGAAACTTGCCACCCATGACGGGCTCTTCTGAGTCAAAGGCAAAAGCAAGAGGCACTAAGTCAAGGGAATCTTCAATGGCCGTTTTGGTCTTTGGGGTTTCTTGTTCAAATGGGCATGCCTGTTTGATCTTGCAGACGTAGTAATAAGAACCGCCCAATAGCAATACGATAAACAAGAAGATTGGAAGAAAGAGTTTCGAGTTCATTCCGTCAGATAAGTTGCCCTGAAATAAAAACCGAAAATAAAGGCTTTTTTACAAATCGCCAGAGCCGTAGTGTTTTAAGATATCCTCAGCTTGTCTACGCAAGAAATTCTGAAGAGCCGCTGGCTCCAAAACTTTGATTTGAGGCCCCATAGCAAGTAAAGTCGATTGGAGCTCATAGTTTAGTATGGCCTTAAGCGAAACAACGACCATTCCATTCCTCACTTCTTCGGCATGTTGACTCGGATGTATGGGCTGCGATTCAATGTAACGGTATTCTTGTTCTGATAACTCAAACCGAATAAGTACTGGGTCTTGATCCAGAACACTTACACCTACAGCATGTGCATAGTACGAGTTAATGTTAATAGTGCTGGGTTTATAACTATGATCGTATCTCGGTTGCATCGTTATGATGCGTTCAAGAGCCAGAGTTATGGTGCGCTTGCGCTCTTCATGATAACCCACCACATACCACCGATTGCGGTACTCTTTTAGAAAATAAGGGTGTAGAATGTGCGATTTTATTGAGTTGGAACTGAACGAGTGGTATTCGATCTCAACCACGGTTTGTTGCCGAATGTGTTGAAGAAATTCATTGATGTAGTTGCTACCGCCATCGGTGACGCTTTTTTCAAAACCAATAACATTGCCAAGTTCGGTTGTATTGTTCTCTTTGATATGGATGTCCACCTTGTCGCTTAGTTTTTCTACAGCGCCTGAAAACGTGGAAAACAAATCTACCTGACTGTATTGCTTCAGTAATTTAGCGGCGAAAGAAATCGCCATGAGCTCTTCTTTTTGAAGCGGGATACTGTCTATAGAATAGTTTTTATCTGCGTAATAGTATCCCTCGCCCCGCGCGTTTTTAATGGGTGCAAGATAGCCCAGCTGTTCATCCGTACGCATGGCTTTAATGTCTCCTGCTATGGTACGCCAGGATACGTGAGCACCAATGGCTTCGGTGCACGCATCAATAAGATCTTCCTGTGAAGACCGCCTCCGTTCAATGAGGCAGCGGTTTATAGCGCGGTAACGTACCAGTGCTTCCTTATTTGCAGGCATTTTTTTCGATTTTTTTTAAAAAATTTTCAAAATGCAAATAGGCTGCATTTTGGTGTCGTTTGTTTGAATCAAAATTAAGGAATTATGCAAGACAGAATTTATAAGCAACGTTTTTTTGAAGCAGGTTCATCAGAGTATTCAATCGCTGTTAACCGACATCGTGATGCCAATGGAGAGTACGTATACATGTTAGACACGTCTGAAGAAGTATACGACTATTTAGAATTGTCATTTCCCGTGTTTAACTCCTGGGCAGACACATGGAAGTACATCAAAGATAATTACCCGGGCTGGTGGAATATGAAACCATTTTTCATTCACCCAAAGGTAAGTGCATTCATCTTACTCGAACTTAAAAACGAGTTGAAAGAGCTTTCAATTGCAAGTAAAAAATTCTGGAGAAACTGCATTCGTCCATTCTGGAGAAGCTGTCTGAAAGAAGATATCCAGGAGCTTTTAGGCTAAGGTTTAACTTTTAAAAATAGTACAATGAAACGATCAGATTTATTAAACAAACTGGGTTTAGGTGCTTCTGGTGTGGTATTACCCACTGGCCTGGCACGTGTGAAACATGAACCCGTACGTGTATACAATGGCTTTTTGACCAGTATTATGTTCTATGGCTTTGTTGACCTGAAAGAACAGATCAGAGTTGGCGATAAACTCACGATGGCCCGAGATTTTGACAATGTTTACGACCCTTTTGCTGTTGCTGTATTCTGGAAGGGTGTGAAGATTGGATATTTGGCTACCTATGAGAACGTAGTGATTGCCAACCTACTGGATTCGGGAATTTCCTTAAATGTATATGTGAGCAATATTGATTTGGAGGCCAACCCTAAGAACGCACTATCGATTGTGGTATTTGCCGACTTAGTAGTTGCATTGCCTCCGGTTTCGAGCAAGTTTGCACCAGGTCAAATGCGCCGAAATCAAGAGGTATTAGAGCGGGCATCATAAACCAAACGAACCCCTAACTAACCAACCAAAATAACTATTAACTATACGTCTGTTCACAAAAACAAACCAAACTGAAGTCTCGTGCGAAAGCGCGGGGCTTTTGTTGGTTAATGGGAGCTCCACTATGTACAGCGAATCTGTATTTGAGCAGCCATTCAACAAGGTGGCCCTAAATACGTTTAAACCCGGTTCAGATATCTGAACGATCGAGTAAACTACGGTCTTACCGTTCCATTGTATAGCATATGATTAACTGGCTTGAGAAGTTTTGACATAAAATTTGACCGATACGGAAATTAGGAATTTTCCGTAAAAGAAGGTAGTCGCTTATCCATTACCCTAAACCATAGTGGAGGAACCAAACTTAGCAACATCATTCCAGGGTAACCCGTAGGAAGTTGCGAAGCCTTTTCCTTGCTTTCTAACTTTGGATATTTGATCGATGAATTGGCATGATGATGCGAATGGCGTGTGAGTTCAAAAAGTAACGCCCTGCCCAGTACATGATCGGAGTTCCACGAATGTACTTCCTGAACACGTTCATAAGCGGAAGCACTAACCTTCTTACGTGCCAATCCGTAATGTTCGATGTAGTTGATCGTTTCAAGTAAAAGTATACCTACTATGCTGGAAATGACATAATACAGGAACACAGTGCTGCCAAAAGCCAGGAATATCGCGCTGAGTAAACCGACCTGCAGTATCCCGTATTTGAGCATGTCGTTCTGAAAACTCCATACAGCGATGTCCTTACGTCGAAGTCGATCTTTTTCCAAATTCCAGGCTGAAGCATACGAGCCAAATACGGTTCTGAACCAGTACAAATAAAGAGGTTCACCCTTGCGTGCAGTGGCCGGATCTTCTGGTGTGCCAACACGCTTGTGGTGCCCACGGTTATGTTCTATAAAGAAATGCATGTACTGACTGCTCCACAAAAGCAGTTGAGCAAGCCTTTGGTCGGTCTTTGAAACCCGATGCCCAAGTTCATGCGCCAGATTAATACCAAATATCCCAATCAATAACCCCATAGCCGAGATTCTACCAATTAAAGTTGTGGTATCGAGGTTAGAATCAATCGAGTTCAGGAACAAGAATAGTAAACCCAAATACAACGGTACCAGACTATACAGGATTAGATCATAAGCCAATTCGTTGCGAACCGTGTTGCTACTTTTGTTTTCCTTACTTACCAGTTCTACTATGGGAATCAGGCCAAATGAAAATAAGGTAAGACTAAACGATTTTATGCCCGTAGAGGTCAGAGAGAGGTATCCCAGACCAATAAAAATATACGCGCTGAAGTACTTAAATATGCTCATTGTATCTGATTGCAAGATACACATTTGCAGATTTATACGAATCAAATCACCGTAAATACACGCGTCCTCTTCTGACCGTGTTTGTCGGTTACCGTCAAGTGGTGTTTGCCTTTAACGGGGATCACTTGTAGCTGATGGTTTTCCGTTGTTGTGGCAATAAACTTTCCATCAATATACCAGAATAGCTCCATGTCGGGTTGACGATGGACTGCCTCGAAAATTACACCAGCTGTTTTTCCGCTCAGCAGCACCGGAATTTTTATAGCGCTTCTGGCCATGGGATAAATGATATCCAGTCCTGTGGCGTTGCTCGTGCAACCTTCTTTAAAATCCGGTAAGGTCGTAAAATTCGGATGGTTGTTTTTGTAATAATGTTCTGCCGCCGGAGGAAGCACGAAGTAAGATTTGGTAATAATGTTTGATGGTAATTCACAACCTGCAAAAACACGTTTTCCCGTAGTTTTCGAAACGGCAATGGACTGGTGAAACTGGCAGGATTGTGAACGTAAACACGGCTTTGGAATCCAGGTTTCACGAACGTCATTACAGTGCTGTCCTACCCGTTGCCCACTGTGTTTGCATAGCTTTACATACTTCATGTCGCGTGTGGGTATTGTAAACCAGGACGATCTTGGTAATCGTTGAAATACATCAAATAATACAGGTGCAGCGGAGTTACTGCCGGTCATTCCGGTTACACCTTCTCCTGTGGCATTGCCAACCCAAACCGCAACCACGTGGTTCTTTGTTACACCAATCGCCCAGGCATCCCGAGCTCCAAAGCTGGTGCCCGTTTTCCAGGCGATCTTTTGCTTGTTCTCAAATCGATTCCAATATTGTTCAATGGTCGGGCGGTTTACCGCGGACATTGCCTCCAGAATTTCATACGACACCGACGGGCTTAGTCCATACATCGGTTCTCTGTGTTGCGCCGATTGAGAAAGGCGGGCATAGGCATGAGCAAGATCGAACAAACTGGCTTCTGCACCACCAAGAATCAAGGATAGTCCGTAGTTCTCAGCCGGGCGAAATAACGTCGTTAGACCAAGTTCTTCCAAATTGTCTTTGAAACGCGTCACTCCGTATTCACTTAAGAGTCGTACAGCAGGTATGTTTAGACTACGGGCCAGAGCTTCTGAGGCGGGCACCATTCCGTCATACGATTCTTCGTAATTCTGCGGAGCGTAACCGTTAATGCGTGTCGGGTAATCCGGTACTATTTTGTCTGGTGTGATTAGTCCCGTTTCCATTGCCTTGGCAAATAGAAACGGTTTAAGGATGCTGCCCGTGCTTCTTGGAGCCTGAACAATGTCCACGTGTTTTTTGTCGGCTTCAGAACAGTTGGTGTTTCCTACGTAGGCCAGGATGTTTTCGGTATGAACATCGAGAACAATAACAGCCATATTGGCCTTCCCCTGATGACGGTAAGATTCAAAGTGGCGTTGTACTACTTTATTCACGCCGGCTTGCAGTTCACCTGAGATGTTGGTTTCGATCCGTTTGCCCAAACCAATATGATTCGTAAGAAAGGCCATATAGTGGGGGGTCAGTTGAGGTAGTGGTTTGGGTTTTGCCGGCAGTGGTTCGTTCAAAGCCGTTTTCAGTTCCATGTCGCTGATATGTCCTTGTTTGTGTAATCTGTGCAACAACCGGTTGCGTTTTGCTAACAACGCCCTTCGGTTTTTACCCAGGTGCATTAACGATGGCGCATTCGGTAGAACAGCCAGCGTAGCGGATTCCGCCCATGAGAGTTGGTCTGCCTGATGTCCAAAGTAGCGCCAGCTTGCCGCTTCGAGTCCAACCACATTTCCGCCGAAAGGGGCATGGGAAGCGTGAAGGTTCAGTATTTCAGGTTTTGAATATTGAGTTTCCAGTCGAAGAGCCATGATCATCTCCTGTAACTTGTCTTTGAGTTTTCTACCCTTTCTTCCTCTGCTCATTCGAATCACTTGCATGCTTAAGGTACTCCCACCGCTCACTACGCGTTTGGAGCGAATGTTTTGCACCATAGCGCGCCCTATGGCAAGCAGGCTAACCCCGTGGTGTTCATAAAAACGTCGATCTTCAAAGGTGATTAACGCCTTCTCGAACTTTTCCGGCACATAGTCAGACGGCGGGAATCGCCATTGACCGTCCGAAGCAATATGGGCCATCAGCACTTGTCCGTGCGTATCTTCGATTACGGTTGAATACGGTTCATGAAATAAATTATTCGGTAAGCAAAAAACAAAATAGGCCAGGAGCACATAGCTCAGTCGCTTGAGCCATTTCTTCATTCGTGGTATGCGTTTCAGTGCGATCATAATTGAAACATTTATCTCAGTTTCAAAGATGCAACCACCATAAATCAAACTTTGAATCAAACTATTATCCGCTTTTGGTCAGCTACCATCAGCGGCTTATTTTTGATTAAATGTTCTGCCTGAGAAATTATTTGGTTTTGTTATGTATTGGACTTGTCCAGCTTGCGTATGGCCAACAAACGAACTTTAAGAGTTTTGGCCTCGAAGAAGGGCTGCCTCAATCTCAAGTATTCGATGTTTTGCAAGACAGTCGTGGCTTCTTGTGGGTTGGAACACGTGGAGGAGGAATCGCAAGATTTGATGGTCAAACCTTCAAGGTGTTCAATACGCGACAAGGGCTGATCAACAACTTTGTTAACTGTCTTTTCGAAGACAACGCAGGTGATATTTGGGTTGGAACACGCACTGGCCTCAGCCGATTTAATGGTATGGAGTTTTCCAATTACCATTTACGTGAAGAAGGTGATGCCAAAGTGTTTTGCATGCTTCAGGTAGATACGTTTCTCCTTATCGGCTCCTCCAATGGACTGTATCAATTCGATGGCCAGGCATTTCGTCAGGTGTTGTCAAATTCAGAAACAGAAATCTTTTATGTTACCGCACTCGAACAAAAAGGAAACGAGGTTTATGTTGGAACCAATAGAGGTTTGTATGTACTGGAAACGCTCACATGGAAGGAGAAGAAACGATATCAAAAAAGAGATGGTTTGCCTGATAATTATGTACAAAGCCTGGAATCAGATAGTGCAGGAATATGGGTTGGAACCTATGGCAAGGGCATTGCATACTTTAACGGTACAAGCTTTGCAAAATCGGGTATCCCATTGCCAAGCACTGTAATTGCATATGATATCGAAATTGTAGACAATCAACTTTGGATTGCAACGCAAGCATTTGGTGCGTTTGGATATGATCTTGAACGGAAGAAGCTAAGCCATTATGCACTCAAAAACGGCCTGACTAATAACCATGTACGCAGCATTGAAAAAGATCATTGGGGGAACGTATGGCTTGGAACATCCGGAGGAGGGTTGAACTTGTTTGCCGGGCAGTACTTTCAACACCTTACGGAAAAGGAGGGTCTTGGAGATAACTATGTGTATTCGGTGTTTGAAACCTATGAGGGGGCCATTATAGCAGGAACGGGAAAAAAGGGAATCACCATCATCGACTCGAACAATGTGGTTGTTTATGGCCGCGATTCAGGTTATGCGAACGTCAAGGTTAAGGCAATTTGTCAAACAAGAGACAGTACAATATGGCTGGGAAGTGAAGGAGGTGGATTAACCTACTATAAAAATGACACGTTCCAGTGGATCACCACATTTGATGGGCTGTGTGGTAACTATATCAAGGATATTGAATGCACGCCAGACGGCAGGGTTTGGGTGGCTACATTAGACGGAGGAATGAGTGAAGTTATTCCAGTGAAAGGCGCATTCAAGATCAAGAATTATCGTTATCTGACCCAATTACCTTCCAATAGAATTACGGCGCTGGACGCTTATCGAAAAAATGAAGTTTGGTTTGGTACAGAAAGCAAAGGCCTTGGCGTTATTCGATCGGGAAAGGTGACCATGTTATTGGATGAAGCAGGGTTGAACTACCAGAGCATTCGTGCACTCAGGCGAGAGGATAATTTTGTTTGGATGGCTACGTCAGATGGTTTGATGCGCTACGATGTCAAGACCAAATCTATAGAACAGGTAACCGCCGATTTAAAGTCAAGCAATCTGTACCTGCTTGAATTTGACCAGCAAAACAGAATGTATGTTGGTCATGAACGAGGGCTAGAAAAGCTTACTGTAAATGAAACCGGCGATGTAATTGAAGTTGAGTTTTACGGTTCTTCAGAAGGGTTTCAGGGCATTGAAACCTGTCAAAATGCATCGCATTGTGATGCCCAGGGAAATATGTGGTTTGGTACCATCAATGGGCTTACCTCATATAATCCAAACATGGTTCAGTCCAATACCACGCGGCCAAAAATATGGCTTGAGAAAGTAGATTTGTTTTATGAGAGCCTGGAACAGAACACCTATGGTTTTGAACCTGT
>DIYD01000233.1 GCA_002428905.1 Bacteroidetes bacterium UBA6063 | reverse complement strand
TTGCGGGAAGAGCTTCGGTATTAATTGCTGCAGAATATTTGAACAACTCGAAAAACGGTAAAGGCGAATTACTTGGTGGTATACCTGGTATTCCTCCAACCGATATTGTAGTCATTGGAGCTGGCTCGGTAGGGGAGTATGCGGTACGAGCAGCACTGGGACTTGGTGCTCACGTGACGGTTTTTGACAACTCACTTCACCGACTAAGACGTCTGGAAACCAATATTGGCAGAAGGTTAGCCTCGTCAACCATCTTACCTCATATCTTGCAAAAAGCACTGGCAAATTGTGATGTAGCCATCGGTGCGTTGCGCAGTCAGAATGGCCGAAGTCCGGTGGTTGTTTCGGAAGACATGGTGCAAAAAATGAAACCACATTCATTGATTGTAGATGTTGCCATTGATCAGGGTGGATGTTTCGAGACCAGTGAAATAACGAATCACGAAAATCCGATTTTTATCAAGCACGAAGTGTTGCACTACTGTGTGCCAAACATTGCATCTCGCGTTAGTCGAACAGCGAGTTATGCACTCAGTAATATTCTGTCGCCACTGATGATCGAAATTGGTAAAGAAGGTGGATTTTACAACTATTTATGGGCGGATAATGGATTGCGCAAGGGTGTTTATGTATACAAAGGCAACCTAACAAATCACTCCCTTGGCGAGCGGTTTAATATCCAGTCAAAAGAAATCGACTTTTTATTTTCGGGCAATGTGTAGGCATATGCCGAATCGTATATCTTTGCAGGCCTTTAAAATTCATGCTCAACAGACGACTGATTAGAATCAAAGTGTTTCAGGTCTTGTATGCTTATTTGCAGGACGAAACACCCAGCCTTAATAAGGCCAAATCGTATTTGGAGAATTCAATTACCGGTATCGAACACAACTTCTTTACTGTGATTCTGTTTCCCATAGAGTTGATTCACTACATGCGGACGAATCTCAATCCAAAAGAGAATAAGTATCTGCCATCTGCAGAAGATCAGCGCGCTTTCGATAATATGTCTTTCGATGGCCTTTACGAGCGCATTGTGCAGAATGAAGAGGTGGCTAAGTACTTGGCAAAACCAAAACACCGCTGGCAAGATCATCCGGATGTGTTGCGAAAGGTTTATCACAAAATGCGACAAGCCAAGAGCCTCAATGGGTTTATGACCAATGAAAATCCAACGGAGGACGAACGAATCCAGGCCATTCGCGATATTTACAATTACCTGATTAATGAGTCGGAAGAGTTCAATCAGGAAATGGAGGAAATCGAAATGCTGTGGGAAGATGAAAAGAGCTCCATCAAGAAAGCCGTGGATGGTTACATGAAGTCGTTGCTACGGAATAAGAGTGCAAACCGAGCCCGGAATGGCAATGGAGAATCGGATTTGGAATTTGCTGAATCCTTGCTTGAAAAATCAGTGCGGAGTGGTAAAGATTTTGAGGAGATGATTGGGCGTTCAGCGGCTAAATGGGATGCAGATCGTATAGCCAAAACCGACATGGTTATCATGACCATGGCGCTTACCGAATTGGTACATTTCCCGTATATTCCAGTTAAGGTAAGTTTGAATGAATACCTCGAATTAGCAAAAGAATACAGTACCCCGCAAAGCAGTAAGTTTGTTAACGGAGTATTGGACAAACTGGTTAAAGAGTTGAAGGCCGAAAATCGATTGGTAAAAAAAGGGCGAGGCATGGTAGGATAAGTCCTAAAATCCATAATTTTGCTTAGCTGATTTTGAAAACATTTCTTATGAAAAATATTACAGTACTGGCAAGTATTTGCCTGCTTTTGACATCGGGTTTATTTTTGGGATGCAATAACGAGTCTTCGAACGCAAGCACCACGGTAGCCGATAACAACATAACGGCTAATAACCCAGATGCACAGAACCCTGAACCGACATTTAAGTTTGAACATACCGATTGGGATTTCGGGCAAATCAATGAAGGCGAAAAAGTGCGTCACAGTTTTAAGTTTACCAATGTCGGAAACGAGGCTCTTGTGATTCGCACGTGTAGAGCAAGTTGTGGTTGTACTGTACCTAAATGCGATCGTAAACCAGTGGAACCCGGGGAGTCTAGTGAGATCGTGGTTACGTTCGACAGCAATGGTAAACCTGGAAATCAAATCAAAAATGTTACGGTAACGGCAAACACGAACCCGCCTGAAACTGTATTAACATTCCGTTCGGTCGTAATTCCGAACAACCAATAGTATTGAGTAAATAATTATGGAATTAATAATTCTTCAAGCCCAGGGAGGCGCACAAGGTGGTGGCATGGACATGATCGTCATCTTCGGTTTAATGTTCGTTGTAATGTACTTCTTTATGATCCGCCCTCAGATGAAAAAGAACAAGCAACAACAAGCGTTTCGCGAGGAGGTGAAAAAGGGCGATAAAATTGTAACCAACGGTGGAATTCACGGAAAGATTTCAGAAATCAGAGACCAGGTTTTCATCATTGATACAGAAGGTGGTGGAAAGCTAAAGATTGAAAAGTCTTCCATATCTATGGACGCCACCAATGCATTAAACGGTAATACGGAAAAGAAAAAGTAATCCGTGACAGAGCATTTAAAAATAGGCGTAACCGGAGGAATAGGATCAGGGAAAACTACGGTTTGCTCGATCTTTGAACACCTGGGCATACCTGTTTACAATGCGGACAACCGTGCGAAACAGCTGATGCAGGAAGATGACGAGTTGAAGAAAAAACTTCGTCTTGCATTTGGATGGGACGTGTATACCAAGGATGATGTATTGGATCGTGCCTATCTGGCTAAGATTGTATTCAATAATCCGCCACAATTGCGTATTCTTAATCAGATTGTGCATCCGGCGGTATTTCAGGACTATGCAAAATGGGTTGAAGAACAAGCCAGTTTAGGTCATCCGTATTCGGTTAAAGAAGCAGCTTTACTCATCGAAGCCAAAAGCTACAAAGAGTTAGACAAGATCATTGTTGTAACCTGCCCAATCGATATTAGACTGGAGCGTATTACCAAACGTGATGGGATTCGGAGGGAAGAGGTGCTAAAGCGTATTGACAACCAATTAAGCGACCGGGATAGGCTAAAACATGCTGACTACGTGATTAAGAATTCCACGAATTTTTCATTGATTCGACAGGTACTTACCCTGCATCAGGAGTTCCTTAAAGAGATTGGTACCAGTAAATCGATTGCGTAGTATGAAAAATGGCAACACGTTAATCCTGACCCATGGAGAAATCCAACAGAAAATCACCCGTATGGCGTGGCAAATTCTGGAGAATAACCATAAAGCGGAGCGCTTGATTCTGATTGGCGTGGAAAAGAAAGGTACGGTTGTAGCACATTTAATTGCTGATGTACTTAAAAACATCGCACCAATGCCCGTTAGTTTGGGAAAGGTTTGGGTAGATAAGAACAATCCCATTGCCGATAGCGTGGAATTTCAATGCGATGCAGAGATTGCTCAAAATAATGTGGTATTGGTAGACGACGTATTGAACAGTGGTAAAACGCTGATGTATGCAACACTTCCAATCCTTGAACGGAACCCAAAACAACTTCAAACGGCCGTACTCGCAAATCGTGATCATGCCAATTTTCCGATCAAAGCCGATTTCGTAGGAATCTCACTTGCAACCACACTCCAGGAACACATTAATTTTACTAAAAACGATGCCGGCGAGATGTCGGTGTTCTTAGACTGATAGAATTTAAGACAGTCAGATTTCTAGATGTTCTGAAGTCCAAAGTAGTTTTCGTTCTATTCAGCGTTGAAAGCGCACCTACTTAACGGTAAAACCAGTATTTCTTTCTAACTAGATGTCGTTGTTTTTGGGATTTGGTGCCAAGTAAAGGATTGGGTTTCGTTAGTTTCAACCAAAAAGTTATGAAAGAAAATGTATCAAAAACCACCAGAAGGCTTCAGAGGTATCTAGGCGTGACTGGAATATTTTTGCCCATTGTTCTATTTGTAATGGATGCAGGGGCACCTGAACAGGCAATTAGTAAATATTATTATTCACCTCAAGAATCATTGCACCCTCCACAAATGGTACTCTTTTTAGGGGCTGTTGTAACCTTTGGACTTTTTTTAATTGCGTATGTGGGGCACGAACCAAACAAGAACCCCAAAGGTCTTAGTGATAAGTGGCTTACTACAATTGCCGGAATATTTGCCCTTGGCGTGGCTTTTTTTCCTACAATGATGGAAACATACAGTGAACTCGATTATAAAACACCAGGTGGACATGATGGAGAAGGGGCGTTTGCGTGGGTACATACTGTTCATATGGTCTCTGCAGTTCTATTCTTTGTGTTAAATGCGATTTTAGTATTCGTGCGATTTGCAAAAACGAGCAACCGAGCTAGGTATTGGGTCTACAAAACATGCGGTTTAGGTATGATACTTAGCTTAATCTACACAGCGATGGGCCTTGAAATATGGGGCATTATTGACCCTTGTCACGTCTTTTATGGGGAGAGCCTGGCCCTAATGTTCTTTGGCGTAGCTTGGTTAGTTAAAAGCAAATACCTTGTTCCGGTATGGAGAAAGGTCACTGGTTCAAACGAAGGGAATAGTAAATAGACTAGGTTAGTTCAATTAAGCAATTTGTCAATTCCAACGATAGCAATTAGAGACAGGGTAGTTTAATTCGCTCCATTGTTTAATTTACACATTTACACATTCCCACATTAATTAAAGTATCCGTATCTCCGTACGACGATTTAACTTTCGTCCTTCGGGTGTGTCATTATCAGCGATGGCCTTGCTGCTGCCATATCCCTTATACGACAGACGATTGGCATCGATACCTTTGCTGATGAGATAATCGTATACCGAACGAGCACGATTGTTCGATAACGTTTTGTTGTGACTTTCAGACCCTGTATTGTCTGTATGTCCGCCAATTTCAATACGGAGTTCAGGGTTTCTGTTTAAGAAGTTTACCAACACCTCAAGCTCAACGAACGACTCGGACTTCAAATCCCATCTGTCCACTTCGAAAAGCACATTCTGCATTACCATGGTCTCATTTGATTTGATTGGTTTTAACCCGATTCGAAGCTCAAAAGGTTTGTCCAAACTGGATTCTCTTAAGGCAAAGTTCTCCGAATGAAACAGGTAACCATCTGCACGTGCCTCAAGCGCGTAGTCGCTGTTAGACGGAAGGTTCAGAAGGAATAGTCCACTTTGGGCGTCGGAGAAGGTATGGGTAACCTTATCACCTGATTCCAGGTTAAATAATTCGATGTCCGCACGAATATTCTTACCAGTTTCGACGTCGTATACAGTACCTCGAACATAACTGGTTCTATTTGGTCGAGCCTCGTTGTACAACTCAATGGAGTAAATGTCCATACCACCATAATTGGGTGTTAACCCCGTGCTCGAAAAGTAAGCCATGTCACCCGAGCGATTTACCATAAAATTCCACTCATTTTCTGGAGTGTTTATCGGATAACCCAGATTCATTGGCTTTGTCCACTTACCATTAACGAGTCGGGTGAGAAATATATCCGACTTCCCCATACCGGGCAGACCTTCGGAAGTGAAGTATAACGTTTTTCCATCGTTGTGAATAAAAGGGAATTGCTCATCACCTGCAGTATTGATTTCAGGACCAAGATTTCGCGGTTGTCCCCAGCCGTTTGCCGTCTTAATGCTATACCAGATGTCGGTGCCACCGAAACCTCCTGGTCGATTACTCGCAAAAAACAAGGTCACACCATCGGCAGAAATACTGGGTTGACTTTCCCATTCACGGGAATTTACAGGTTTGCCAATGTTCTTCGGTTCCGTCCATTTATCTCCGGATCGCGTGGTATACCAGATATCGCATCTCCCGATTCCACCTTTACGTGAACACGAAGTGAAGTACAAATATTTCCCATCCGGACTGGCACTGAAGGCACCTTCATTCTCAGGAGTATTTACTGGATTCCCAAGATTGATCGATTCGCCCCAAACCATACCATCATGATATCCTTTTAAATCACTGTAAAACAGGTCTTCGTTCTGCTCGTAGATCAATAAAGAACCATCTCTACGGGTAAAGTATAAGGTCTTCTCTTCGATGTCCAGGCCTGGGAAGTACTCCTCGTGATCCGTATTGATGGAAGGGCCAAGATTAACGGGTTCAAATGGCACAGGGTTGTTGTATGCGTGCTTTGCGAACTTTGCACGTTCTATATCGTGCTGAACTTCCGCGCGCTTATCCCCAACTCCAACCAGGGGCAAAAGCTGATTCAAAACGCGCAGGCAGTCGTCATATTCATGCAGCATGAAATGGATCTTACTCAAATCAGTTAAGGCAAATATGTGTTCAGGATTTAACGCCAGAATTTGCTGGAAAGCGTCTTTGGCGTCTTCGTATCGCTTCAAACTCACAAACGTATTCCCTTTTAAATCCAACGCATCTATATAATTGGGGTCCTTCGCCAGGGCTTTGTCGAGAAGCTCAAGCGCCTTGTCGTACTCCAAATAGCTGTGTTGTTTGAGTGCCTCACCAAAGAGCATGTAGGCTTTTTTGCTTGCTGTTCCCTTGGGTTTAATCTTTTGTGCACCGGCACAGGAAGCAATCAGAAACGCGGTAATTACAAATACGATGTTTTTCATAAGTGACTGTCTAGCTAAACTAACCTTATTTTTTCAGTTCTATTATTCTGGCATTCTCAATTTTTGAGCCAGAAATCTCAATGGAAAC
>DIYD01000034.1:326-13483 GCA_002428905.1 Bacteroidetes bacterium UBA6063 | reverse complement strand
TGATAATGAATAATATCAAAGACAATAGAAGGAGGGCTACCTCCAAAATTACTCTATGTTTCTTCTCCCATTTCACCGCCTGCAACGTTAGCATGTAGCAGGCATTTAAACAAAAAAAAGAGGGTCGTTGCCGACCCTCCCTTAGAACAAGATTTAGTTATTAAGTGATTTGACTACATGCGTAGTTTATCGAGTAATAACCATACGTTGAGTTGATGTATACGTTCCGTTTTTTAATCGGATGAAGTATACACCTTCGGCAATACCACGAACATCAACATTGTATTTCAATGCATCGGTGCTTGTATCTATTTTCGATACATGCACACCTCTGGCATCGTACAGGTCTAGTTCGATATCGCCGTGGACTGCATCGATCACAACCGCAAAGTTTCCTTTGTTCGGGTTTGGATAAATCTGCAATCCAGTTACCTGATCCAGGTCATTAGTACTTACAAGGTCGATTGCCACATCGTTACAAGTCTCTGACATACAACCATTGTTATCGGTTAATGACAAACAAGCCTTGAAGGTTTCATTTACTGCACCAGCATATCGGTGAACCGGAGCTTCGTCGGTAGACGAATTTCCATCACCAAAGTTCCACGCGTAACCTGCCTCACCTGCCGCGGAAGGCGTGAAAGTCACCTCTCTGCCCGATGTAGTGAATGTAAATCCACTATTTGGCAATGGGTTAATAGACACGGTCCGTTCAGCCGAATCTGAACAGTTTGCGTTCGACACAATAAGCAGAGCACGGAAGTCTCCAACCACAGAATACGTATTGGTTGGATTGGCATCCGTAGTTACATTTCCATCGCCAAAACTCCAGGCAAACGCGTTACCATTTTGCGATGTATTCACAAATTGGGTTGCATCGCCTTCGCATGTACCTACTGCAGTAAATGCAGCCGTAGGGCTAGTATGCACCGTTATGGTCTTTGTTGCCTCTCCAACACACCCTTTGTCTGTTGTTACCGTTAGCATAACCACTTTATTCCCACTGCTTCCATACATGTGTGTCGGATCTGCATCGGTACTTGACGTACCATCACCAAAGTCCCATGCATTGGTTGCGCCTCCAGAAGACATATTGGTGAACTGAATGTCTGCATTATTACACCCATTTGGTGCATCAAAACCGACACTCGGATTGGCATTCACATTGACGCTCCTTGTAGCCTGTGCAGTACATCCTAGCGGGTTTTCTGTATTCAACGTAACATTATATGCTCCAGGAGAACTGTACATGTGTGTTGGACTAATCACCGTGCTTATGGCACCGTCTCCAAACGCCCAGTTCGTAGAGCTGGTATTATTACTGTTGTTCATAAACACCACACCTTGTCCGAAGCATACATCTCTGGCACTAAAGTCTGCCGTAGGGGCATTATACACCTCAATCGGCGAAGTTGTGCTCGCCGTACAACCTTTGTCGGAAGTAACGGTTACGGTGATTTGGTAAACACCAGGTGAACCATAACTATGTACGTTTGCAGTGCCTACATCTCCATCTCCATAATTCCAGGTTCTTGAAACGATAGATCCAGCACTAATTGTACTTGTATTGGTTAGGTCAACATTTGTACCAGTACACAATGCCGCAACAGTGAAACTAGCAACCGGGTTCGAATGAACATTAACCGATTTTGTAATGGCTGCGGTACAGCCTTCAGCCGTAGTTACGGATAGTGTAACCGGATAAGCGCCTGTGCTTGCATACAGATGAGCCGGATTGGTTAAACTACTACCCGCACCATCGCCATACGTCCATGTATTGGCTCCCTGGCTCGAGAAATTAGTAAATTGAACCGCACTTCCTTCACACGCATCTGTTGCTGTAAAGCTCACTTTAGGTAATGGAGAAACTGTAATTGTGCGCTGAACAAAATGAGTGCATCCGTTTGTGTTACCTACTCGTAACGATACGTTGTATGATCCGGGTGAGCTGTATGTATACGTTGGATTCTGATCTAAATTGTCTGCGCTTCCATCACCAAAATTCCATGTATAACTGTTCGCACCAGTAGAAGAATTGGTAAAGGTCACCGTTTCATTCTGACATGGCATCACGTCTGCAAAATTTGCAATTGGTGCATCGTAAACCGTGATTGAGCTCGACGTTGTACTTTCACACCCATTCGCACTCGTTACCTTCAAAGATACAGTATACGTACCGTCGTTAGTGTATACATATGCGGGATTTGCCTGCGTGCTTACGCCACCATCTCCAAAACTCCAAAGATACGTTCCCCGACCACTGTTATTGGTAAATGCAGCCGTTGCATCCTCACAAACGTTGTTCACACTAAATGCAGCTGTTTGTTTCGAGCGAACCGTAACCGTCTTAGTGACAGCATCTGAACATCCAGAAGCATTCATTGCAGTTAGGGTTACACTATAGGTTCCGGCCGAAGCATAGGTATGATTCGGGCTATGTACATTGGATGTATTCCCGTCACCAAAACTCCAGGTGTAACTGCTTGCACCACCTGAATAGTTTGTAAATGTGGTTACCTCATCGATACAAACGTCCATGCCTGTAAAGTCGGCATTCGGCTTGTCATTAACCGTAACCGATGTCGAATAAGAGCTGCTGCAACCGTTGGCCGTTGCAGTCAATTCTGCAGTATATGTACCAGCAGTTCCATAGGTGTGCGTTGGGCTTGCACTAGTTGATGTGTTACCATCACCAAAGTTCCAGGCATATGTTAACGTTCCACTTCCTACGGTGCTATTGTTGGTAAACGTTGTTGCGCTACCTAAACACTCCGTTGAAGCTGTAAAAGAAGTTACAGGTTTATCGTTAACTACAGCTGTGGCGTTAGCCGTTACTTCACAACCATTTATCGTTGTTACTTTTAACGTAACTGCGTAAGATCCTGCCGTGGCATACCTATGCGTTGGTGCCGGGCTGGTTGATGAATTTCCGTCGCCAAAGTTCCAGTTGTATGTTGACGCTCCGGTTGTTGTTGCTGCGAATACAGATGTGTTTCCAACACAAACATCTGTGACAGAGACTGATGCTGTTGGAGCTGCCCATACCGTAACCGTTTTTGTCACTGTTGAGGTACAATTTCCTTGCCCCGTTACCGTTAGCGTTGCTTGATAGATACCAGAAGCGGCATACGTGTGCGAGGGACTCATGGCCGTGGACGTGTTACCATCACCAAAATTCCAGTTGTACGTTACCGTACCTGAACCGCCGGTGCTAACATTTGTGAATGAAGTGGCATTGCCAGCACAAACTGCCGGAGCTGTAAAGTCAGCATTGGGTGAGTCATACACTACCACACTGTTTTGGTCCACGTCTTCACAGCCATATACCGAAGCAACCGTTAGAGTTACATTGTAAGTACCTGCTTTGTATCGGAAGCTTGAAGGTGGCACACTTGATGTGAAGGTAGACATGTCACCCATGTCCCAGTGACTGATTAAGTGTCCAGTAGATGTGTTACTTATATTCAGTGCATCGTTTGAGCACATGTCGGAAATCGTGAACCCTGCCACAGGATTTGGATGAACCACTATGGTAGAGGAGAACGAGTCTCTACAACCGTTGTTATTGTAAGCCACAAGCTTGGTCGTGAATGATCCATCTGTGCTATATGCCTTGTTGAAGCTCGAAGCGCTGGATGTGGATGTTGTGTTGTCTCCGAAATCCCATGCATAAGAATGTGCGTAAATCGTTCCATTATTGAATGGTACGGATTCATCCACACAACGATCGTCGCCGGTGAAGTACACCGAAGGTTTCACTTTAACGGTTACCGATTTTACAGTGGTATCATTACATCCATTGCCATCCACGGCAACCAATTGTACATCGTAGGTACCTACTACACGATAGAAGTGTACCGGATTCTCCAGACTTGACGTATTGTTATCGTCGAAATCCCATAGATAAGCCGTTGCATTTGTTGAGCTGTTTACAAAGCGAACACTGTCGCCGAAACACTCATCGTCTGCTGTAAAGTCAGAACCAGCTCGATCTGCAATTACAATTGAGCGTGTAGTTGAATCCTCGAAGCCTCCAGGTAAGAAGATCTTGAACTTCACGGAGTACGTTCCACTTGATGTATACTTATGCGTTGGGTTTTGCATAGTTGACGTTGTTCCATCACCAAACTCCCAGTAGAATGCAGAGATTTTACCACAGTTTACTGAAGTAGCGTTTTTGAATCGCATAGACTCCGCGTCACAATCATATACGGTGCTAAACGCCGGAGTTGGAACATTTGATACGTT
This sequence comes from Bacteroidetes bacterium UBA6063, assembly GCA_002428905.1. Classification (GTDB taxonomy): domain Bacteria; phylum Bacteroidota; class Bacteroidia; order NS11-12g; family UBA9320; genus UBA987. Next base: position 9,235 of record DIYD01000034.1, on the reverse strand, counting down.
CACTACATTAGTTGATGAATCTACACAACCAATATTCGTAGTTACTTTCAACTTAACCGTTTTAAGTCCACTGGAAGAATAAACATGAGCCGGTATGCGTGCTGTGCTGGTATTGCTATCGCCGAAATCCCAGGAGAATCCGGTTAGCGATCCAGAAGTAACCGAAGAGTTGTTCGTAACTGGCATTACGTCATTGAAACAGTGATTTGCCACAATAAATGACGACACCGGTAATGGAGCAATACTCACATTTACGTCATTCGTAGCAACTGTTCCACAACCACTTCCCGAAGTGGTGTTTCGACGGTAATACGTTCTTACGGTTATGCCGGTTGTTGAATTAAAGTTGGCTGATGTAGCCCCTGTAACATTAGTCCATGTTATCTTATCTGTAGACTCTTGCCACTGGTAAGTATATGTGCCGTCACCACCTGTAGGTGTCACGGTTTGATTGATTGCATCTGCAGGACTTTGTGGACAAACACTGTGATCGTTACCAACAACTCCTGCCGTTAAATCGTCATATACCGTGATGGTGATCGTATTGCTTGTTACCATACCACAGCTTTTACCACCTGTAGCCATTAGTCGGTAATACGTGGTGGTTTTTAAATTGCCTGGTACGTATGAAGTATTTGTTGCGCCGGCAATATTCATCCACGTAGTACCATTGGTAGATTCTTCCCACTGATATGTCCATGTGCCGTCACCACCTATAGGCGTTGCCGTCTGGCCAATTGAGGCCGGTGTTGTATTGTAACAAATGGTTTGATTTGAACCGATTGTTCCTGCCACGAGCTTATCATAAACAGTCACTTTCACCGATGAGGTATAGGATGGACCACATCCTACGTTCGTCGTAACCGCACGACGGTAGTACGTTGTACTCGTTAATACACCTGGTGTATATGATGCAGAGGTAGCGCCAGAAATGTCTGACCACGTTGCATTATCTGCCGAAGACTGCCACTGGTATTGATAGGTTCCCGCACTTCCTGAGGCTGCGGTCACTTCTGACACCACACCAGATGCAGTGCTGTAACATATGCTACTGTCGCCTGTAATTGAGCCCGCCATAAGTTCGGTTAATACATTAACCGATTGAACCACGGTATCTCTACAACCGTTGTTCGACGTGCTGCTAATAGTTACGCTGTACGAACCACTGGTTGCATACATATTTGAAGGACTGGTGGCCGTTGACGTATTACCATCACCGAACTTCCAGCTTGTAGCTGTAATACTGCCCGATGAAATTGAACTGGTATTTGTAAACGACATGTTATCACCCAAACACGAATCAGCTTGCGTAAACGATGATACCGGGTTTGGCCAGTACGGTACGGTTGTCGTAGCTGAATTATCGCTTGCATCCACATCTCCGCCTGCATGCTCTACTTTGACTACATTGGCTGTTGTACCACTAAGGTCAACGGTTATAGGCAATGTACGCGTATACGTTATGCCTTGTAAGAATGGACCTGCAACAGTGCCTTGAACAGGGGTGCCACCATCTACAGACACATTGAATGTGGCCGCGTTCATATCAAAATCACTTTCATTCTTGAACGTTACAGACACTTGAGCTGTAGGATTTGAAGTACCACACACGGTATCACTTACTGCCACTGCAGACACATTAACATCCTGCATCAACTCCTGTGCACCAATGGTTGGAGCGCTCAATGAGCGTGTATTTCCATCAACGTCAACGGTTACACCTAAAGAGTCCCCAGCACCATAGAAGTCGCCCTGGTTCATTTCAAAACCAGTACCTGTAAAGTTCGGTTTGGCTTCTACACTATTTAAATCCGAACCTTTACCGGTCTTGTAGGCAGCCAGGGTAGAATAGCTGCTAAACGCCATGTAGTACTTACTTGTGGTTCGGGTGCCATAGAATGCGTTGTGGTCGGTAGTCATGTACGTGGTATTATAGAAGTATGCAACCCAACCACCAGACTCATTCGTAAAAATGTTATTCTTCAATTCGTTTCCAGGGTAACTGACAGACGAAGTGTAATAGAATTTATTTCCTGCATAGGTAGAAGACGTGTTGCTGTTGAACACGCGACATGTATTGTGATAAAACTTCTGATACTTTGAGTAGTAACTGTAAACGGCGTATGTATTTGTGCTGCTTACACCACTACCTGATCGGAAGAAGTTATTTGAGATTACCGATGGCGTTGTTGACGTTGCATCGTTGTAATACCCATAGTAGGCATATCCTCTTGGTATGTTCACATTGTTTTGCATGATCTTCATACCTCCGTCGCAATAACGCGTGTATATACCATACAATGTAGAATACACACTACTCGTGGTTATGGTATTCTTACTACAGGTTAAGCCACTCTGATAGTAATTATAGATTCCCATGTAGTAGTACCCAGTGACCTTGTTATTCGTGATGGTCCAATTGTTTTGCAAACTGATGGTATTGTTACCATAGTTATAAATACCAAAGGAGCCATTCATGATTTGATTGTTTGAAATGGTAACATTATTGGAAATATTGTCTGTTCCAGACCAATCGTAAATTATTGCTCGGGCGTTTGAAGTTGACGTAGTAGCAATACCTTCGAGTTTACAATTCGTAACGGTAAAGTAACTGTTGTTGCCCTGTAGGTTGATAATTCGCTGATACGTTTCATTCAAAGCTTTTAGGTGCAGTCCGTCGAAGGTAACATACTGCACTCCCTCAACTTTAATCGTATAGGCCTTGGCACTTGTACCTGCAAACTCAACTACCGGCATAGTTGTATTACCCGCTTTGGAACGGAAGGTGATGGTATTCGTAGCAGAAGTCCCGGTAATTCCGGTCACCAAAACCTGCTCATTATAAGTACCAGAAGCGACGTCCAAAACAACTGGGCCAGCGATGCCGGCACAGGCCATAGCGTCAATTGCATCCTTGAATGTTGTAAAGTCTGCACCTGTACCGCCAATGGTGTAGGTACCACCAGCCATTGGAACTCCAATGGTATTCTCCGGGCCTTCATCATTAGAAGCAACCTGATCTGCCAAACCATTTGGCAAACTGGTATTTGCTTTTATGGAGATACATCCTGCCGAAATATTAAATGAATTTAAGAACGTAACGGTATCCAGTGCACAGGATGCGACAGATCTTGTGAAAGTCTCGGTATTGGTTGTGGCACCAACCGCGTATGTTGCGTCGTATTGGGTAATTGCTGTAGTACCATAATTGCGAACCGCAATGCGAACGGTTTGCGCTCCGGCTGTTAAAACACCGTTGGGTTCGATCACCTCTACTACACCAACATCCAATGTACCATTTGGTGGCACGTCAGCACCTGGGTATGTGGTTGAACCACCGCGAGTATCCCCATCGATATCCGTAGTAACGGAAGCAAGAGAACTCACCTTACCAAAACAAGGGTCTACCAAATGAAGATCATTGCTGCCTTTGAACAATACAGACTCAAAACGCGACGAAACGTCCTTAGTTGGATAAGCTGTTTGATATCCACTTAGTGAACCGTATGTGGTACCTGGAGATCTCGACTTATAGAACTGAGAACTACCCGTTGTGTGATATACGTTATTGTTCATTGTTGCTACGTACGTCGGGTCATAGATATACAACACCACTCCCTGCGACTTCGTAAATACGTTGTTCATGACATTTACACCCGTATAAATGGAACTTGAATTGTACAGATACAATGCGGCATTTGTTGTAGAAGTACTTGTTGAGGTAGCCTTAACGGTGTTGTGGTAAATGTTCATGTACTTGCTCTGACCGATGTAAATACCACGAGCGGTATTACCCGCAGAACCCACGGCAATCATGTTGTTCGCAATTAGCGATGGACTTCCACTGGTTGCATCATTATAGTACGCGTAAATCCCGGTTCCGCCATGAAAACCTGTAATTGAGTTCCCTGTAACCACATTGGCCCCGTCTACATAGCGCAGATACATACCGTACTTGTTGGTGGTGTATGTAGATGCGGATGATATTTTGTTGTTCTTAAGTTCGGCATCCTTACAGTTATACATGTACACCCCATAACTTGAGAAATCTGTGAATGTATTGTCGTTGATCTTCCAACCTCCCTGTAACGAAGTGGTCGAAGCCCCATACGCGTAAATACCATAGGTGCCATACATGAACTCATTATCGGTGATGGTCATGTTGGTCGACTGATTCGCTGAACCTGAATTGTCATACAGACAAACAACATTCGAAGAACCAGGAGAAGCATTGGGTGCTTCAATCTTACAATTCTTAATGGTGATGTCACCATTGGTTCCCGTCATTGCAATAACACGCGCATAAGACGAGTTCAACCCTTTGATATGAAGTCCGTCAATCACAAAGTACTTGGCATTATTGAATTTAATGGTGTGTTTGTTACCACTGCTCGGTCCGCTAAACTGGATTAACGGCATGGTGGTATTCGTACTTAACGATCGGAAAGTCACCGTATTGGTTGAAGACATACCCGGCTGAGTTTCAAGCGTGATGTTTTCCGTATATGTTCCGCTGGCCACGTCAAAAACTACTGGACCTGAAACCCCGGCACATTCCAGTGCCGCAACCGCTTCATTGAAGGTCGAGAAGTTTCCGCTGGTACCACCAATGGTATACGTACCACTTAATGCAACACCAAAAGAAGTACTTCCCGATGTATCGTTGCCTGGATTGTTGTCTGTTGATGAACCCGGTGAATTGGCCCAACCTCTCACTCCGGTACATCCGGCGCTGTGCGTAAATGTTGTACCAAAGGTTATGGAATCCGTAGCACAACTTGCCACCGTATTTGTTGGAAAAGGTTGAGATACAGCGGTCGAACTTCCTACCTGATAATGAGCTGTATAACCAACAATGGTGTTTGAACCAAAGTTCTTAACCACAGCTTTTACCGTTTGACTACCAGGTGAAACCGTACCCATCGGTTCGTAAACCGATACGATACCCACGTCGTTTGTAAATTGTTGCACCTGATCTGCTCCCATATGGGTAGATGACAATCGTGTTTCTCCATCTTTATCCGTTCCTGCTCCAGCCAATAATGGTGCCTTTTCAAAACATCCATCGGTCAGACTTAAGTCGGTTTGAGACACAAACGGAGGTTCAACATTCGTTGAATTCACATCACCACTTGTGCTATACGTATTCAACTGCGCCGTCGTGCGGTTACCTCCAGAATAGATCAGGTTTACACAGTTTGGACTGTAATAGTTGTTGTAGTCTAGTGTCCGAGTCGTACTCGGTGAAGATGAGTTATAGTACGCCTGATGATTTGTTGACGTAACCGAAGAGATCACGGCAAAAATATTATTGCGCACATCGGTATAATTCGCTGATGAGATATACATACAGCGAGCGGTACTGCTTGTTGTCGGATTCAATCGAACCGAATTGTGATAGTAATTCCAGTAATCACTACTCGAATTGTAAATACCATAATACGTAGGAGTACCGGTGTAGTCTGAAATCATATTATTTGCACACAAACCTCGATTTGCACTGGTGTTATCACATGATGTCATGTAAATGCCGTAGTAATAGCTTCGGCGCACAATATTGCTCGTAACTTCAGGACCTTTTGTAGCACTATGCTTAAAGTTGCTCAGGTATATACCTGCCCAGGCATTATTGCTCAAAACAATCGTGTTATTGTGAATTTTACCTCCCTGGTGGTAGTAAGCACGCAACCCATAGTAACCACCCGATATCGTATTGTTCGTAAACACGAAACCGTCACTTAGTGAAGTCGTTCCTCCACCATAGTTGGTTACGGAGTATCCTGAATTTTCGAACGTACAACTATCTACAGTTATGTTATTTGAAACGGCACCCGTTGAATACCCACTGGCATTTCCGTTAACGCAGAGATTAATAAAGTTGGTAGACGTACCACTGTAATTGGTACGTACAACACATCGCTTAACCGTGATATTGTTACACGACCTCAACTGTAGTGCCCAGGCATACGATGTATTGGTACCTTCAATCGTGAGGTTCTTTAAAATTACATAAGAAGAACCATGTAATTGCAGCGTGTATCGATCTGTGGATGTAGTACTACTGTTGGTTATTTTAACATCTGCAGCATTTCCGGTCGCCGACTGAAAAGTTACTGTATTCGTTGTTGATCCACCAACGAATGAAGTTAGCTTGTTTTGGCCGGTATATGTACCTGATCGAATATTGAACACCACAGGACCGCACACACCATAGGACTCTAAATCACTAATGGCGGCCCCAAGTGTGGTATAATCGGGAGAAGTACCTCCAACCGTATATGACCCACTTAAACCTTTGCTAACCGGTTTGGTCAATGTATCGTTGTTGTTATTACCGTCTGAACCACCATTTGGAGAAGACGTATACGCTTTTATGTTTTGAGAAAGCGAAGTGGAATAGGTGTGACTACCTAAATTAATTACAGTATCTGCACAAACGCCCAGGCTTCCGGAATATGAATGAGCCGTTTGAGCAACTCCATCTACGCTGTAGTTGATACTGAAAGATGTAATCGAATTGCTTCCTACGTTAGCAACCCGAACTTTTATCGAATCAGAGGTATTACAGGCTACATTTCCAGGGTTGGTAATGTCGGCCATCGAAAGATCGTTCGATACAATGTTTACTGGGGTGAAAGTGTAGTATTCATTGTCTGAATTACCACTGCTACCCGAACCAAATACAATATTGGGTGATCCAGCGCCGTGCAAACCGGTTTCCACCATGGTATACCGACACGAATTTAGCTGCGTACCAACCGTCATTGTCCCGTTTCCAGATTTGTAGTTCATGTCTACCACATAAATCTTGTTGGACGTTTCTTCCAGAACAAGTGCGAAATAGGAAAACGACATAGAACCATGCCGATACGAATAATGCGCAATCCACAATTGTCTGTTTGGAGCTGTACCAACTGTTCTGGTGGCAATTACATCGTTCGATCCTCGGGCAGACGTAGCATTGTTCTCCCAGAAATACGCAATCGTAGAATCTGGAAGATTGCTGTTAGGCAGCACCGAATTGGTGTTCAATGCGGTGTTCACCGCCGAGCCAGCCACACCCGTACTAAAGGTGAGCAAGCCATTCTTTGCCACACAGAAAGAGTCTACAGATGTTCCATAGAACTCAAATGTGAACGGCAAGCCTTGTGCCAGCGACCAATAATTCGCGGGGTTGTACGAAGTGGAAGTTGCACCATTCAACCCTTGCCTGTAGGTCATAATGTTGGTAAACCCATACGAGCTGTAGGTTTGATAATCCGCGCTGGTAAATACACCACCCGGGTTACCTACATTTAATGCGGAGTTGGATACCGAATACTGCTTCGTTTGTCCGTTTGCATACCTGGGAAAGAGCATAACCAACAATCCCATTACCAATAAAAATGAGTAAAGTTTCTTCATAAATTAAATCTTAATTCTAAACTGGAAGCAGAAAAAAGAGACACCAAACCCCATTCAGGCAGAGACATAATTGCCTGCTGATCAATGAAAATTAAACCAGGAAAAGGTCTGTAGAATCTTAATTACACACTACTTCTACTGCTCCAAAGTAGAACAATTTGTCATACAAATGCAAGTTTTCAACATAATTTTCAAGAACTGCCAACCATTTTAGACACAGAATCGTATGTATTTTCTTAACCGCTCAGTGAATAGATCACAACTCCCGTACACTGTTTTGTGTTATGAAAAAAAACACTATCATTGTACCAGAAACCAACCATTCTGGAGGTTTCAAATTCCATTGTATTTCGATCATCATTTCGAGAGATAATAAAACTACGAGATAGTATACATACATAACATCAACAGTACATGTTTGACATCATTACGCTAAACGACATGCTCGTTTCCGAGCTAAAGGAAATTGCAGCTAAACTTGATATTTCAGCCAAAGGCCTTAAAAAACAGGACCTTATATACAAAATTCTAGAAGTTCAGGCGGTGAATACACCTACAACAGTTGACCCCGAACCCAAGAAGGAAAAACGCCCTAATAAGCGAAAGGCAAAGCCTGTTAAAAAAGAAGAAACTGCAAAACCTGCAAACCAAACGAAAAAAGAAGCAACACCGGTTGCCGAAGATTCTAAAGACAACGAAAACGCCAACGAAGCTAAAGGCAGAACACGTCGTCCGAGAAAAGCCCAAAACAATGGCAAGGCCAAACCAGAGAATAAACCCATAGAGAAGAATGAGAAGGAGCCAGTGGCGCCTGCTTCCGATGACGCTAAAGTAATTAGCGCAATGGATAACCCACAGGGCCCAAGAAGAGATAAAAACAACGATCAACGAAACGATCGCAACAACGACAGAAACAATAAGAATAAAGATCCAGAGCGCGAGAAACGCAAAGAAATGCGCGACAACCTGCTGAACTACCTTGAACTTGAAGGTGTGGTAAGCACACAAGGGGTTTTAGAGACCATTCAGGATGGTTATGGCTTCCTGAGATCGGCAGACTACAACTATCAACCGTCTCCAGACGACGTATATGTATCTCCGAATTTGGTAAAGTCGTACGGATTGAAAACGGGTGACGTGGTTCAGGGAACCATTCGCCCACCTAAAGAAGGTGAGAAGTATTTTGCCCTGATCAGCATTGAGATGATCAATGGTAAATCTCCTGCGCTGGTTCGTGACCGCGTTTCTTTTGAGCACCTAACTCCTTTGTTCCCAGATGAGAAGTTTAACCTGGAATACAAGGCCAACAACTACTCTACTCGAATCATTGACCTGATTACACCTATTGGTAAAGGTCAACGTGGATTGATTGTAGCGCAACCGAAAACGGGTAAAACGAATTTGCTTAAAGATGTGGCAAATGCGATCGCGGCAAACCACCCGGAAACCTATATGATCATCCTGTTGATTGATGAACGTCCGGAAGAGGTAACAGATATGGCACG
>DIYD01000034.1:0-267 GCA_002428905.1 Bacteroidetes bacterium UBA6063 | reverse complement strand
GATGAACGTCCGGAAGAGGTAACTGATATGGCACGAAGTGTTAAAGCTGAAGTGGTTGCTTCTACCTTTGACGAACCTGCTGAAAAGCACGTGAAACTTGCAAACATTGTCCTTCAAAAAGCGAAACGCTTAACCGAATGTGGACACGACGTGGTTATCCTACTTGACTCGATCACACGTCTGGCACGGGCATACAATACAGTTCAACCCGCTTCAGGCAAGATTCTATCCGGTGGTGTTGACGCTAATGCATTGCATAAACCGAAA
>DIYD01000093.1 GCA_002428905.1 Bacteroidetes bacterium UBA6063 | reverse complement strand
AACATGAAGTGTCATTTCGAGTGATCAATCCAAACGACTGCTGGAGTTTGGCACTGATAGTATCGAGAAACGACACGATAAGGAAACCCCTGTCTGTGGCTAGGTTATTAGATTCAATGGCAATATCAATGGTCAACCGTCATCAGTCTATACATCTAAACATCTCAAAGTCTCTCTCGATACATTTTTGCTCGTTCCTCACAAAAACACTCGAGATGACATTCTTTTTCCTGTTCGAACATGAAGTGTCATTTCGAGTGATCAATCCAAACGACTTCTCTGGAGTTTGGTATTGATAGTATCGAGAAACGACACGATAAGGAACCCCCTGTCAGTGGCTAGGTTATCAAATTCAAAGGCAAAATCAATATCAATGGCAATGTCAATGGTCAACCGTCAGGCATCAACATGTCTTCACTCTAATTATCTCAACGTCTAAACATCTCATTGATCCATTTTCATATTTACACATTTACACATTTACACATTTACACATTGCTTCATTGCTTCATTGCTTCATTGCTTCATTGCTTCATTGCTTCATTGCTTCATTGCTTCATTGCAAAGCTTCGCTTTGCTATATTTGCCGACCTTAAAAATAAACAATGAAAACAGTTGGTGTAATCGGATCTGGGACTATGGGAAATGGCATAGCCCACGTATTTGCGCAAAACGGATACAAAGTAAATCTAATCGACATTAAACCTGAGGCACTGGAGCGTGCTCTGGCCACGATTGAGAAGAATCTTAACCGTATGGTTGCGAAGGAGAAAATCACAGAAGAGGTTGCAAAAGAAAGCCTCAGTAGAATCTCAACGTTCACGAATGTAGTTGACGGGGTAGGTGAGTGTGACCTGGTGGTTGAAGCAGCAACCGAGCGGTTAGATCTTAAAAAGAAGATTTTCACGGAGATCGACAATGCGGCACCAAACCACTGCATTTTGACCACCAATACATCTTCCATTTCAATCACAGAGTTGGCGTCGGTAACAAGTCGCCCAGAAAAGGTGATCGGTATGCACTTTATGAACCCCGTACCGGTAATGAAACTGGTAGAAATCATTAATGGCTATAGCACGTCGAATGAGGTGACTAAAACCATTGAAGATTTATCGAAAAAGATCGGCAAGATTCCTGCAATGGCGAACGATTACCCGGGCTTTATTGCCAACCGAATTTTGATGCCCATGATCAACGAGGCGGTTTACACGCTGTTTGAAGGTGTAGGTGGGGTGCAAGAAATAGACACGGTAATGAAACTTGGAATGGCTCACCCAATGGGCCCGCTGCAATTGGCAGATTTCATCGGATTAGACGTTTGTAAGGCAATACTTGATGTATTGTACGAAGGTTTCGGTAACCCAAAATATGCGCCTTGTCCATTGTTGGTAAACATGGTAAATGCGGGTAAACTTGGTGTTAAATCCGGTGAAGGTTTTTACAGCTGGACCCACGGCACAAAAGACTTGATTGTCTCGGAGTCGTTCAAGTAGACCAATAAGACTTAAAGATATTTAGATTCTTAGACTCTAAGAGGCTAAAAACAATACATAAAAAAAGCGCTTCCAACGAAGCGCTTTTTTTATTTCAACTTAATCTTTTATTTCGACTTCAGCTCTTAATGCTTGTGGTCGTCGTGATCATGGTCGTGATTATGCGCAGGAGGGGGCGTTACTGGTGTATTTTGTAACTTTTGTTTTGTTTTTGCCGAACCGTTAACGGTAACCTCCACAATGAGATTCGTTTCTCCCGCATTTGAAAATATGTTAATACCTTTAGCGTAGGTGCCGTGTTTTCCATTCGTATCGAAGATGACTTTAATGCTTCCCTGTTTGCCGGGCAGAATTGGGTATTTCGGCCATTCCGAAACGGTACAACTGCATGTAGTTCGAACTTCATCGATTACCAAATTAGTCGTTCCGGTGTTCGTAAACGTAAACACGTGAACGGCTTCTTCGCCTTCATTAAACGTGCCCATATTGAAATCCCGATTGCCATCAATGGTTAATACGGCTTGCGCCATAACAGTAACGGATGAGATAAGGAGGCCGACAAGTACTATGATCTTTTGCATTTTATATCGTTTCATATTCTACTTCAACAATGATACCACAGTTTTTAGATTAATGAACAATCCGATTCGCTGCGTAACGATAAACTGACATCGTTCTTAATTAGCATAGCCGATACCTAATGTTAACGTCAATTTTCTATATTCGTGGCCGAAATTTAGCGCTATGACAGATATAGAAATTGCACAGGCGGTCGAAATGGACCACATCAATAATGTGGCGGCCAAACTAGGTGTTGATTCAGACAACATCGAACAATATGGAAAGTACAAAGCAAAACTTCCGTTAACCTTAATCGATGATGAGAAAATCGCGAAAAGCAAGCTGATCTTAGTGACAGCGTTGACTCCAACACCTGCAGGTGAAGGAAAGACAACGGTTTCTATTGGTTTGAATGAAGGTTTAAACAAGATCGGAAAGAAAAGTGTTGTGGTTCTCCGTGAGCCGTCTTTAGGTCCGGTTTTCGGTATCAAAGGTGGTGCTGCGGGTGGCGGTCACTCACAGGTGGTTCCTATGGAAGACATCAACCTGCATTTTACAGGTGATTTCTCAGCGGTAGAAAAAGCAAACAACTTCCTTGCAGCAGTTATTGACAATAATATCCAAAGCAAAACAAGAAGCTTAAATATTGATCCACGTACGGTAATCTGGAAACGTGTAATTGACATGAATGACAGAGCGTTACGTGACATAGTAATTGGTTTGGGAGGCACAGGAAATGGAATTCCACGTCAGGATGGATTCAACATTACAGCGGCGTCTGAAATCATGGCCATTCTATGTATGGCGAATGATTTAGATGATCTAAAGGAAAAATTGGGCAACATTTATGTAGGTAATACGATGGACCGCAAACCGGTTTATGCGCGAGACCTTAATGCGCAGAATGCAATGGCCATTTTACTTAAGGATGCGGTTAAACCAAACCTGGTTCAAACATTGGAACACAACCCAGCGATTATTCATGGTGGACCATTCGCTAACATTGCGCAGGGTACAAATACCATTATTGCAACCAAAATGGGCTTGTCTTTAGGCGACTACGTGGTAACTGAGGCTGGTTTTGGTGCGGATTTAGGTGCAGAGAAATTCTTAAACATTAAGTGTGGTTATGGCAACCTACGTCCGGAAGCATTGGTATTGGTGGCCACGATTCGTGCGTTGCGTCACCATGGTGGTGCTACACCAGATCAATACAACGACGCTAGTGTAGAACGCGTTCAGGCTGGTTTCGCTAACCTGGAAAAGCACATTGAGAACAGTAAGAAATTCGGATTGAATCCGGTTGTAGCCATCAACAACTTCCACACCGATTCTCAGGAAGAAATCGATTGGTTGATTGAGAAATGCGCAAGCATCGGCGTTCAGGCGGTGTTGAGCAAAGGCTGGGCAGAAGGTGGAAACGGAACACAGGACCTTGCACGTGCCGTAGTTCAGGAAATTGAAGGGGGTAAAAACGACTTCAAAGCACTGTACAACTGGGATGCTCCGGTAAAGGAAAAAATTGAAACGATTGCACGAGAAATTTACGGTGCAGATGGAGTGGATTACGCAAGTAAGGCGGAAATGGGCATTCGTAAAATTGAGCGCCTGGGGCTGTCTCATTTACCTATCTGTATGGCCAAAACACAGAAGTCGTTCTCCGATAACGATAAGAAAGTAGGTCGCCCAACTGGATTTAGAGTAACAGTTCGAGAATTTGAGATTGCAGCTGGTGCAGGATTCTTGATACCAATCTTAGGAAATATGATGCGTATGCCAGGTTTACCAGCAGTTCCGGCATCAGAAGGTATGACCATCGATAGCAATGGAGTTATCAGTGGTTTATCGTAAAACCTTTTAAAAACAGGAAAAGACCGAAGGGAAACCTTTGGTCTTTTTTTTTGTTCCTACATTTGAACAACATGAAGGCCACATCGTCATTACAAGGAAGAAAGTTCACACTAAATGGTCGTGAAGAAGTACAAGATGTGCTCACCAATGAAGCACCACTGCAGATCCATGTAAATGGCAAGCCGTTCTCCGTTACAATGCGCACACCGGGTCATGAAGCCGACCTTGCACGTGGAATTCTTCATTCCGAAAATGTCTTTACAACCAAAAGCTTGCCATTGCGTACTATGAGCATGAACATCGACGATGATGGTAATGTAACCGAGATCAATGCATTAATCGATGAGAAAGATCTGGATTTTGGCTTTGATTCGAATCGGTCGTTAACCTCTGTTTCTTCTTGTGGTATTTGTGGAAAAGAAGATATATCCTCGATCGAGCTTTGTGGTATGCCTTTGATGGACGACGTGCAGTTTACACTGAAAGACATCAATA
>DIYD01000138.1 GCA_002428905.1 Bacteroidetes bacterium UBA6063 | reverse complement strand
CGATTCACGGCAGCTACCATCGGTATGGTTGCCTGTCCGCCACAAGTGACCATGTTTACATTGGGCACGTCTAAGTGCTCATGCATATTTACAGGTGGTATCAAGTATGGACCAATGGAAGCCGGAGTTAAATCCACGACTTTTTTACCCGAGAAGGCTTTTATTTTATCGTAGTTGTAGTGGTGTGCTTTTGCAGAGGTAGCATCAAACACAACCGCGATATCTGACCATTCCTGCATTTTTATCAGACCATCAATTCCTTCGTGAGTCGTTGCGACCCCCATACGTTTAGCTCTGGCTAACCCATCCGATTCCGGATCAATTCCAACCATTACAGACATTTCCAACACCTCAGATGTTCTCAATATCTTAATCATCAAGTCTGTTCCAATATTCCCGGAACCGATTATTGCGGCCTGTACCATTTAAGTCGAAGTCTAAATTGAGTTTGAAGTTGAATTCCAGTGCAATAATACTAGTTAAGCCTTATTTAACCTGTTCTTGATTAGTGTTCGTGCAATTTTTATGAGTTCTACGTTCTCAGTTTGTAGACTTTTAATAACGGTATTCGAAGTGCCAATATATTGTTGGATTTTTAGGTTTACCAAACACTCTTTAAGCTCTTTCAGACATATGGATACCTTATTGACATAATCCTTATTCGACAAACTACCTTGAGATTCAGCAAAGTTGAGAGCAGAGGAGGTACTGGAACGGATGAGTTGTTTATTCAGATAGTCCTGTGCGTAGTCTTTAGAAGGCGTTTTAGTTAACAGAATTACTTCACCTGCGAACTCGATTAATCGATCTTCGATGTTATATTTTTTCATGATTTAATGGTTTTCCCAAAAATACGCTATTCAAGAGAACAGTTCAGCTTAAATTTAGGCTTCAGCTTCTACTTAATGATCACCCCAACACTCCCTAAACCCTCAATGGTAGCTGTAAATTGGTCTCCCTGCTCAATTGCCACCATCGGTCCTAAAGCACCGGAAAGAAGAATTTCTCCTTTGCGCAGAGGCTGCCCTTGTTGAGCCATCACCTGAGCTAACCATAACGCTGCGTTTAGTGGATTGTCCATACAAGCTTTGCCCGTTCCTTCAGAGCATGTTTCACCATTTCTGGTCATGTGCATCGTGCAGTTCACCAGGTCAAGATCATCCAGTTGTACCTGAGTATCACCTAACACAAAATGACTCGCTGAAGCATTGTCGGCAATCGTATCTGTGATACGGATGTTCCAGTCTGCAACCCGACTTCCTACAATTTCAATGGAAACAACAGCATAATCAATGGCTTCTACCAAACTATCCATGGTAATGTCACCCACGAGATCCGTTGACATTACGAAGGCAATTTCAGCTTCGGCTTTGGGCTGCATTAAATCCGCATAATTGAGTTTACCGTTATTATCAACTTGCGTAGAAGCATATAATACACCATAATCAGGTTGGTCTACGCCCAATTGTTTCTGCACTGCAAAGGACGTCAGTCCAATCTTTTTCCCTACGATAACTTCACCGTCTGCCATTCTTTTTTGTACGTTCTCCCACTGAACCTTGTACGCCTTGTCCACGTCTGAGTCACCTATAATGGATCGTATTGGGTCGCAAGCGGTTTTGTATTTTGAAGCGTTGTAAAGCACTTCTGCAGCCGCTAATATGTCTTTTGCCATTGTATTATAACTTGTGAAGGCAATATTACATCTTGAGAAAAAATATTGAGTTAATACGCATACGAAATTTTACGCCTAATTTTGTCGACTCAAATGCTAAAACGCGTTCTTATATTAACTACACTGTTTGCTATGGTTATTCCAGGCATGTCCCAGGTATTGCCCAACTTTGGGGGGCAGCGAGCTGGGTTGTCCACGCTGAGCTTTTTAAAGAACGATCTAAATCCACGTTCCACTGGAATGGCTGGTGCCAGTATTGCAAACGAGGCCGATGCTTTTGCCTCCATCGTTAATCCGGCAGCAGCAGCCACCTTAGAAGAGTCGGCATTCGGGTTGAGTCACCTTATGGTTGGAGCGGGGGTTCAACAATCCTTCGGCACGTACCAGCACAAACTCAAGAATGAAGCAACACTCGGATTGTCCATTAACTCACTGAACTCTGGAGATATGATGGTTCGAACGGAGTTTCAACCCAATGGAACAGGTCAGTACTTCAGTTTTACTCAGAATGCCATTAAGGGGAGTTATGCTACACGTCTTTCTGAGCAATTTAGCCTTGGCGTAGGACTAAACTATATTTATGAAGCTCTTCCAGGATATAATGCCAGTACTGCTTCGGTAGACCTAGGCTTCTTATATAAAACCGATGTAAAGAACCTGCGCTTCGCAGTCGTGGTTCAGAATTTCGGTGGTAACTCAAGAATGAATGGGTCAACGCTTGCTGTTGATTACAATCGGGGCACACCTGAATTGCAGCAGTATTCCTTGCCAACCGTATTCAAAATGGGATTTGCGTTTGATGCGTATTCAGATGAAAAGAACACGTTACAGGCATCGATGCAGTTGAACAACCCAAACGATAATGCCGAAAATATACGGATTGGGTTTGAGTTGAGGCGCAATGATTTGATTGCCGTACAGGCCGGATATAAACTGAGTGTTAAAGGGCAGTCTTATCCCTGTTTTGGTTTTCAATACAAGTCTCGCATCAATGTGCACCCATTGTACATCGGTTACGGCATGAATCCGACACAGTTTATGGGCATCCAACACAATTTGGGCATCCAACTTTCAATCAATAAAATGGAGAGGTCATGAAGAAAGTTCTCGGACTAATAGCGATGATTGCCCTGATTGGTTGTGAAGGGTATTTTGGAACAAAAACGGATAAGGATTTTATCGATAAACCTGCTTTCCAGGTACGTGATATAGCATATGTGCCCATCCAACCGGCGCTTAACCAGTTTGTTCGGCCTACGGATGTATTAGCGGGCTTTGACGACCTGCTGTATGTCGTAGATGAAGCCACTGAAGAGATTATCAGCCTCGACGAATCGGGTAAAGAACTGGCTCGATTGAAGGTACAGGGTGTGAAAGCAGTCGCACAGGATAGACGCTTTAATTTGTTAGCCATTGGAACAAAAACGGATACCATTTCAGGGACAGAGTTTGATTTGACCTGTATTTACCGAATTGGTATGCAGAATGGTGCAATGTATGGCCTAAATCATGCAAAGGTATTGAACGAGATCGTTCACCCATTTTACTATAAATCCACTTTTTCATCCACCGATGCGGATGTTGTTTTCAACTCCATTGGTGTATTAGCGGATAACCGATTTTACGTTACACGCGTTGGCCCGGGTGGGAACAGCTTCGATGGACCAGATGACGCCATGCTATTGTTTGGAAGCGATGATGCCTTCATTACCCCAATTGGAGTGAGTTCAAACGGCGCCCTTTTCCGAGACTATTTCAAGGACCCATTTGGTGTGATTACGACCATCCAACCTCCTCAAATCCTTGCAAATGGGAATGATGACTTTCTGTTTTCTTCCTTAGATCCTACCGGAGTGATCAAGGTACAATATATTGAGTTTATAGAGACCGAATTCGGAGCTACCTATGAACCCAGAGTTTTATTCGGAACCGAGGATGACGCCGAGGGCTTTTTAAGTACACCCTACAAGTTTGATCGACCAAGCGGTATGGCCTTGTCGGGTGACGGAACCAATCACATATTCATCACCGACAGTGAAAAAGACTCACTTTACCTCTTTTCGATTAATGGGTTTGAAGGCGTAAAACCTCCTCCAGGATACAGTTCAGCGCGATATATAAATGTTTCCTTCGGTGGTACAGGTCAAGGCTTACTGGAGTTTAATGAACCCATGGGTGTAGCTTATAAGAACCAGGTGGTTTACGTGGCTGATGCTGGAAATGGCAGGCTGTTGCGTTTTAAACTAACTTCCGACTTCGATTAATTTACTAAGTGTTTTCTCCCGATGAGGTTTACCCGATGCAGTATACTCAAAGTTTGCTATCCAAAAGAACTTCTTGGGTTGTTCAATGGGCTCTAGCGTCTCTCGTACTAACTCCTCAATAAGCTCTTCCTGCTCATTTTGGATTCCAATGAAGATCAACTGCTCGCCTAATGTATCATGAGGCATTTTCCAGAGCAGGAACTCACTGTGAGCACCAGATTGTTGTAGAACAGATTCCAGTCGTTGATGTAAAGGCCCTAAGTGCAGTTTGAGACCACCGCTATTTACAACATCGTCGTCGCGTCCTAGATACGTAATTTCACGACCATGGACTTCTACCAAATCGTTGGTATTAATTGAAAGAGCAACAGCCGGAATCTCAACAGAGAGTCGGTTGTATTCATCCACACGGCATTTTACACCATCCACCAGGGTAAATGTACCTGGTTTAGAGGAACCGACCTCTCGCACAGCTATATGACTTGCTGTTTCGGTCATACCGTAAGAATGAAAAAACCGAGTGTCGGACCAGACATCTGAAGTGATTTCGGATTCCATCCACGGTGGTATGCTGGCACCCCCAATCAACACCGTCTTAAATCGACTTAGCTTATGTTTCGAGGCCTCGGACTTCAGAATCTGACCAAGTTGATAGGGAACCAGACTTATCAGAGTGTGTGTATGCTGATCACCTAGATTTCGCATTGGATCGCCTGAGGGCTCAACAAAGGTCACATTCCAATCAAAAATTAGTGATCGAATGAACAACATGAGCCCACCCACTTTAGACAAAGGAATACAATGAAAAACGTCTTCGTTGTGGAGGGTGAGGGCCTCTTTTGTCTGATGTGCACTCCAGAGAAGCAAAGAAGAAGAAAGGCTAATTCTCTCAGGTGCTCCGGTACTCCCAGAAGTGGTGAGCGACAACGTTTCTTCCCTGAACCATTTATGGGCTATTTTACTCCATTCCTCGTCAATTGAAGAACCGTTAAATGAAGCATTTACGAGGTATTCGTTGTTTTGATGCCTTACAATCACGTTGTCACGAACTGATTAATCAACTGGTCAATTTGGTTTTTGGAGTTGTAAATATGGGTGGATACTCGAATGGCGTTCAAATCACTTTCGCCTACATACCGAATAACCCATCTGTTCTTTTTGAGGGCTGAATACAGCACCTTGGTGTCTTGAATCGAACCAGGTTTGAAGGAAACCATACCTGCTCTGGATGCTCTCTCTTCTGGAGTTACAATAGTAAATCCCTTAATACCCTGAAGTTTTTCATACGTATACTGATTGAGTTCCTTGATCCGGTCTTCCACACGTTGTTTACCTACGGAGTCCATAAACATACAGGCAGAAACCAGACCAGCGTGTAATGCCGAGTTTTGGGTTCCATAGAAGAAACGGTGTGCTTCGTTCTTAAGGCCTTTAAATGCAACTTCATCTGTGTTTAGTGTCCAACCAAGATCAGAGTGTCCTCCAATGTAAAATGAGTTCATTTCGTCAAGCAACTCTTTTCGCACATACAACACTCCAACACCTTTCGGGCCCAGCAACCACTTGTGCGCACAGGTAGAATATACGTCGCAGCCTAAATCTTTAATGTCCAAATTTAAACTTCCAAGTCCATGAGCTCCATCGATGCAGGTAAGGATGCCCAGTCCTTTTGCCAATGCCGAAATCTCTTTTATGGGCAACATTTGCCCGTTGGTGCAAGTAATATGCGGTAAGGCAATGATTCTAGTCCTGGGTGTTATTTTGCTCTTGACAGCCTCCAGGCATTCTTCGGCAGTGGCAGGAAGAGACATTACAACCAACCTTATGCCATCTCTTTCTCTTCTGTTAAGCCAGGGGACTGCGTTCCCAACATGCTCCTGATCTGAAAGAATTACTTCATCACCCGGTTTGAGATCAAAAGCCCATGTGGCGATATTGATACCGTTGGTAACATTCTGTGTAATGGCTACTTCACCTTCATCGGCATTGATAAACCGGGTTATGTGTTCAAGTGCAATTTCTTCAAAGCCCGTATAACTCGCTGTCTCGTTTACAAAAGATATGCGATCTACAATGGCCTGTTCAACACCTTTTGGGGAAGGTCCAATTGTACCGTTATTAAAGAAATTCGTGTTATTGAAGTGAAATTCATTCTGAATTTCTTCCCACGTGGCTTCAGACAAGTCAAACGTAGGCAGCCTGTCCATTAACCTACGTTTGTGTGTTCCAGAATGATCAAGTCTACAGGATGCAAAAAGCCCTAACAGACCGCCGACACCCAGACGTATAAATTCTCTTCGTTGTTGCACCAGGCGAACATAGTAAAATTTTAAGGAGTTCAGGATTTTTATTCGTGAACGTTGAGATAAATCGAGTAAATGCTCAATCTTATCTAACGAAGTCTCGGGGGTACAGCAGTGGCACGATTTGTGAGACAAGAGTTACTTTGAAAGTACCGATAATACTTAAATTCGCGGTTCTTTAATAATAACGATTTATAGAATGCAATTAATCAAACCAATAAGCTCAGTTATATTGATTCTAGTTTCTTCTCTTGGTTTTGCCCAAAAAGGCGGACCTGCAGTGTTTAGTGTTGCAGGTGACACGGTTTGGGGCGCAGAGTTTGAACGCGTGTTTAACAAAAACAATAAGACGCCAGAGCTTAAACCAACGTTAGATACACTTGAAAGCTATCAAAAGCTGTATGTTAAATTCAAACTGAAAGTGATGGAAGCCTATAACCTTGGTATGGATACAAACCAAAACTTTGTCAAGGAATTAGCTGGATATCGCAAGCAGTTGGCACAGCCCTATTTGACCGACAAAACGGTTACAGATAACCTAATTCAGGAAGCATATAATCGAATGCAATATGAGGTGGAAGCAAGCAACCTAATGATTCATATGTCTCCGGCGGCTTCTCCTGCAGATACGTTGGCAGCCTGGAATCGGATTAACGCATGGAGAAATGCAATTGCCTCTGGTGAGAAGACCTTTGAACAAATTACGCGAGACAGTAGCACCGATGAACACGGAAGAAAGAACGAAGGCAGACTTGGCTATTTTACCACTTTTGGTATGATTTATTCTTTCGAAAGTCAGGCATATAACACGCCTGTTGGTAAGATCAGTGAAGTGTTCCGAACGCAATACGGCTATCACATAGTAAAGGTGACGGATAAGCGAAAGGCACGTGGCGATTTAAAGGTTGCACACATCCTTATTCGCGTTAATAATGAATCGGAGTACGAAAAGAATAAACCCAGAATTGATGCCATTTATGACCGATTGAAGCAAGGAGAGGCGTTCAATACACTGGTTCAGGATTTTAGTGAGGACTTCAGCACACGCGAATCCGGTGGGGAATTGAACTGGATTAAAAGTGTAGGAGGAAGTGTCCCTCAAGATTTCAAAGAAGCCGCTTTTGCGTTAAAAGATGGTGCGTTTTCAGAACCAGTTAAAACAGAACTGGGATGGCATATCATCAAACGCATCCAGCAGAAGCCTTTGGCCGAATTCGACAAGGTTAAAGAGTCAATAAAGTTTAGAATTAACAGGGATTCACGAAGTGAACTAAATAAAGAGGCTGTATTAAAACGCATCAAAAATGAGAACGGATATTCATTCAACAATGCGAACTGGCAGACTTACTTGGGGCTGCTTGATTCGGCAAGTTTTGCGTATAACTGGAATCCTTCTGAGGCTCAACTAGCAAATACAGACCTATTTGTTATCGGTGGTGCGTCATACACGTTTGCTGACTTCTCTATGTACATGAAACAGGCGCCTTCGAGAAAGGACCATGTAACGCCAACGGACTATGCAAATGATATGATTGCAGGATTTAGCGATGCTATGAACCTCATTTATGAAGAAAACATTCTTGAAGAGAAATACGACGATTTCAAATACCTCATGCAAGAATACCGAGATGGAATTTTGCTGTTTGAGTTAACCAATAAAATGGTATGGAGCAAAGCATCTGAAGATACAACAGGTTTGCAGGAGTTCTTCGACAAGCATCGTGATGATTACGTTTGGAAACAACGTCTTGCAACCAAACAATATGTTTGTTCCAATAAAAAGGCTGCCAAGCGGGTGAAAAAGATGTTGAAATCAGGGGCCAACGAGGTGGACATTCAAAAAGAGGTGAATGCGGAAGACGCTTTAGCCGTAAAAGTGAACTACAAGGTGTATGAGCGTGGTCAGAAAGAAATGATCGATGCGTTGGATTGGAATAAATCATTGCATAAGATCAAAGACAAGACGTCGAACAATATTACCTTTATTCAGGTCGACAGTATCATGGAGCCAGGTCGTAAAGAATTAAATGAGACACTTGGACCAGTCACTTCGGATTATCAAGAAGAGTTAGAGGAAGCCTGGATCAATACATTGAGAGAGAAGTACCCGGTGGTTATTTTCCCGAACGCGTTGGAACAGCTTTTCGCAGACAAAAATTAATTGCTCAAACTCCGTACAATATGGCCTGCTTGTTTGACATTGCTGTTTACGCAATGTACCAGCCAGCATACTGGTGAATTGGCAGATCCGGTTATTGCTCGTGTTGGTGAACATGAATTGTACGAATCACAATTGAATGCCTTATTGCCTTCGGAGATCTCCGAAACGGACACCCTGGCGGTTACGAGTGAAATCATTGATAACTGGATTCGTGAAACAACACTAATAGACCAGGCTCATGCCATATTGAGCGATGCGGAACGCGACAAATCTGATCTGGTTTCCCAATATTACAACGATCTTATCATTCACGAAATGAAGGAAAAAATGTTGTTTGAGCGATTGGATACAGTGGTCAGTGAAGAAGGCATCGAGAAATATTACCAGGCCAATCGAAAGAATTTTGAGCTGAAGGAAAACATCGTACGTTTACGCTTTTTTAGCATACCACAGGATGTTAGAAACCACGATAAACTTTGGCGAAAATTTAAGGGGGGAAAGGAGAAAGATCTATTCGCTATGAAAAGACTATGCGAGTTGAGTAATTCCAACTACTTCTACAACGATTCCACCTGGCTTTCGTTTAATGATGTATTGAAAGAATTACCCATTACGACGTATAATCAGGAGAGCTATTTGAACAACAATCGATTTATTCGATTAAATGAAAACGGGTACACATACTTTGTACGGATTTTGGCGTTTAGAGTAAAGAACAACACTTCTCCGTTGGAATTCGAAAAAGATCGAATTAAAAACATCATAATCCATAAAAGAAAGGTAGAATTGTTGCAACAAATCGAGGACGAGATCGTAAGAGAAGCGTACGCGAATCAAAAAATAGAGAAATTTTGAAAACGAAGATACTACGGACACTCATTCTAATATGCACTTTATTAGGTAGTCAAGGTGCAGTTAATGCGCAGGATGTTGGCATCCTTGACGAGGTTATTGCTATCGTAGGGGAGAAGATTGTTTTGAAGTCTGATTTGGAAAAATCATACTATCAAATGAAGCTACAATATCCTTCGTACGATGGGAATTTAAAGTGCGAACTATTCGATCAAATATTAACTCAGAAGCTTCTACTCTATAAGGCAGAAGTAGACAGTTTAGTGGTTGGCGAGGAGCGGGTAAATTACGAGCTTGACAGACGAATGCAATACTATGCGGCTCAGGCTGGTGGAGAGGCAAATCTTGCGAAATACCTGGGCATGAGTTTGGTGGAGTATAAAGCGCAGATGCGGGCGAAAATGACCGAAGAAATGATGGTTCAGGAGGCTCAAAACGCTTTGATCGCCGAATTAAAGGTGTCGCCTACTGAGGTGCGTGCCTTTTACGAGGAGATTCCAAAAGACAGTTTGCCGGAATTTGCTTCTGAGGTTGAAGTTGCCCAATTGGTCGTTAACCCAAAACCAAGTGAAGTAGCGGAAGAATATGCGCGGGAAACGGCCGAACGATTGCGCAAAGAGTTGATTGAAGGGTCAAGAGATTTCTGCCTTACGGCTTCGATCTATTCGGATGACCAGGGGTCTAAAAAGGATTGTGGATCACTCGGAGATTTTAAACGCGGACAAATGGTTCCAGAGTTTGAAGCGGCCGCATTTCGTTTGAAAAAGGATTCCATTTCCAAAGTGGTAAAGTCGCAGTTCGGCTATCACATCATTCAGTTAATCGAACGCAAAGGGGAAATTGCCAATGCGCGCCACATATTGATCCGACCAAAAGTCCTTCAAACTGATTTGGAGAAGACTTTAGCGGAGATGCAGGAAATTAAGAGACTAATCGACTCCGATTCTATAACCTGGTGTGACGCAGTGACGAAATATGCCAGCGACGAAAATTCCCATGCAAACTGTGGTTTTTTCATCGATCCAAATGTGGGAACAACTGCCATAGAGATTACCGCACTGGAATCCGATGTTTCGTTGCGTGTTTCGAAAATGTCGGTAGGAGAAGTTTCTACGCCACATGGTGTACCACAGCAAGATGGGAGTACTGCTTTTAGACTGCTGTACTTAAAATCGGAGGCACCTCCACATATCGCAAGTATTGACCAGGATTATCAGAAGTTGGCCGTATATGCATTGGAAAAAAAGAAACAGGATACGCTAAATGAATGGAGCCAGACGTTTAGAGAAGACGTATATGTGTGGATTGATGAGAAATATCTGGTGTGCCCAGATATTGACACCTGGATTAAGAGCAATTAGAACTAACTATTAATAGGAGCGGAATGAGTGAAATGTATAAAAACGATGTAGAGGCAGCCGATGCGTTGCGTGAGATAACATCGAAATTAAAAAAAGAGATTTCAAAGGCCATTGTGGGCCAGGATCACGTGGTTGAGGGCGTGTTGATGTCCATTTTCTGTAATGGACATAGCTTGCTTATTGGTGTTCCTGGATTGGCTAAAACATTGCTAATCAATACCATTTCGGAAGTATTGGATTTAAGCTTCAACCGTATTCAGTTTACACCAGATTTAATGCCTTCGGATATCACTGGTTCTGAAGTGCTGGATGACAATCGAAATTTCAAATTCTCTAAAGGACCGCTCTTTGCGAATATTGTACTGGCCGATGAGATAAACCGTACTCCTCCTAAGACACAGGCTGCACTGTTGGAGGCCATGCAGGAAAAAAAGGTCACCGTTGCCGGCCACGACCATGTGTTGCCTAAACCGTTTTTCGTATTGGCAACACAGAACCCAATAGAACAAGAAGGTACATATCCATTACCAGAAGCTCAGTTAGACCGGTTCATGTTCAATATCACCTTGGATTACCCGAGTGAAGCCGAGGAAATTGAAATTGTAAAACGTACAACAGGCGCAGTTACAGCAGAAATTCAGAAGGTCATTTCAGCCAAAGAAATTATCGCTTTTCAAGAGTTGGTACGTAAAGTACCTATTGCGGATAATGTTCTTGAATATGCCGTAAAATTGGTTGGTAAGACAAGACCAAACCAACCAGGTGCCTCCGATTATATCAAGCAGTATTTGAGTTATGGTGCTGGGCCTCGTGCCAGTCAAAATCTCGTGCTTGCAGCGAAGTGCCATGCGTTAATGAATGGTAAGTACTCGCCAGATATAGAAGATGTTAAAGCAATTTCCAACTATGTACTGCGACATCGCGTCGTGAAAAATTACAAAGCAGAAGCTGAGGGGATTTCGGTAGAGCAAATCATCGAAGAATTGATGTAATAAGCCGCGTCAATAGGCTGCCTGACATTTGGTTATATTTGTTTAGTCCGACAAAAACCATCTGTTATGCCAACTAAAACGAATCAAACACGGGCCATGTTGCCCCTGTTTCACGAATTCATACGTGCCAATAATCGTAATAAACGATTGCTCAAAGGTGGTCGTAAATTGAACAACGGTACCAAAAAGAACTATGAACATCTGTATAACCTTCTAAGCAAGTTCGAAACAACCGGCTTCGAATTGCGTGTAAGACCACTCACAAACAATAAACGACTTTTTGATCAGGAAAAGCGGTATTACAAGAAGTTTTATGCACGTTTTACAGCGTTTTTATACGATGAACAGGATGCGTTTGACAACTACGTAGGTCACAACATTAAACTGTTAAGAACCTTTTTTAAATGGTTGGTTCAGGAAAGAGGAATTTATGTCGGAGAGTTTTACAAGAACTTCCACGTTTGGAAAGAAGACATCCCAATTATAGTGCTCCAACCTGAACAACTCAATTACCTTATTTGGAACAACGACTTTCACAAGTCGCTATCGCCTCCTCTTAAACGTGCTAAGGATATTTTCGTTCTTGGTTGTACAGTAGCCCTGAGGGCAAGCGATTTATTGAATCTGCGCAAGAGTAATATCGAAACATTTAACGGTGTGTCTTACCTCAAAGTGATTTCAAAAAAGACGACTGCATACACCAAAATTAAACTTCCTGAGTACGCCACGGACATTTTAGACCGGAATAAGACGCGTGGTCCGATGTTGTTTAAGACGTCTTGCCAGCGCAATTTTAATCAGAATATCAAACGAATTATTGAGCTAGCCGGATGGGACTATGAATACCCTAAAATGCGTTCAAAACGAGGCAAGCCACATGTTCAATATAAGAATGCCAAAAAGCGAACACACTATCGCTTCTGTGATCTGGTAAGCACACACACCATGCGCCGAACAGCCATAACTACCATGTTGAACCTGGGTGTTGAAGAGCAGACCGTTCGAAAAATCAGTGGTCACGCACCTGGAAGCGTTGAATTCTATAAGTACGTAAAGCATAATCAACAACGCATTGATGAGCAAACCGATGTGATGTTCGAGAAGCTGGTAGAACGACGATTGGAAGTTGCGGTGTAAAAAGCTGAAAAAGAAGAGTGTAACAAAGGCTACATCTTCTGCTGCATATTCACCCATACGTTCAACTCCCGAATTACTTCCATTAAATCTTTGGATTTTGATGTAAACTCTGGATTTTCCCAGTCATTTTTGTAGATCACCACACCTCGAAAGAACTCGTTCGGTTCTATTCCGTACCAGCCGATATCCAGACAGAACGTTTTGCTATTGAACCTATAAACCGCTTGAAACATATCTTCGATTAATTCGTCTACTTGTTCCTTCGGATCAAAATTGAAGTCATAATAACAATTACGGTGAATCCGCAAGAACCTGACCCTTATGAGGGAACTCAATTGGATCGACCCTGTTTCTAACGGGAATGTTTCATTCGTTACACGATCAAAAACGACACCCATATAATGCGCCTTTAGGACAAACTCACGGGTACTCAGATCATTATCTCCATTTAACGGAGTCACGTAATTGGCGATTAGTCGGTCTACATTTTCCTTGGCTGCTTTAAGGCCCAGTCTAAGTAGGTTTACTTGTAGCATGACAAGTTCAATGGAATGTAACCCTTCACGCCAGGAAATCATGTAAATAGTCATAACCACCCTCTTGTTAATTCATACAATTATTGCCAAATTTTATATGTCATAAAGAAGAGTCGGGTTCCATGGTAGTAAGAAAAATAGCTCCATCCAGATGCCGCCCTAAAACCTATTTGATCTATCACTAAGACAGAGGTGCACCACTCGCAGCAAGAGTGCAACAACCAGTTGAGTCTATCCTACAACGTCTTCACCCACAGTTTTACACCACTTTTCGTGTTGTCCTTAGCAAATTTCTTTGCCTCTTCTTTGAAATAGAATCGGCCTAGATGCACATAATATGTTTTATTCGATTTGCTGTAATACATATACGGACTGTACCCTTTATTTACCAGACGGTTGAAGTAAACCTTAGCATTGGTCTCTTCACCAAATGCACCAGCAATTACCATAAACTGGCCTGACGTATTGCCAGACGGTTTGTCTTCTACTGCCGGTTTCGAATCATCCGGTTTAGCCGTTACCGGCGTTTTTTGTACAACCACCACAGTGTCTATTCGGGCTTTTTGTTTTTCAAGACGTGCAACCTTACCTTCTAATTCTTCAATCTTCTCTTCTTGCTCTTTCAGGTCTTCTGCACGTTGATCAGCCAGCGACTTCTTCAGAGCGTCCATTTCTTCTTTCGATGGGCCATCGGGCTCTTTTTCTTTTTTACCCAGCATCGCACCAACCATAATCTCATGCGTGCCACCTAATGCCTGACTGTAATCACCAGTAGACCAGTCGTACGCATAGCCAAAACGTAGTTTTTCTGCAATTTTAATACCGGCCATAGCTGTTACACCGTAACCATCTCGAACAGCTGCACCAATCCAACCTTTGTTTTGCCAGTCAGCAATTACATTAAAGTCGAATTGACCAGGTGCGTTTCGTGTGTTTTTATAAAGCACCAGGGGTTGAATTTTCAAGTCATCATTGACGTGAATGTCATAGGATGTCATTAAAATCAAGTGATTCTGCAAGGTGTACAATAAGGACGACTGCTGATGATCTGTAAATTCCTGGTCGCTTTGCAGGAATTGGGGTACGGATACACCAAACTGGAAATCACCCAATTTTAAGTTGGCCCCAACAGAGGCGTCTAAAGCAGCGCCAGGGCGTGTATTCAGCAAACGCAAAGTTGGGTCATCCGGATCTGTGGCAATTATATTCTCTGTGTTGAACCTGTTGCTCAGCGCACCCAGTGCAAAACCAAGTGACAATGCATTGTTATCACTGAATTTAATGTTGTATGCATAGTTGGCATAAACGCTATTTTGCGTTTGAAGCAAGTTTGCGTCATTAATTAGATATAATCCAAGTCCAACCTTACCGTCGCTTACCTGGCCGCTAAGGGTTAATCCAGATGTTTGAAATCCATCGACCTGGGTATATTGATTCCGTCCGAACAAGTTGGCCTCAAACAGGCCCGATTGGCCTGACAATGCCGGATTGTAAATGAATTTATTGAAGTAATACTGTGAGTATAGAGGAATTTGCTGTGCAAATGCATTGGCTCCACAAATCATCAGAGCCAATAAAACCAATAGTGTTTTGTTTCGAGTTCTCATTGTGCTTATCTAATAATTTGAAGTGGACCTTTTAACGTTTCGTAGAATTCACTACCATCTATAATGTAGAGGTAGGTGCCATCTGGCAGTGGGTTGCCCTCATAGGTGCCATCCCAGTTGTGTTGGTAGTTATCTGCACTAAAGACCACCTTGCCCCAGCGATTGAGTACAGTGACTTTCGTGTTTTCAATGTCTGGAACTTGTGATAAATCCCAAACATCATTGGATTGATCACCATTTGGTGTCAATAAGTTAGGTACTTCGATTAGTTTGGGTGTTCCAACAACAACAAGTACCGAATCGGTGGAACTACATCCCTGAGCGTTTGTAACGGTTAGGTAGTATCGAGTAGTTTCTAGCGGTGTTGCTTTAGGGTTGGCACTGTTCGGGTCGTCTAATCGACCTGTTGGTGTCCATGCATAATTGGTACCACCAGAACCCTGTAATATGGTGCTTTCGCCATATTCAATGAATACATCATTTCCAGCCTCGGCTGTAGGTGATGGAGTTGTAGAAACGGTAACCGAATCAATACCAAAACAGAAATTACTGTTAAAACCGGTGACAATGTATGTTCGTGCTTGTGTAGCGTTAATGAAATTGGCTGTTTCTCCTGTATTCCAGCTATAGCGCTGTATACCCGAACTGGCAGTTAACTGAACACTTTCTCCTTCACAAATCGAGATTGGACCAGCCGGTGATATCGAGATCTTTACCGAGTCACCTACATTAAATGATTTAGATACCGAGTCCTTACAGCCAAAACTCGTTTCGATCAGAAGTTTGGCGTCATAGGCTCCGGTGCTGGCAAACGCGTGTGTAACGTTCGAAGTAGAGTACACTGTTCCGTCTATGGTCCAGGTTCTAAACGCAATATTGTCCGGAGCAATGATCAAACTGGTATCGGTAAAGTCAGATGCGTCCGGGAAACAATAAATCTCTTCTATGAAGCCTACGCTTGGGTTAGCATACACATTAATATCCTGAAACGCTGTATCAACATCACCCGAGTCTGATGCAACAATGAGTCGTACGGTATAAACACCGGGTGCAGTATACAAATACGATGGGTCAGATACGATTGAAGTATCGTCTGTGGCCAAAGCAACACCAAAATCCCAGGCATGGGAAACGATGCTTCCTCTAAGCGCTGTCGAGTTATTTTTAAAGTCAATTGTAATACCCTCACAAACCGAATTTGCGTCGAAGGAGGCTACAATATTGGTTTTCCCCAATCGGTTCAGCCCGTCTTTCAGGTTTGCTAAGGAAATCGGACTGATCGAAGTGACAGGCAATGTGCTCTCAATGGTACCATTGTCGTCCATACTTCCAGCACCACCGATAGAACGCCATTTTCCATTGTTGATGTGCGCAAGGCGAAGATTAGCAGCATCACCGGCTTCATCGTCATTTCCAAATACCGAGTAGTTGGCTCGATATATTATATTGTCATGTGTCAACCC
>DIYD01000137.1 GCA_002428905.1 Bacteroidetes bacterium UBA6063 | reverse complement strand
CAGCTGAACATCAAGACGTAATTCATCTTCCTCCCGCATCTCATGTCCGCGCTTGTGAAGGC
The DNA here is from genome assembly GCA_002428905.1 of Bacteroidetes bacterium UBA6063. Classification (GTDB taxonomy): domain Bacteria; phylum Bacteroidota; class Bacteroidia; order NS11-12g; family UBA9320; genus UBA987. The sequence goes on along the minus strand of DIYD01000137.1, from coordinate 20,239 downwards.
CTTTCGGGTAGAGGTTGTCGCCAAGAAAAACCACGCCCGAATTCGTTGGGTCTGCCTGGGTCAATTTGTTTTTAAGGCTACTTAAAACTGGAGACGACAGTGCAGTATCGTCACCAACATCACCTAATAAATACAGACTGTAAACCAGGTTATTCTGGGCGTCTATTTGTTGGTTAAGCCAGTCGCGTTCAGCCTTATTGTAGTAAAGTTTCGAAGAACTGCACGACCACAGCACTACCGTAATTAGGGTAAAATAAAGTGTTCTCATTGGCGATCAAACGTCATAATACTGGGGCCGGTTTCCCCTTTTTCGTTGGCAATATACAAGGTGCCACCTGGAGAAAATGTAATGCCTTCGGGCTGGTGAAAGATAAACGGATTTAGTGGATTTGTTGCCACCACCTTTCCATCGGGGCTAATCTCGGCCAACATCTTCGCCACGGAACTTAGAAGAAACCAGTTCCCCTTAGGGTGTAGTGCAATGCCTGAAGCTTTAAAGTTCTTGTGCAATGCATCCTGATCTATTTCCAACACAGGTTCTTTAGCATACTTGAATGGATTAATCTCACAGGCGTATACCAATACCTTTTTTCGGTTCTTTTTGCCGCAAGCTACCTTACACGCTACCAGCAAACGATCATTTACGGCATCAAAGCACAAGCCTTCAAATTCGATGGTTTTGCAGGCTTCGAACGTAGCTTTCTTAATCTCTTTATCCTTTACAGAGATCAGGGTTCCATTGCTTTTTAGTACATAATATGTATTCCCGGCATACGCCACACCTTCATAATCCCCGTCTTTTCTGAACTTCACCTTTTGGTAAACATCCCCACGTTCAGGATTAATAAAAAATAAGAATCCCTTTTCATCCTGAACAGCCACGAGCGTGCTGTCATTGATCCAGTCCAAACCGGAGATTTCATTGAGGTCTTCTGGCAGGTAATTCATCTTTGTTGGATTTGCCAGGTTATATCGCCCCGAGCTTTGCAAACAGCCATTGACCGTACTCATCAATACCAAACTAAGTAGGATTTTATTCATCATTACGCAACACTTTGTACAATTGAACCTGCATATCTTTTCCCTTTAAGCGCATGGCGCCCACATCCTCAAAAGTATAACGAGTGTCGTGAATTGCGAGTTCCTTGAGTTGATCGGAGATAAGAAGCTCGGCCTCAAGCTCATTGCATTTCTCCTGAATACGCGAAGCCGTGTTTAAGGTATCCCCATGGTATGAAAGTTCTCGTTTGATCGCTCCAACTTCCGTAACCGTAACAAGACCACAGTTTGCTCCGGCTTTAAACACCGGAGTTACTCCATATTCTTGCTGATAATAGTTCTTGCGCTCGTTCAGTGCCCGCTTAAAGGCGTAAAATGCTTCCAGAAAGTTGCTCTGGTCTTTTCCTTTGGTAACCGACCAGCTGATTACAGCTTCGTCTCCAACATACTGGTAAATCTCCGCACAGTATTGATCAACCACAGCAAAATCCTGATAACAATCCTGAAGGAAGCGGCTATACTTTAAGTGACCCAGTTTTTCTGCAATGGTTGTGGAGCCTTTCATGTCGACAAACATGAAGATACGGTTCACTTCCTTGGGGCTATAATACTGTGCCGTGATCAACCGACCCAGATTGCCCGGACCTAATTTGCGATCGATTTCAATAAACAATCGGGCCATAAAACTTATTGCTGTGAACAGCACGGCAATGGCAAACATTTGATCCATTTCGTGTTGTAGCAACTCGCCCAGCGAGAATTCTTCGACCACATAATGAAGCCAATCACGAAACAGTGCCAGTACTACAAAAATGAAGACAATGTGCCCCATCATACCCACAACCATCACAAACCGCAAGGATCGCATAAAAAGAATTTGATTGAGTACAAATACATCAAACAAACTCAGCAACGTAGCCATGAGCGATGAAATAAAGACTACCGACGCAACGGCTATTTGGAGTTGCTGCCAGGCAGAAATCTCAAGTAACTCGTTGATAGAATCATCATAAAACTTCTCAATTTGGAACCGGAAGAACGCAAACAGGCTCATCATCACCACACTGACAATAAAGTAAATCTTAAACTCGCGCTTGAATGTTCTCCACTTCATACCCTTCCGCCGGAATTCGACAATATAAAAAATCTCAAACAGAACGTCTTAATTATCAAAGGGTTTTCACATTTTTAATTAAACTTCATTCATCCGGTTATCCTCTTGAACGCTCACGCCCGGGCACACGAACATTTACTGCTAAATTTGGTTTACCTTTACAGAGAAGATGACTACAGAGAATACCAATGTACTCGACCGAAGTATAGCCTATGTTCAATCTATTTACGATGAGCACAAGAATCAACCCTTGTTTTATCACAACTGGCAACATACCGAAATGGTATTAGCTGCAGCAAAGGATATAATTGATCATACTTCGGAAATCAACGAACAAGATGGCACCTGCATACTGCTGGCCGTTGTGTTCCACGATGTTGGATTTACAAAGGATAAGGAAAACCATGAAGCCATAAGTGCAGAAATCGCCGGGAATTACTTGAGTGATCAGGGCATGGAGAAAGAGGCCATAGAACATGTGCAGCAGCTTATTATGGCAACCAAAATGAAATACGAGCCTCAGAATTTATCGGAACAGGTAATTCGTGATGCGGATTTAGCACACCTGGCCAATGAAGACTATTTGTCATCTACATTCATCGGTTTGCTCAAAGAAATTAATGCCTCAAGAGAGGAACCGTTCAGCAATGAAGAGTGGGCCAAGATGTGTGTCACTTTCATGGGCGAACATCAATACCTCAGCCCGTATGCAAAAGCCAACTACAGTGCGAAAAAGGAAAAAAACTTAGCGTTAATTGAAACTATGCTGAAAGAAGATACGTTGGTGCAATCTGTTCGACCAAAGGTTAAGAAAAAGAAGAAAAAAGCGAAGAAAACAGAAGCCGACAAACCGGAAAAAGGCATCGAAACCATGTTTCGGGTTGCACTTCGCAACCACTTGAATTTGAGCCGAATAGCAGACAACAAGGCCAACACATTGATCAGTGTAAACGGTATAATTATTTCTATTGTCATCTCGGCACTCTTCCCTAAAATGGATAGTAATCCGTTCTTAATATATCCGGGAATTTCGCTTACGACTTTTAGTATTTTAACCATTATTACGGCCATACTCTCTACCATTCCGAAGGCTACTAATGGAGTTGTTACACGAGAAGAAGTGAGTCGAAAAGAAGGTAATCTCATCTTCTTCGGTAACTTTCATAATATGAGTTTAGATGATTATGAATGGGCGGTAGACGAGCTAATGAACGATAGAGAATATTTATATAAAAGCCTTACGCGAGATCTGTTCTTTTTGGGCAAGGTACTCAACCGAAAGTACACACTCTTGCGCTACAGTTACTATTTGTTTGTTACCGGATTGGTCATTTCAATTTTCTTCTTCTTTTTGAGCATGCGAGGAATTATGGCTTAACCGTAAGGTGACAATGCTTTCCAGACATATTACCATTTGGTTGCTTCTTTCTGTGGCCACACAGCACACCACGGCACAGGTAAACCTGGACTCGCTCGCCATTCAGGGCATCTGCTGCGCCACAGGATATGCCATTCCGAATATTCAGGGTATGCCACTGCCTAAAGGTGTAGAAATCAACCGTGAACGCTCCTGGAATTTTGATTTAGAAAGCAATTTTACAGCTTCCGACTCTTTAACGACGGATCGGGTTCAGCGCTTTACGCGTTCAAAAGCAAAGATCAATTTTCCAATCATTAATCAGGATGAGTTTAAACTCATTGGAGGACTTCGCTATTATCAGGACGAGTTCAATTTCGAAACTCCAGATAGCCTGAACAACTTTTTTCACGATGGGCTTCAAGACAAACACATAAAGACGTTAGGCCTTTCTGTATTTGCCGTTAAGACCCGAATTGGCAACCAGTACTGGGCATCCAGAGCGTCGTATCGACTTAATGGCGATTTCACTTCCAGCGACTTAAGCAGCCACCAGAAATATGCCTTTAGTTTGGTTTACGGGTGGAAGCTTACCCGATTTAAAACCTGGGGCTTCGGTGTTAGTTACAGCAATACGTTTGGGATATCAAGTGTATACCCCATTTGGTTTTGGAAACAGAAATACAAGAACAATTTTGCCCTGGATCTCTTTCTACCGGTATACTCAAGAGTGTATTATTTACCCAAAAACGGAAACAATGTCTTTTACCTGGAAGCGCGGGTGGAAGGCGATAACTACAACCTCAATTTTGATCAATATCAGAACCAACCACTCTATCTTGAAAAGGCCAATATTGTATCAAGGCTCACCTATGAACGTCGAATCTATGACTTCGTGTGGTGTTCTCTAAGCGCTGGATATCAATACAATGTGAGCTACAACCTCTCGACTTCTGACTTGTTTTTTGATCGCAGTTTAAACCCGAACAACAGAAACAAAGTATTGATTGATAGTCGTATGAAACCGTTACCCTTAGTTCGGGTTGGCCTATTTCTGGTGCCACCAAGAAAGTGGGTTGAGGAAAAAATGTAGGCCTTCTACACTACATAAACATGCCTTGTTCCCATTAATCTGCTTAAATTCGGAGCAATGCGAGTATCCATACTATTGACGTGTTTGATGTTGTTGGGCAGTTACTCCAATGCGTCTACCCCAAATCTTCGTTTGGCTTATTACGGTCCGTATTTAAACCAGTATGGTTTGAGTATTGGAGCCGATTTCGACCGGTTGTTCTGGTTAAGCGGTGACGACTATGTCGCCCATAAAAACGCCTGGACATGGAGTCCGCAAGTAGCTTTTTTTGTTCGTAGCAATACCCATCAAAACTGGATGGCCAATGTAGACTTCGGACGGAAAGTTTTCTTAAAAAACGACATTACTTATCGAAAGATAGGTGTTGGAGCAGGATATCAATTGAGCAAGCGCATACTCAGTAGTTCGGTTGATTTAGCTACGGGTGAACTAACCAAGACATCCACATTGGTCCATTATTTCATACCTACCGTTTTTGCAGAATTCGGTTGGGAGACCGACAGGCGTTTTGATTGGTATGGGAAAGCCTATTACGGTAGGCGCATATCTTCTGGTCGTGAAGACTCTGCTTTCCCGGGATTGGAAATAGGTGTACATTTTAAATTGAATAACGGAAATGAATAGATCAGAGTTTATAAAGAAATGTGCCGCTTTAGGCATTGGCCTGCCGGTTGCATCTTTTCTGTTGCAGTCGTGTGATGACGATATCACATCACCCGATTTTCAGGTTAATTTTTCGGGTAAGGTAGTCATTATTGGTGCCGGTGCTGCTGGTATGATGGCGGGCTATCTGCTCCACCGACACAACATCGACTTTGAAATATTGGAAGCCGCACCCATTATAGGAGGGCGTATAAAACGCATAAAAGACTTCGCTGATTTCCCGATAGACCTCGGTGCGGAGTGGATACATGATAATCCGGACATCCTGGCGAGGCTAATACGTGACCCGGAAGTAAAAGCTTCTGTAGATGTAATTACCTACAATCCACAGACCATTCACCGGGCAAAAGAAGACGGAACATCCAAAATAAACTGGGCCAGTAGCTTTTATAGTGAATATAAATTCAAGTCGACCACCTGGTTCGGGTTCTTTGAGAAGTACATAGCCAATGACATCATGGATAAAATAACCCTTGATGCTCCAGTAACGGAGATAGACTATAACAATGACAAGGTAATTGTTAAACACAGTGGTGGTATGACTAAGGAGGCCGACAAGGTATTGGTGACAATACCTGTTAAAAGGCTGCAAGACGAGGCTATTGCATTTACGCCTGACCTTCCCACAGAAAAAACCGATGCCATTAACAGTATCGAAATGGGCGATGGATTAAAAGTGTTTATAGAGTTTAAGGAGCGCTTTTACCCAGACGTTTTGCTGTTTGGTAACTTTATTGAAGCCGTGACTTCCGATTCGAAAACGTATTACGATGCTGCTTTTGGTAAAGATGCCACAAAGAATGTATTGGGGCTTTTCGCCATCAATGAAAACGCGGCTCCTTTCACCGGACTGGATTCCGATCAGGAAATTGTAGACGCCGTATTGGCAGAACTTGATGACTTATTCGAAGGAAAAGCGACCAAAAACTATGTAAAACACGTTGTACAAAACTGGTCGAAAGAGCCTCATATCGGTGGTTCATATTCTTACACCTTTGAGAACAATACGGAAGAGACGATGGACACCTTGCTAAAACCTGTTAATGACAAGGTATATTTTGCCGGTGAGGCCATGTCGAAATACGCACAGGCTACGGTTCACGGTGCAGCACTTTCCTCATACGAAGTGGTAGAAAAAATGCTTAGTTCAGGGTAGTTTTAATGAACTTTTCATAACCATATTCCTCTAAATGGAATACGTACATACCTTGTTTTAGATCATCAATGTCAATGCTTTCCTCCAACGAATTCAGTTCGCCACGCACCACTGTTTGCCCCATGCTGTTGAGTATTTCGTAATTGTAGGTACCCGTATAAACAGCTTCTGGCGTCAACCAACCTACCCGCATTCTTGAGGATACTGGATTGGGGAATACCCTGAACCGACTCATAGAAATATCGTGCTCCCGCAGTTTTAACGAAAAAAGCTCATTCCCGTAAATTGGACTTGTACCGGAAAAGTATAGACCTCCTTTGTAGGCAGTCATGTGATCTATAGGACCTGATAGTTGATTAACCATGTCATCTCCCCATAGTTCCGTTCTTTCCGGTGTGCCGTCTGTTACGATTAACTGAAAACCTCTTCCTGGCAGTTTAAGAAACACATAAATATCATTACCATAGGCCATCGCGCTGTGGATGGATGTGGAATCAAGACCGGAAGTAAGGTTGGAAACCCGCCGAAAAGTTTCGTCGCTTTTTGTCAGACTCCAGATCTGATACTCATCGCTTTGCAATTGAACCGAATAAAACAATTTGTCGTTTGTAGAAGCCAACCACTCCATGGTTCGAATTGCAGGCGTGTGTTGATCAAACCGCATAATAGCGGCTGTTCCCTCAGGTGTACCATTTGATTTATAAAGCGATTTACCAAGGCCGTCATAACCTATGAAAAAAAGGTGGCCCTGCTCTGCCCTTAATGCAGTAATATCGGCATCACCAAGACCGGGTGCGAGGTCTATAAACTGAGATGTTCCGCTCTCTGTTCCATCGGTGCGCCACAGTTCTTTGCCATAAATATTTTGTGCCACAAAATAGCCGTATCCCCCACTCACCGTGAGTTGTGTTGGCGTGTACACGCATGGTGAGAAGCACAATTGTTGTAATAGTTTCGTTCCTAATGCGGTGCCATCCGAATACCACAACCGATGTCTGTAGAGATCAACGAAAAGCACTCCAGACTTAAACGCGACCATATCGGCTATAACGATACTTCCATTAGCATGAATAATATCTTTGATTAACCGTGTACCTTCAACCGTTCCGTCTGTTACCCAAACTTCATTTCCCTTCCCATACGTTTTTATGTCAAAAAAGGCCTGAGACCCGTTCGAAACAATATGTCTGAACTTGGGAGCTGTTACCAGGCTTGTTAAAGGAATTAAAGGAGGGGATAGTTCACCCTTTTTGTCCTGTGCCCTTAATTGATAAAACCCCTGGGCCGTACTCCTGGACTGTATTAACAGGCGATCATTGACAATGGCCATAATCTCAGGCTCGGCGTTCCCATCTTTCTGTGTATTAAAGTCCCGGACAAGTTTAGTACTCGCTTCGTCTCCCATCGATGTCCAAAGTTCGTTTCCGTGCACATTGTCGTTGGCCATAAAATATATCGATCCGTCGTAAAGTGTAAGGTTGTGCGGGAAAGACGATCCGCTGATTTGGCTATACCCCAACAGCCCCTGAGTACTTGAACTGTCTCCTCTCGTTCGCATTAATACCTGCTCATTACGGTGATTATCGGCAACAAATAAGACCCCGTTCGATGAAGCACACAAAGACCTTGGTTTTGACCCTTCTACAGGTGAAGATAGGTTTACAACCAATCGTGTCCCCTCAGGTGTACCGTCACTGACCCACAACTCTTCTCCCATTCCTTGATTCAATGCACTGAAATACAGCTTGTTCCCAAAATCGACCCACGGCGTGTTGCTTAACTGAAGTGAAGAAACCGGGCCAGGGTAAATGTCTTTGAGCAACAGAGTGCCCTGCTTCGTGCCGTCCGTTACCCAGATTTCTACACCCGTTGTAGGTGTATGCTGCTTGAAAAACACCTTGTCACCCACCTGAGTAAAGCCGTATGGAGATGAATGGCCTTTACCTGCCGAATAGTCATCGATCATATGGCTCCCATCCTTTGTTCCGTCTGATACCCAAAGCTCTTTTCCAAAAGTTGAGCTAAAGCCTGAAAACAGTAGCAAACTATCGAATGCATACAGGTCGGTAATACCATTGCTAATGTTCGTAATATCTCTAGACGACCAAATCTTTTGCGTTCCTTGCTCTGTACCGTCGCTCTTCCATATCTGACTGAAGTCTCCACTTGAATCGGCAACAAAGACCAATTCCCCTTGAAACTCGACCATGTTTCTGGGGTTTGAACTTATACTGCGGTATGGCCAGATATCTTTAACCATAAACGTTCCTTCGGGCGTCCAGTCTGTTCTCCACAACTCTCGTCCTACATCAGGCGTGAAGTGATCCGCTGTAAAAAAAGTAATACCATTAACCTCTATAATATTCTTAGGTTCTGAGCCTGTGATCCCTTTATTTACATCCATGTAAAACGTCCCTGAAATGGTTCCGTCTGTTTTCCATATTTCATAACCTCCACTAGTGGATACGGCTGAAAAATAAAGGTTGTTCTCCGAAACTGAAAAGTTCGAAGGCCTACCGATTTGTGTACGCTTGAAGCTTTCTACCTCCCAGGTATCATATCCATTGGTTTGGCACAGAATGCTGTAGTCTGAACCAATTCCAGAAGTGAAGTATAAGTGTCCGTTGAACGCAATTAGGTTGTCTATTTTTCTTCCTTTGGTGTTCAACCAACCGGGTACTGGGCCTGCATCACCTGTGAGCAAATCAACAACCCAAAGCCTCTTATCCCCATCAACAAAATAGAGTTTCGATTCAATAACGGTAAGTTGTGAGGGGTCTAATACATTCAGTGGGTGTGAAGAAGACCAAATGTCTTTCACCAATCTAACATCCTGAGCATTAAGGTTGAACGGATAAAACAAGGTAAGGCACAATGCCACCAGGTAGAATAAACAACCAGTGCTTTGCCTGAGTAATCGTTTTGTTTTTAGAGGGTGGTTTGGCTTCATGTCATTCACACGATAAATAACTGGTTTGGTTTGACCCAAAGATACAACTTAGAATAAATAGCCAAAAGGCTCAGGAAGCAACTGCCATAATTCTGGCATTTTCTGACGCACGGAAGTCTTATTGTACTATTTACACTAACTTTGGAGGTTGTGCGATTCCATACGTATTATATCGCCTTACTGCTGTTGATTTTGGCCAACATGGCTTCAGCACAATCCTACTTCGCCAATGGTGATGCGCGAAGCATTGGTGGTCAGTGCTACGAGTTGACCTCTGCTAAGAACTTTCAACTTGGATCCGTATGGTACGCAGATAAAATTGATCTATCCAGAGATTTCGACCTGGAGTTCTACCTCAATTTCGGTTCGAACGATCACGGTGCAGATGGTATTGTTTTCGTACTACAAACAGTGGGCAATCGGGCTATTGGGGGCTCCGGTGGCGGGCTGGGCTTTGATGGGTTCTCCCCAAGTTTTGGGGTTGAATTCGACACCTACTACAACCCCAGTTCGGGTGACCCAAACTATGACCACATTGCCATTTTAAAGAATGGATCAATCGATCACAATGGGAGTCAACGACTGACATCAGCCAAATCGGCTACTTCTACCCGAGGCAATATAGAGGATGGCAAAGACCACCTGGTACGTATCCGTTGGGAGACCGATGAACAAACGATTTATGTATGGTTTGATTGTGAACTTCGACATCAGCTCAAATACGATATCCAGGGTGAGATCTTTGATGGAACTTCTGAGGTTTTCTGGGGGTTTACCGGTGCAACAGGTGGTGCGGTAAATCGGCAAATTGCATGTCTACGTGATGACATCCTGATACCCGATACTATTGCCATATGTAAAGGGGGCTCTAAGCGCCTAAATACACGTGAAAGCAGTGACGGATCCTATTTGTGGTCACCTTCTACCAACCTGGACAATCCTACTGTGCAAAACCCGTTGTGCAACACCACCACACCAATGCAATACACGGTTAAATACAAGGATTTGTGTGGTGAAGACGAGTTTGATACAATCGACGTAGTTATTCATCAACCCTTTGTAATGGATGAAATTAAAGACTCATTGCTATGCGATGGAAGACCGTATCGTGTGAACTTATCCGGAAAATATGACTCAGCGCGATGGGAAAACAATACGCGACCGCTAATCCGAAGCCTTGTGAACGAAGGCTTTTATAAGCTTCGTACATGGAAAGGTGCGTGTTATGACGATGATTCTGCGACAATTACCACATTGACGAGCCCCACTGTTTCGTTCACCGGAGATACTGTATTCTGTGAAAATGAATCGACCCAAATCGAGGTGACCATATCCCCCGACGATACTGACTTTGAATGGAACGATGGATCAACGGATCTTACCAGAAACCTTGAGGCCACAGGCTCCTATTTTGTAACCGCAAAAAATGCGTGTAATTCCGCACTTCGCACATTTGATGTACGGGAAATTATTCTATCTCCCATTGAAATTGGCAACGACACCACGGGATGTTTTGGTGACGATATAATGCTCGTACCTTCGGTTATTCCAGACAAGACATACGCCTGGAAACATGGACCCATAACACCAAGCATAACAATATCTGAGTCAGGTCGTTACATCCTGACCATTTCAGAAAAGCAATGTGATCTAAGTGATACCATAAACATCAACTTCATCGAACCACCATCCATCTCCTTACCCGATACCGTCAAACTCTGTAAAAAGGAAAAGTTGTTTGTTAAACGAAGTGTTGCCGACGCCTCTGTAATCTGGCAAAATGCGGTGGTAGCCGATAGTATTCTGTTGTTCAACTACGAAGGGCCGCTTGTTGTAAAAGCTTCCAACAAATGTGGTGTAGATTCTGCGAAATCTTACGTGCCGTTGATTGATTGTTATTGCCGCATGTTTATCCCCAATGCGGTGTCGCCAAATCTGGACCAACTGAATGAGGTATTTCAACCCGTTGCTGATTGCGACAAACTGAAATCGTATCAACTTCAGGTATTTAATCGCTGGGGGCAATTAGTGTACACAGCCGACCAACCAGACAAGGCCTGGGACATGCATATTAAAGGTAAGCCAGTTCCTTCAGGTATTTACATTTGGTATGTTTCTTATGCGGGGTTTGAGAACGGACAGGTGGCCCGAAAACATGAAAAAGGCACGCTTCACGTTCTGCGGTAAAAACGACTTCTAGAAAATTTTACGAATCCAATAGGGGTAATTTCTCATTGCGTTGTCTTATGAGAAATGACAGAAAACATGACTGGAATTAAGACCACCTTTGTGCAGAGAATTGCACTGATTACGTTTTTCACTATAACCTCCTTTAACCTCGCTTCGGCTCAGCTTACTCAGCGTGTTCGCGGTCAGGTGTTTGATGCCGGAACCAAATCGCCTCTGGCTGACGCCACTGTAACTGTGTACAGTGGTGATGCCATGTTAGGCGGACTAACCGATCATCAGGGGTATTTCTCTATTGACGAAGTACCTGTTGGACGAATTGGTATAACCGTACAGATGGTTGGTTACGAAGACCGGGCACTAAGTCAAATTGAATTGCGCTCTGTAAAAGAACTCGTGGTAGACATACCTATGCAAGAAGCATTCGCTAAGATCAATACGACGGTTATTAGTCGAAAGAAAAAGAATAAAGCCAAAGCGTCCAATGAAATGGCGACTGTAAGTGCGCGTGCATTTAGCGTTGAGGAAACCAGTAGGTATGCAGCGGCAGCATTTGACCCGGCCCGTATGGCACAGAACTTTGCAGGGGTAACCTCGGGTGGAGATGATTTATTCAACGAAATTGTTGTTCGTGGCAACTCCCCCAAGGGAGTGCTCTGGCGACTCGAAGGCATAGAAATAGCCAACCCAAATCACTTTGCAGCTGGCGGTGGACAAGGCGGTGCAATCAGCATGCTCAGTAGCAGCACACTTGGTAACTCTGATTTCTATACAGGCGCTTTCCCAGCTGAATACGGGAATGCGTTATCGGGTGTTTTCGACCTGAAATTGCGAAAAGGCAATAATGAAAAACGCGAAAATTCGGTAATGATTGGCGCTTTGGGTATTGAGTTGGCAACCGAAGGGCCCTTTAGTAAGAATTACAATGGATCATATCTAATTAACTACAGGTATTCAACACTTGGCTTCCTGAACGTAATTGGGTTAAGCCCTACAGGTGACTTGTTGCCTTCGTATCAAGACGTATCATACAACTTCTATCTGCCCACACAGCGGTATGGCAAATTCAATGTATTTGGTGTGATGGGTCATAACGTAGCCGAGATGTATGACGACTTTGACCCCCAGGATACCTCACAAGATGCACGTTGGGAGTACGATGGCTTTAGCGAAGTAGGCTTTGTAAATACCATTGGTATTAAACACGTATTGCCTATCAAGAGCAAGGGCTACATCAAGACGGTGGCATCCCACTCTCACAGCACATATACGCAGTACTACGAGACGTTAGAGATTGATACCGTTACACAGAAGGTGTTTCAATTTCAGGAAGACGATATCGAAAACATTGAATCGCAATGGCGATTGAGTTCAATGCTTAACTATAAGTTTGATTCAAGAAACACGGTACGAACCGGAGTCGTTCTTTCAGAGCTCGATTATAACTTCAAAAGCACCTTCCACGATTATCAGGAGGCAACCACATTCGTGGCTTTTAACGATTCAAACGCATCGTACCAATATCAGGCCTATGCACAATGGAAACACCGTTTGAATACAAACCTTACAACCAATATTGGCGCTCATTTTACCGGTTTAACTGCCACAAAGGCCAGCAGTTTTGAACCACGAGCCTCCATTACCTATGCGCCGAATAAAAAGTTGAATTTAACGGCTTCGGTGGGTAAACACTCAAGACCGGAACATCTTGCCCTGTATTTGTACTCACCAACTAATAATGAAGGGAATATTCAACGACCGAACGATCGGTTGGAACTTACCAAGGCCTGGCATTATGTTTTGGGTTCTGATTATCGAATCAATTCCAACATGCGAATAAAAGCAGAAGCTTATTACCAACATTTGTTTGATGTACCCATTTCCACCGTGGAAGGTTCTACCAACTCTATTCTAAACACCAGCAATTACTGGGATGCTATTTTCAATGGAGACACTTCACATTTTCAAAGTGCCGGAACCGGGCGCAATGTAGGCATTGATATCACACTAGAACGCTTCTTTAACAAAGGCTATTACTATATGGCAACTGCCACGTTATTCAACAGTTCATATCAAACCAAAACAGGAAAATGGTACGACACCAAATACAATGGTAGATATCAGTTTAATGTGTTGGGTGGAAAAGAGTTCACTTTGCGAAACAAGGACCGAAAGATTGGCATTAATGGAAAAGTTAATGTATTCGGTGGCAACCGCTATACGCCAATTTTACTCGAAGAATCGATTGCAGAAGGCAGAACCGTTCGAGCTATTGATCAACCCTATGGTGCACAGGTGCCTATGTACTACCGCTTCGATATTGGCATCAGTTATAAGGCGAATTTGAAGAATACAACCCACACCATTTTACTTGATGTGCAAAATGCCACTTCCCGACAAAACATTGGTGGTGTGTATTATAATTCAAAAGAAGAAAAGCTGGATTCCTGGACTATGACTGGTTTGTTCCCCTTCTTTAATTACCGGGTGGAATTCTAATTCCTCCTATTTCCTTGGCGTGATTAAAGCATATAGTCCGAGTGATATAAGTTGAGACCGTGCCGATAAATCAGGGAAAGTGTATGAGAAATTAGCAACACCCTGGTTTTGAATGCCTTTGTTTCTCCAGTCTTCGGTAGGCGTACCCGACGGACCCGATTGTGCAAGTGTTTTGAGTTCATACGATGCAAAAGCACCTAACGAGCCAGACTCGGTAAAACTGTAGTAGCCTTGGATTTCCAGGGTGGTGCCTGTACCGGTTTGAGCACCCTTCGACATCGCGACCCAGTCATACATAAAACGGGTTTTGACCAATGCCAGCCCTGCATTGTACATGGCTGTTAAGTGAAATCCCCGTTGATTTCCACCTAAAATCATCTCGTCTGGTACACTCGGATCCTGAAATCGAATCGTTGAGTACGCATATTGAACACCTCCAAAAACACCTAATCGCTGTTTTATCCATGCACCTGTGGCCCAATGGGTGCGGAACATTTCAAACCGCCTGGCTTCAGGTCCACCGTCATACACTGTTTTAACCCCGTTCAACGCATCCCACAACACATCCCAAACTCCGGTAATGCTTGTTTCGTGGTGTAGGTGTTTCCCAATATTCTCAAATACCATTGGCATACGGGTTTGCGAAAATGAATTCGTTGTAGCCGGTGTTAATCTGGTTGTATTCGTACTGATATTGTCAATCTGTTCGTATCTGAATTCATGGTATACATCATTTATGGTCCACTGATGAACTCCAACCCCCCATTTAAAAGGAGCGGTGTTTAACCATCTGTTCTGGGCATAGGCGCTACCAAGGAGGCATAAACTAATTAGTAGAATTACGGATAACTTCTTCATATTTGGTTTCTTAGAGGTTCGTTTTTGGACGCGTAAATATCTTCTTTAATTTCTATTCGTGCAATCTAAGTATGGCAAAGTACATCTGCAGCGCTAACTTGCACCCCTGCAAAAACCTTCTTTCGTTATTCGTGTTTATAGGTATAACGTCTGTGTAAAACGACAAGAATACAGTGAAATACTTGATACTTATGGCTTTTCTCGCGGTACGGTTGAGTGCACCTAAACAGGTACCGGTATTTACTGAATTCCAACCCTTCCAACAGGCCCATTTAGAAAACCTGCATCCAGATACAACCTATATCTACAACTTTTGGGCGACATGGTGCCGACCCTGTATTGCCGAGCTACCGTATTTCGAAAAGTTTAATGAGAAACATAAAGATGAACCTTACAAAATGGTGTTGGTAAGCCTCGACTTCGAAGACAAGGTTGAGACAGCTGTCAAACCATTTATGGAGCGGAAGAACATAAAAAGCGATGTGGTGGTATTAGCCGATGGTAAAGCTAGTGAATGGATAGACAAGATTGACAGTTCATGGTCGGGTGCTATACCCGCTACCCTCGTTGCGAAAGGTGACAGAAGGCTGTTCTTCGAAAAATCGTACGAAACCTATGATGCATTAACTTCGGATCTATTAAAAATTGATAAAAATGAATAAACTTCTTATTGGTCTGGTGGCCGTAATTACTTTGGCTGCCTGGACAACAAAAACTCAAGGATATAAAGTAGGTGACAAAGTAGATTCCTTTAGCTTAAAAGGCGTAGATAATAAGATGCATGCGATGGAAGATTACGCCGATGCGAAGGGGTATATCATCATCTTTACGTGCAATCATTGCCCTTACTCCGTGGCTTATGAAGACCGGATCATAGCTTTGAACAACAAGTATGCACCGTTGAACTATCCAGTGATCGCTATTAACCCAAACGATCCGGATTTATATCCTTCAGACAACTTCAAGAACATGAAGATACGAGCCAAAGAAAAGGGCTTTACCTTTCCCTATCTGATGGATGAGGGTCAGCACGTATATCCCAAATTTGGTGCAACAAAAACACCTCATGTATTCTTGCTTGATGCGAATAAAGTGGTTCAGTATATCGGTGCAATTGATAACTCAACCGACGCTTCCGGTGTAACAAAAAAATACCTCGAGAATGCGGTTGACGCACTGCGCAATGGTAAAAAACCAAATCCAAATTATACAAAAGCCATAGGTTGCAGTATTAAAACGAAGAAGTAATTGTATGAGACTATTTCGCAGAAAGACACCGTTGGAGAAACTCGACGATAAGTATCAGAAACTCCTTCAGGAAGCACATAAATTAAGCACGGTTAATCGGGCGCAAAGCGATGCAAAAATGGCAGAGGCGAATGAGGTTCTAAAGCAAATTGAACAACTCTCAGCCAGTTGACGGCTTAAAGTCGGCAGTGCTCGCTTCATCAAAGCGATAAAACCACTTCAACTTTACTGCGCAGACTATTATCTTTGCTAGGTAGTAGTTAACGTATTAGCCGTGCGTAGTCGTTTAGTTCTCCGGTTTGATTATAGTGGTGCAGACTTTCCAGAATCGTATTTTCACTATAAGCTTGGATACTTGTTATCCGGGGTTTCTGCTTTGTTGAAAAACGGCAGAGACGAAAAACATGTAGTACTTGAATCCTACGGTCCAATACTGGACGAAAAAATGGTCGAGGTTCTCGATTATTTTGGCATTACGTATGAGTTTATTCCGCCTCGTTCCAGGGTTGATGAAGCGCAGGGTGAAGTAGTAATGAGCCAGCGATGGGACAGCTTTATGGCTTCTTCTCAATACTACAAAACCGCTCCTTTAGGCTTAAAAATGAAACTGCTGGTAAAAGGTAGTTTCTCCAGAAACCTGCGATCCACGTTGTTTTGGAACCGTAGTGCATTTCGAAACGATTTGCTCAACGTTAGACAGTCCATTCTGGACGCCATTGGCCCTGTGGGGCATTCAGCTGCTTATGGTAATGAGATTTTACTACTAGAGCGTGCAGGGGTTTCGGAAAAGTACGATAAACAACGAAATATTGGTAGTGGTTATCACTACGGCAAGTCAAGGCGATCGCTTATTGGTGTGGAGTCGGCTGTTGACAAACTAAGATCCCTGGGTCTTAACATATCGGCCTATACTCCTGGAGATCATAACCTAACAGAACAAATCAAACGGTTTCATCAAACCAACAAGATAATTACCATTCGAGGTGCGGAACTTGCCAACATTGTATGGATGAAACCAGGCTCAAAAGTGATTGTCATAGATCCCGAAAAAAGGGACGGTAGAAATGAAAGTCCGGCGAAAGAACTCGCTGCCTACCTCGGGGTAACTTATCACGCGATACATCTTAACCATGGCGCGTTCCCTGAACTTAATGATCAACTACTTACAAAAATTACTAACCTGATTTATGATTAAAACATCACATATCGCCAAATCTGTAGATGTATTGAAATCGTTCCTGGCGCAAACGATCCAATATGCTCAATTTGAGCTGAATGAAATTACCATGGATCAACAAGACCAGTGGTCCTTTAAAGACGGTGTATTGGTACATAAGAGCAACGGCTTCTTCCAGGTTACCGGTTACAAGGATCACACGAGCACCCTTGAGCGTCTTATGCTTTATCAGCCTCAGGGAGCATTTAATGGCCTTCTGGTACACAAAAGCAACGATGGCATTTTTGTTATGGTTCAGGCCAGAATCGAACCTGGTAATGTTGGAATTGGCCAATATGGGCCTACCGTTCAGTCCACTCCAGCGAACTACCTGAGAATGCATGGCGGAAAAGCTACTCCATTTTTAGAATACTTCTTTGAGTACCGTTCCGATGCGCGGTTAGTATCGAACAGTACCCAACTGGACTTAGGTGAAATCTATTACCAAAAAACCAAGAAGTTGTGTTTTGTTGAGACAAACGAGCTTATCCCAACTTCTGATCAAATGATCTGGGTGGAGTTGAGTGCATTGTTTGATTTGGCACAACACGACCACCTGGTGAATACCGACCTGCGGTCTATGCTCGGCGTGTTTGACTGGCAGGCATATGGAGGCACAAATGAAGAAGAAACAGCACCAGCGGCTTTAGCCAACCTATATCGATGCATTGGCCAACAGGTAAACCTCTCTGGTGGAATCACATCGATTGAGGCTCTTAACGGTTGGCACATAAACGATTTAGGTGTTGCTGATCTAGGTGGAAGCGGGGTATCTGTACAGATGTACAAAACACACAGCACAACACGAGAGGTAGAGTCATGGGTGCAGCCCTTAATGCGCATCAGACACAACGCTGGTTTTACACTGTGTATTCGGGAATCGGACGGGGAAAAACAGGTATTGATTGGTGTGAAAACCGAATTAGGTGTTGATGGAGGAAAGGTAGCCATGCCTTCATTTGGCTGTTATACAGGCACCAACGACTACAACGCCAACCATACCTTAGAAAACCTGGCTCGCGTTGAACAATCTGAAGAAGGAGGCCGTTTTTACCGGAGTACGAGTATTTATGATGTAGTTCATGTGGTGCCTGATATGCCCATTTCCAAACACCAATTTTGGTTGACTCTTTCTGAATTCAAACAGTTGCTGAAAACGAGCAATACGGTGGGTATCCAACTACGTTGTATGGCATCTTTGATTCTAAAAACGTTGAATTCCGGCTGGAACGAACCGCATGGGAAATAAGAAGAAAGGTCAACTCACAACGGACGGTGAATGGCACAAACACCTGAGATCCTATTTGAAGCGTAAGTTCTGGAAGAGAGAACGTAATGCCGTAAAGAGATTCATCGAAGACGAACACGTAGATGGCACCGAATCGGAATAAGATTTGTATTACTTTTGAAATGAATCAAGAACACCAGGCGAATCTCCTGGTTAAGCGGACAGTAGCTCAGGTAGAAGAGCGTCAGTTCTTCAGATTGAAGGCCGCGGGTGCAAGTCCCGTCTGTCCGACGATTTAAGGAGTCATAGTTTAACTGGAAAAACATCAGACAGCAAATCTGAAGATGCCGGTTCAAGTCCGGTCACTCCACTATTGTAAATACTAGTTGCTCTCATCAAGCTCAAATACATGTCGTATTCATTTACATCGGAGGAGTGGGAAGTATGTCTGAAAGTGCTGGAATCACTTCAGGGAAACCCGTTAGAAAACCCTGACAATCAGCGGTTTAAAACCCTCATTACAAAAATCCATAAAACGGCAAAAAAACAAATTAGACACAACGCTGAACCACTTGTTTCAAACGGAAGTACAGGTGGGTTTAAACGTGAAAAACAACTGAAACAGGAAGCAGATAAAGCCACGGTTCGTTCTAGCCGAATTGTACACAATGCCTTAAACATCGTTTCGGAGTATGGTCATGATGATTCGCATGAACCCACATTTTCACACCTGAATTATTCAAAACAGTGCTACAGCTGCAAAGCATCGTTCAAAGAAATGCACTCGTTTTATCACAGACTTTGTCCAGATTGTGCACGTCTAAACTATGCTAACCGTTCCCTGAGTTATGACTTAACCGGATATCAGGCCATATTGACTGGAGGGCGAATAAAAATTGGATATGCAACTGTACTAAAACTGCTTAGATCCGGAGCACGGGTTTTGGTCACAACTCGATTCCCAGCCTTGGCCCTGGAACAATATAGACAGGAAAAAGACTTCAGGGAATGGGAAGATCGCCTGGAGTTGTACGGATTAGATTTACGCAACCTACAGTCGGTTTATGGTTTTATAGAATACTGCAAAAATGAGCTCAATCAGGTTGATATATTGATCAACAATGCGGCTCAAACCATTAAGTATACACCGCAATATTACGAACCACTTGTTGGCCAGGAAAAAAAGCTATTGCGAGAGTTCGGAAACGTATTGCAACCCAACGAGACGCCTTTGGTTGCCAACCAGCAGATGTTATTGGAAACTTCTGAAGAAAGTTTCCTGCCGTTAAATCGTTTTGGACAACCCGTTGATCATAGGGACAAAAACAGCTGGAATTCTACGTTACACGAAGTAGGAATTGAGGAGCTTCTCGAAGTGAATCTAATCAATCATATCTCTCCGTATATATTGATATCCGGGCTAAAAGACCTGATGAAGCATAGTCCGAATTCTGAGCGATTTATAGTTAATGTAACGTCTTCTGAAGGGCAGTTTAGCTATGCAAATAAGACGATCCACCACCCACATACCAACATGACTAAGGCGGCCCTGAACATGTTAACGCGAACCAGTGCTGCTGAGTTTGTTGAAGATCAGATCTATATGAATGCGGTTGACGTGGGTTGGGTATCGACCGGTGCACATGAAGCCAAGCGACACGAGCTGTTTGA
>DIYD01000062.1 GCA_002428905.1 Bacteroidetes bacterium UBA6063 | reverse complement strand
TATACGACGTTTTTAAGGCTACATTTTTCGCCACGTTATAACTCGCTGCAAAACGAGGTTCTAACCCCCAGTATACGTTGTAGATTTCATTTGCGCCATAAACAGTTTCACGCGTTGAATCCGCAATGGGCTGATAAAACTTGTCCTTAATGTACGTGTATTCCGTGCCTCCGATGTTGGCGAAAGACGATAAACGTAAACCATAACGGATGTTGAATTTCTCACTGAACTTAATGTTATCATCAATATATACTGCACTTTCCAGAGCGTTTCTTTTTTCGAGCTCTAACGGCTCAGTAAACGTCTTTTTCGTTTCCTCATTGGCAGCAAAGAAGCGGCCAGGTTGGAAATAGTGTCGGGTGAATTGAGCGCCAAATCGAAGCGTGTTTTTAGGAGATAAGTAATACGTGAAATCTGGCTTAATGTAGAAGTCTCTGATTTGTTGTTCTAAACCAAAGGCTGCGTTTTCGGCAAATTCGAAGTTGAAACCATAATTGAAGTCACTGAATACAAAAGAGGTATTCAGGAATAACTTCTTGTTAAATACGTGGTTCCATCGAAGCGTTGCCGTAGCGTTACCCCAATTAATGCCAAACAAGCTTCCCAATCCAAACACGTCTCTACCAAAGTACCCACTTAAATAAAGTTTGTCCTTTTCAGAGACCTTATAATTGGCTTTCAAGTTTACGTCGTAGAAATAAAGTGTGCTTTCCTGTGCAATTTCAGAACCTGCTAAGGGTAGAAAGATATCAGCGTAGGAGCGTCTACCGGCAACCATAAACGATGCCTTATCTTTAACAATTGGTCCTTCAAGCGTAAGCCGGCTCGAAATGGTGCCGATACCACCGGTAGCACCAAATTTCTTTTTGTTACCGTCTTTCATCTTAATGTCGATTAAAGATGCCAAACGGCCACCGTACTGGGCGGGAATCCCCCCTTTATATACCTGAATGTCCTTGATAGCGTCACCATTGAAAACCGAAAAGAAACCAAGAAGGTGAGATGCATTATAAACCGTTGCCTCGTCTAATAAGATTAAGTTCTGATCTTGCGAACCACCTCGTACGTTTATGCCTGAATTACCTTCTCCGGCAGATTGAATACCTGGCATTAGGGTAATGGTTTTTAGCACGTCAACTTCACCAAATATTACAGGAATTTCCTTAATGGTTTTGATGTCCATATTCACTACGGATATCTGTTTGTTTTCCACCTGGCTTTTTCGCTTCTCGATATCAACAACAGCAGTGGTCAACGTACTGGAGTTGGGCACCAACTCTACATTAATCGTCATGTCTTTATTTAGCTCAACAACCTTGGTAATCTGACGATATCCTACATACTCGAATACCAGGGTGTACGTACCCTTATCGAGTGTTAATGAATAAAAGCCATAGTCGTTGGTTTCAGTACCCATCTGTTTGTCTTTTACCAGAATGGTTGAGTAGAGTAAATCTTCACCCGATGATGCATCTGTAACTTTGCCGCTAATCGTAAATTTTTGGGCGTAAACAGATGACGAAATTATCCCGATAACCATCAGGAAAAGAAGTCGATACATAGTGATCTAAATTTTTTTAGCAAAAATACTGGCCTTTCTTTGCAGCCGGAAATGTTTAGATTACCTAACGATTAAATAAGACGAAAGTTTGAAGATTCTCCGGCATATACCCAATGCAATTACCTTGAGTAATTTGGCCCTAGGTGTATTGTCCATTATTTGCTCAAGCCGGCACGAACTGCTATGGGCGGCAACTTTCATAGCACTGGCAACGGTTCCAGACTTCTTAGACGGCCTTGTTGCTCGCTTACTAAAGGTATCGTCAAACGTAGGTAAAGATTTGGATAGCCTTGCAGATTTGGTGAGCTTCGGAGTGGCACCGGCCATAATGATCTTCAAACTACAAGAAGGATATGGTTCGAGCTGGATTCAATACCTTTCATTACTCATTCCGGTATTTGCTGCGTTGCGCTTAGCACGATTTAATAACGACGAGCGCCAAACTGATGTTTTTTATGGTTTAACCACCACGGCAACAGCCTTGTGGTTGTCTTCCTGGCCATTTCTAATCGAATTCGATAAGTTCCTACCAGAAGCCGTGTTTGTTTCTTCGTGGACCTTTGCCATTGTTCCGATTGCCGCAGCGTTTCTAATGACGGCTGATATTCAACTGTTCTCGTTGAAATTCAAGAATTTAAGCTGGAACGAAAACAAGATCAGATTTGGTTTCTTAATCTTGTGTGTCGGTTACATTGCATTGTTTGGTTTTTTAGGTGTAACACTAATCATTTTAACCTATATTCTTTTATCGGTTATACGTAATTTTGCGGCATGAATTTCAGAGCAGAGATTAACGTAATGCCTCAGAAGGCATTGTTGGATCCACAGGGGAAAACAGTTCACCAAAGCATGCAGCTTTTGGGCCTTGAAAATATTAATGATGTGCGTATCGGAAAGCACATTACTGTGGAGATGGAAGCAGAGAATCTGGAAGAAGCCACAAACAAGGTAGAAAAAGCCTGCAAAGAGTTGCTCGCCAATCAGGTAATGGAGCAATACGAATACGAAATCGTAGAACTTTAACCCCAATTTCTTACTCGTTTGAAGGACATATTACTTGTCCTGAAAAACATTGTGTCATAAAGTTTCCATAACCTATGCGTTAAAATGAGCATTTGCTATATTGCATCCTCAATTTATTACGCATGAAAAAGAAACTACACATCGCATTATCAATCGTCGCATTTCTATTCGCGACGATGAGCTACGCTCAAACACCAGAAGGGATTAATTATCAGGCAGTAGCCCGTGACAATTCCGGAACTCTAATTACCAACAAATCCATCACAGTAAAAACAGTTATTTTATCCGGAGCTGGTGGATCTAAGAAAGTTTACGAAGAAACACACGTTGTTTCTACCAATACCTATGGACACTTCAACCTGGTTGTAGGCCAGGGTTCAACCAATGATGATTTCTCAAGCATCGACTGGTCGGGTGATATTCACCATCTAAAGGTAGAAATCGATCAAGGCAGTGGATTTGCAGTTATGGGAACGGTACAATTACAATCTGTACCATATGCATTACATGCCAAGACTGCCGAGAATGTAACAAACATCAGTATTTCTACTTCGGATATCGATGATATCGATGGATCGGGAGCGGCCAACGGCCAAACCCTGAAGTGGGACGGAACCAAGTGGGTGCCAGGTGCCGACAAAGAGGGCCAAACACTTACAGCAGGAACAGGTCTTGATATAACTTCTGGAACCATCACAGTGAAATCTGCCGATGCTATATGGAATGCAAATAAGCTGAACGGCAATGATGTATCCAGCATTGCACCTCAGATGAACAATACGCTTCGTTGGAACGGTTCAAGCTGGGCACCTTCTACGGCGTTGTCAGCAGGAACGGGTTTAGACCTTACAAACAGTGTGTTCTCAGCTAAATCAGGAGACGCCATATGGAATGCAAACAAATTCAATGGTTACGACTTCCCAAGTGGGGTTCCGTCTGCTAACCAGGTTATGCAGTTCGATGGAACAGCATGGAAGTATGCAACTCTTGCAGGAGGCGGAAGCAGCAAAACATATTGGGACAGTATCTCCGGAGATATCATATATAACGGGGGTGGAAAGGTTGTAATCGGAAGAAACAGCTCTATTAACAACACCAGATTAACAGTGTATGATAGCATCGTATCCACATCGGCTGGGATCTATCAAAACTTTGAGAGCCTGATGTATGGTGGTTCAAGCACAAGTGGTCAATACTACGCCAATCGAAGTGTACTGATTGGTAACGGTGGTGCACGTCAGTACGGTAATTTCCAACTGGTAACCGGTACATGTGCTACCAATGGAAGAGGAATGGGTATGTGGAGTATATGTAACGCTACTGGTGGTGGTGTGAGTACAGGAATACAAGCGGATGCCGCAGGTGCTTCTACCTTCAACATTGGAGTATTGGGAAGTGCTCAGTCTGCAAGTACAAGCGCATCCGGAACCAATTACGGTGTATATGCAGTTGCGGATAGTGGTAACACAAACTACGCAGGATATTTCGTAGGAGATGTAACGTATACCGGAACGTTGTCGAAAGCGTCAGATGCAAAACTGAAGTACAACGTGAATGACTTGACCAATGCTACAGACATCATCAAAGGTCTGAACGCAAAGACCTATTTATACAAACAAGAAGGAGAAGCAGGTTACCTAAATCTACCAACTACAAAACAATACGGGTTTATTGCTCAGGATGTGGAGAAGGTTTTACCTACGTTGGTGAATACCCAGGTACAAATGAAAAGTACCGATGAGAATGTAGATGGTCAGGTTGAGTACAAAGCCGTGAATTATGTGTCCCTAATCCCGGTTTTAACCCAAGCGATCAAAGAGCAACAGGAAACGATTGAAGCGCTTCAAAAACGTATCGAGGAATTGGAAAAACAATAATCGACTAACTATGAAGCGAATAATTTTAACATTGTGTTTGGGCGTATCGGTCATGTTGGCCAGCGCTCAAACGTTAGACCGACAATCCGTAGATGTGGGTGGGGGCGAAATGAGCCAATCCACCCTGCATATACAGTACACCATTGGTGATGCATTTATTGGAAGTTTTTCAACGACCAACATCGATTTAAACCAAGGGTATAATCAAAGCACGAATGTGGGAAATGTGAGTACACCTATTGTACATATTCCTTTGCAATTAAGCATATATCCTAACCCTGCAACAGATGTATTAACGGTTAAATCACAACAAGCAGTTCAGGTATATATTACAAACCTTCTTGGAGAGCAAGTTGGCGTTTCGGTTGATGTATATTCTGGTGAAACGAAATCGTTAGACATAACCAACCTTGCGTCTGGGTTATACCTGTTGAAAGTCACGGACGAAAACGGAAAAGCTTCGACGCATAAGTGGGTGAAGTCCTAACGGATAACATTTACGGTTCCGGAATAGTGGAACACGTCGTTGTAAATGTCTTTAATCTTGATTAAGTACAGGTAGGTTCCTGCCTGTACATATTTTCCTTTGTACGTTCCATCCCATGGAAGGTCTATGTTTTCCGTATAGTAGATTTGCTCACCCCAGCGTGTGTAGATCGTCATTTCCATGCTTTTGAGTGCATATAACATACCTCCAGGGCGGAAATACGTATTTACTTCATGCGAAGTTCCCGGACTGAACGCATTGGGTATCCAGATGCGTAAATCGGGCTTAATCACAATGGTACGGAATGCTGTATCGCCACATCCGAAATCGTTTTTGGCAATGAGCCGGATATTAAACAAACCGGTATCGGTGTATTGGTGGAAGACCTCAGGACCGTAAACATCGTCGCTTAGATCACCCAAACGCCATTCCCAGTAATTTGCATCGCTTCCGCTTTGCACCAGGTTTACATAGGGGTCGGTTATATAGATTTCCTTCGGGAAAACATCAAACTTGGCCACAGGTTTCGGCCAGATAACAATGTTTCGTGTTACAGAATCCGAACAGCCAAAGCTGTTTCTTGCCGCCAGTTGAATAGGGTAGGTTCCTGCCACATTGAAGAATTGGTTGTGGTTTTTCTGAAAAGAAACAACTCTGTTCTTTACAGTCCAGCGCCATTCGTCAATGCTGCCTTTTGTTTCTGTGCTGTCATAGAAAAACGCTTCTTGACGCTCACAAATATTATCGAAGGTGAAATGCACATCTGGTTGTGGTTCAATTTCTATGTTCCGCAACAGCGTGTCCAAACAACCCAGCCGGTTTTCAGTCACCAGGCGGATTTGGTGAACACCCGGAGCACCAAATTTATGACTCGATTTTTCCGTAGAATAGGTTTTACCATCAATGTTCCATGTATGGAGCAACGGCATACCCAATGTGGATGAAGATAGCGATGCAAACTGTGTTACATCCGTATAACAGGTATCTGTGTGGGTGAACCTACTCTCGGGTAAAGGGAACACCTGTACCTGAAGCGTAGTAGAATCCCAACATCCCCGGTCACCACGTACTTTTCGTTTTACATCAAAATAACCATCACGCTGGAATACGTGTTGTAACAGATTTTGGTTGTTATATACGCTGTTTTCAGCTTCCCATATGGTCGTGTCGATCGTTCCAAATACAATATGCGAAGAGTCGCGCATTGTTAAGGGTAAGCCAAGGCATTCATTATCAAAGTTGAAATGGGCAGTTGGACAGTACGGTGGGTTGTGCAACGTCCATGCACCAATGAAGCTTCGGCCTGTTGCAGAACGCGTTACATTAGTGGCCATGTTTGTGCCTCCGCGCAGACTGTAATCCCAGGAGTTGGAAGCAGCATCAAATAGTGCGGCTTCAAGCTTTGCCTCATTGACCAGGTTTGTTCCACCTGTTTCGCGATCCAGATACGAAAAGCTAAAGCCAAGATCTGGCATAGTTTGATATCCACCTGCATCAACCACATAGAAACGGTCCACAGCCTTAATGTCGTTTTCTATACCGAATTGATTGTCAAAATTGCTAACTCCTATGGGCAAAGGTCGGTTGTTTGGTGCACCACCGGTATTGGTTGGGTAGGTTGCCATGCTTATGTAGCCCGAATCTGATACTTCAATACCTCCGCCTGTAATGCGAATCGTTTGAGGTATATACTGGTAATCAATTGTTCCAAATGGAATGATATAATTCAAGCCTGGCCCTGTGTTACGAATATTCCATTGTACCTTACTATACCCAACACCTGGATCCGTATCACCGATAATCATTCCCGTTGATCGTCGAATTGAGTTGGCCATGGGGTTGTTGATTATCAACAAGTTGGTGTTCAGACCAAGGTATTTATCGTTCAACAATAATGCACCACGCTTCGTGCCGATATAACCACCACCGACAAGGGTTTGAAGCATGATCGCTTTGTGGTCTGTTCCGGCCAGTTCCAATGTATTAAACGAAGTAGATGTTGTTCCTGTAATTTGCTGCAATCCTCCGTCAAGAATAACGGTACCGGCATTGGTTCCAACGGCTGGCGTTGTACCGACGTTCACCCAGTTTCCACGCACATGCACAGTTCCAGTGTTTGTGGTATTGAGCAAGCTATTTCCCTTGCTTGTATAGTGCCCATCAGCCGTTGTGATTACGACGTGTGCATCGTTTTTTACCACAACTGTGGCATCTTTAGTAACCCAACCTTGTGACAAACCAAAGGGCACTCCTGTGAGCAGGAAAGCGATATGTAAGAGTACGCGTTTCAAGATTATTGCTTGTTATCTTCGATAAGTTCTCTTAACGCTTTTAGCTCCTCGCGCAAAACAGCTATTTCCGCGTCCTGTGTTGCCACCTTTTTTTCTAGGTCCTGAATCTTATCAGTGCGGTATTTCAGGGCTTGAATAGCTGCCATGTTTACACCGTCGTAAGCCAGTGTGCTTATCCCAAGACTGTCACTACCTCCCAATCCGAAAGCAGCATGAAAATCTTGCGCCATAGGACCGATGAACTTGGTCGCGTCATCGTTTGCGATATAATTCCATTTTGTGATCGATAGGCCACCAATTTTGGAAAGAATCTCTTCGCCATTTACCGGTTCAAAATTCTCTTTTGTGTTTCGATCCGATAGGGTGATCCATGCGGTACCTCCATTGTTCATATAAACTCCGGTAGAAAGTGCAGAGTTGGAGTATAAGCGATAACCATTGTTGAAACGCATGGTCATCGTGTTGTTCAAATGGGCTAATGTCGTAACGGTTGTACTTCCATCACCGATGATTACTGCACCGTTTTTAAAGTTGGTTGAAACATAACTACCAATAGCTATGGAACGATCGGCAATAGCCGATGAAAAGTTACCTATGGCCACGGAGTACGGATTATCCGTGCGTACATTCGTTCCAATCGCCACAGCGCCGGTTCCTTCAGCAAATGCATTGTGACCAATGGCTACGGCATAATCACCCTTAATGGTGTCACGGTATCCAAGGGCGTAACCGTGGTTATACCCTGAAAGCACGTGAGATTCCTCTCCGATAATTGCAGAGTTTGTTCCCTGTGCGTTGTTATTATGTCCGAAAACATAAGAGTACTGACCATAGGCGCTATTACCCGTACCAAATGCAATCGCATTTCGTCCACCGGTGATAGACTTGTTTCCTATGGCAATAGAATACTGTAGTAATGTTTCCGTACTGTCTCCAATAGAGATAGAGTGATTCCCGATTGCCTGAGCTGCTCTACCCGCGGCAAACGTGTAGTGGTCTTTAGCAATAGATCCATAACCAAAGGCTGTAGAATACGGACCCATATTGGCGGCATCCCAACTTGTACCAGCAGCATAACCTGCCCGGAAGGCTGAAAGTCGTGGATTGAAATGTAAGCGAGTACCTGTACCCAGGCTACCTGCTGCGGCACCGCTACCGTATGTGCCCGTTACAAGCAGT
>DIYD01000180.1 GCA_002428905.1 Bacteroidetes bacterium UBA6063 | reverse complement strand
ATGTTATGGCTGACAAAGAGAACTGTTCGCCCACTTTGAGCAACGTCATTCATTTTTCCAAGGCATTTCTTTTGGAATTCAAAATCTCCAACTGCCAGGACTTCGTCTACAATAAGTATTTCAGGCTCGAGATGCGCCGCCACGCTAAAGCCGAGCCGAACTGTCATTCCGCTGGAATAGAATTTTACAGGTGTGTCTATGTGTTTAGCTATACCGGCAAACTCTACAATTTGATCGAACTTCTGGTCAATCTCTTTACGTGTCATTCCCAGAATCGTCCCGTTCATGTATATGTTGTCTCTTCCGCTTAGTTCCGGGTGAAAACCTGTACCTACCTCAAGCAGTGAAGACACTCTTCCTTCAATTTCAATACGTCCTGTAGTAGGTTCTGTAATCTTGCTTAATACCTTTAACAAGGTGCTTTTGCCTGCTCCATTGCGGCCTATTATACCCAATACAGCACCTCTTTCAACGGTAAAGCTTATATCCTTGAGTGCCCATAAAACACTTGAGTCATTAGCATCACCAAACCGGCTTAACTGAGATATTCGTCTTAAATTTTTTAAGGGATAAGATACAACACGCTTTAGGCGTTCGGCAAAAGTCTGAGCTTGCTCATAAGTGCCCAGCCTATAACGCTTTGAAATATTATCCGTACGAATTACAGTGTTTGGCATTAAGCTATATCGGCAAAGGTTCGCTCCATGCGTTTAAAGTAAAACGCTCCGAAAGTGAAGAGAATTATGGAAACAAGGCTTCCAATGCCAAGTAAATCCCAGGGCATTGCAGATGTACCCAGAAACGCAGAACGCATACCTTCAATAACACCTACCATCGGGTTCAACGCATAAATGTACAACCACTTTTCGGGTATTATGCGTATGGAATAAACCACGGGTACGGCATACATCATTAGGCGAACCATAAACGTCATGGCGTATTGTATGTCTCTATATTTAACGGCTAGTGCAGACAAAATCATCCCTGTTCCTAACGAAGTAAGTATCAAAATGAGTAGGAGTAAAGGGAAGTACACGACATTCAAACCAGGAGCAAATCCATAGTAAATGAATAATCCAACCATGACTATAAATGCAATTATGAAGTCGATGAATTTTGAAAAAACAGCGGCTATTGGCAGTACCAACCTGGGGAAATACACCTTAGATAACATGGCCTTGTTCTGGATAAGAGAATTTGAGCTTTCAGTTAGCACATTGCTGTAATAGTTCCACGGCACCATTGCAGCGAAACTGAACAATACGTAAGGAACCCCATCTGAATCTAGTTTGGCCAGATTTCCGAAAATTACGGTGAAGATAAGTGTTTGTACCAGAGGTTGTAACACGGCCCAACCCACACCCAATACGGATTGTGCATATTTGGCTTTAATCCCACGAACTACCAGGAAGTACAGTAAGTCTTTATATCTCCAGAGCTCTTTTATGTCAATCAGTTTCCAACCCGAACTGGGCTCAATAATCTGTATTTGACGTAGTTCTGTGTTCATTGACGAAGTTAAAAACCTCTAAGAAGGTTTCGCAACCTAAAGGTGTTTTTGTAACCAATTCCTTTGGAAAGTGTGGAGAACAGGCTGTTAAATTCTTGATATTCAAAGGCTTTGAAACCCAGATGCTTAGCTCTGTTCATGGCCTCAATAGCCAAATCAGGATACTTATTGTAGTGCTGATAGACAAAACGATAGTAGTTTCTGCACAGGGCCTGACGTACTTTAGGTATGTCCGTAAAATTCAATATATCTTCATACGCTTTGTACGATTTTAATACGGACCAGGCAGCTTTAGCAGACTTTGATTTACTCACACTGTTGTTCGTTCTATCTCTATAGTATACCATGGCTTCTTCACAGAATTCAATACTCTGTGCACGCAATAATATTTTTGTAAAGAAATCACCGTCCTGATTCTTGGCAAGACTTTCATCAAAACCATTCACCTCGGCCACCAATTGTTTGCTTACCAGCCAGATACCCGTCTGTCCCATTCCTTTTCCCGACCAGGAATCAATCAACCATTCCCAGGGAGTGTCATACGATTTATCGATGGTCTGTTTTCGAACCTGTGCATCCGAAGTATCCTTGTGGAATTTACACCAACTGCAACTGGAAACGGCGTAGGTAGATTTGTTCATTAACGCGTTGAATTGAGCAGAAAGTTTATTCTCACTTAGTACATCATCTGCATCAAGGAACTGTATATATGTTCCGGATGCATGTTTTATTCCTAAATTCCGTGCTGCAGGTGCTCCTTTACTTCCGGTATTGGACAAATGTTTTATAAGACCAGGGTGTTCGGCAGTATATCGCTCTATAATCTGTTTACTACGATCGGTTGACCGATCATCAATCACAATTATTTCTTTAAGTACACTGGCATCCTGTGCGAGACAACTGTCCAACGTAGAAACGAGATAGTCTTCTGCATTGTAAACTGGTATGACAATGGTAACCGACATTAAACTGAACGATAGACTTGTATGACTTCCTGAACAAGAGACCATACACTTTTTCTAAACAATGTAAGTGATAGGAGTAAAGCAAGTACAAATAGACCAGCTGCGAAAACCACATACATATCGGGTTGAAATAGCATGACTGCCAACAAAGCCAGCAAGGGAAGTGCTATGTACTTAACACTTATCGCATGCTGAATTAATAAGGTTTTATATGGTTGTTCCAACGCCAGGCTTATTAACCAGCTTTTAAAAAGAAATACAATAAACGTGGCGATGGTTAAACACCAGGATAGCGCTAGTATGGACCCGAAAGACACACCGGCAAGTATGGCAACTACTACAAGTGGTTTTTCAACGAACGTAATCAAATTTAGGTAGTAGGAACTGCCTTGTGATTTAATTATACTATCTGCAATAATATTAAATGGAATGAAGCCTGCCGTTAGAGCCAGTATCTTAAAAACCGGTGCCATAGCGGCCCATTCATTGCCAAACATCAGCCAAATAATGGTATCTCCAAAGAAAACAAAGCCCAGCATCACAGGAAAGATAAGCAACGATACGAGTCGTATAATTTTACGATAGACATCAAAGACATGTTTACGTTGACTTTGGATTTGAGAAAATGCCGGATACAAGACACGATTCATAGCATAGGTAAGTTGATTAACCGGAAGGCGCAGAGTGCCATAAGCTTTGGTATACAATCCAAAGCTTTGAGCTCCTAAATTCTTGCCTATTAGAATTTTATCGAGGCTGGTAGCTACGGTATTAAATACACCGTTTAGCAGAATAGACAAACTGAACTTTCCAAGATTTCGGATGTTCGCTGTATTGAACTCTAGCGAAGGCAACCACGTAGAAGCTACCCAAATGTATAATCCATAAATCAGGGGTTTTGTTAGGTTTAGCGCAACGAGCGACCAGACCCCAAATCCCTTATATGCCATAGCAATGGCAACCACAGAACTTAAAAGGCTGCTGGTTAACTCCGCCAGGCTAATTACCCGATACCGGAAAGCCTTTTCCAATCGAATGCGCTGTACGATTATACTTCCGTTCAGCAAGAAGCTTAGACTCATCACCTGAGTCAGTGGTATCAGATCGGTATTGGCGTAAAACGCAGCAATCCATGGTGCGGACATGTAAAACAGCCCACATAAAACAATGGCTATGGCAATATTAAACCAAAAGACAGAAGAATAGTCCCGCTCGGTTACATCCTGTTTTTGGATCAGTGCTTCACCAAAACCAAAGTCGAGGAGAAGCCGCCCAAAGCCTGCAATTACCAGAACCATTCCAATCAGACCATAAGCTGAAGGTCCTAATAATCGTGCAAGCCAAACACCAAGAGTAAAGCTTAATAAAGTTCCACCAATATTAGAAGCGGCGGTCCAGAGAACTCCGGAAACAACCTTTTTCTTAAGAGTCAAAAAGAGTTATGCCAAACGTTGTTTGAAGTTGTTGTATTCTCGTTCAATACCTTCTTTCAACCCAATTTTAGGCTCCCAGCCCAATGTTTTAAGCCTCGAGCTGTCCATAAGCTTTCTAGGCGTCCCATCGGGTTTTGAGGTATCAAAAACGAGCTCTCCTTCAAACCCAACCACGTCTTTAATCGTTAAAGCCAAATCTTTTATGCTGATCTCAGATCCGCTTCCAACATTGAGGAATTGCGGACTATCATACGATTGCATAACGAAATAACAGGCTTCGGCTAAATCGTCTACATGGAGAAACTCTCTTAATGGAGTTCCGGTTCCCCATACAACAACAGATGCAGCACCACTTACTTTAGCTTCATGAAATTTTCGTAGCAAGGCAGGGAGGACATGAGAATTCTGGAGATCATAGTTGTCATTTGGTCCATAGAGGTTTGTTGGCATTACAGAAGTATAATTACAGCCGTATTGATCGGCGTAATTTTCAATCATTTTTATTCCAGTAATTTTAGCAATAGCATAAGGTTCATTCGTAGATTCGAGAAAACCACTCAAGAGGTATTCTTCTTTCAACGGTTGATCTGCTAATTTGGGATAAATACAGGATGAACCCAGGAACAATAGTTTTTTTACACCGTTCAAATACGATTGGTGTATCACATTGTTTTGAATCATCAGATTATCGTATAGAAACTCTGCACGATAAATATTATTAGCGTGTATTCCTCCAACCTTGGCAGCCGCTAAGAAAACGTATTCAGGTTTGTGGGTTTCGAAAAATGACGCAACTGCCGCTGTATCTCTAAGATCTAATTCCTTGCTGCTTCGAAGAACGAAATTCGTATAGCCTTCACGCTGCAATTTGCGATAAATGGCAGAACCTACCATTCCATTGTGGCCTGCGATGTAGATTAGAGCGTCTTTGTTCATGGCTTATTCAAACTCACTTTTAACCTCAAATCCTGCATCTTTTAATAGAGCATCTCGTTTGAAGAGTTCGAGATCTGCCTGAACCATCTCTGCGCAAAGTTCCTGAACGCTGTATTTGGGTTCCCATCCAAGCTCCGTTTTAGCCTTGGTTGGATCTCCTAATAATAAATCAACCTCGGTAGGTCTGAAGTACTTTGGATCGATTGCCATAACTTCTTTACCTGCTTCAATTTGGTATTCGCCGGTGCAGTTCTTTACGATGGCAACTTCATCGATTCCTTCGCCCATAAACGCTACTTCAATGCCAACTTCTGCGAACGCCATACGAATAAACTCTCGAATCTCCGTTGTTTCACCCGTTGCCAACACGTAGTCTTGCGGTTTATCCTGTTGTAGAATTAGGTACATTCCTTCTACATAGTCTTTTGCATGGCCCCAGTCTCGTTTTGCGTTGATGTTACCCATCCATATTTTGTCTTGTAACCCAAGTGCAATTTTGGCAACACCACGTGTAATTTTTCGAGTAACAAAGGTTTCACCGCGTAACGGAGATTCATGATTAAAAAGAATGCCATTACATGCGAACATGTCGTAAGCTTCACGGTAATTAACCGTTATCCAATACGCGTACAACTTGGCAACCGCATAGGGTGAACGAGGGTAGAAGGGGGTAGTTTCGCTTTGGGGTACCGCCTGTACCAAACCATATAGTTCGGAAGTGGATGCCTGATAAATCTTCGTTTTCTTTTCAAGTCCAAGAATCCGAATGGCTTCCAAAAGGCGTAGTGTGCCTACACCATCTACATCGGCAGAATATTCAGGTTCTTCAAAACTCACTTTTACGTGACTCATTGCACCTAAATTATAGATTTCATCCGGTTGAACTTCCTGCACAATCCGGATTAAATTAGTACTGTCTGTTAAGTCTCCGTGGTGCAGAATGAAGTTTCTGTTTTCCACATGAGGATCTTGATACAACTGGTCTATTCGCGCCGTGTTGAACAAGGAAGATCTTCGCTTTATACCGTGAACGATATAACCTTTGCTAAGTAGTAATTCGGCAAGATATGCTCCGTCTTGCCCAGTGATACCTGTGATTAAGGCAACTTTTGTCATATTAAGACTGTAATTTTTCTTTTTGTAATTGTTCGATGAACCAGAAACGCCCCAGAATAAATGCAACACTTAAGAAACCACCTAAAATGCCACCTAGTATGAGCGATTTCAACCTGGATTTGCCAACCGGTTGATACGGCCCTACAGGGTAATCAATGACCTGAAAATATGGCGTAGCATTCTTTAAAAGGAAGTCTGCCGTTTCTTTATTCTTTAGTGTTTCACCGTACATGATATAGAGTACTTCGATCTTACGCGCGAGTTGCTCTCTCGGAAGCTTATCCTGGTTCAGATAAATACCGCTTAAATCCATGAATCGTGCAAACTGAGCTTCTGCAGCACGTAACTCTCCCTGTATGGAATCCACTTTAATCGATAACTGACGGTAAGTGGTTTTTTGCTTTTTCGTTGTGTTGTAAATGTAGAACTTGCTCAACACATCGTATTCAACTATAGCCAGTACTGTACTCAAATCTTCGTTAATCGTTTTGGCTTTAATGGTTAAAACGGTGCTTTCATCATCGTAACCAATAGTCAATAGTCCGGGTACACCTTTTTGAGGATTACCACGTACAAACTTGGTGAGCGTTAGAATGGCTTGTAACTCATCTTCCAGATAAGTATCTGAAGTGTCATCTGTAAACCAGAAGATTTGCTCTTCATTCGATTTTTTCGGCAACTGAAACGTATACGTCTTTAATACATGGTTACCAAGGTAATCAAAGGTGTCATTGAAGTTCGTTTTTGTCTTTAACACATCCGTCAGAATCATTCGTGACAAAGCCAACTCTACAAGTTTATCGTAGTTGTGCCCAGATGTATTGGCCCCACCTAAACCAAACTGACCAAGCATTGCTGTTACTCCGTTACCGATTGACGACCCACCTTCGGAATCAACCATAAACGTTAATGGTGCTACGTATTTCTTTGGTGTTAACCAGGCAGATGTAAGCAAAGCACCGGATAAAACGATTGCAGATAACACCACCCACCATTTTCTACGCCATAGTTCTTGCCAATACAGTTTTACTGTCTGTAGTATGGAGGTGATTGATAGTTGCTGTGAATCTGACATGGGTTATTGTTGTAATAAACTTATCGTAGCCAACGTAGTTGTTGTGATGGAAGTGGTCAGTGCGATGATGGTTTGTAACTCTGTCATACGCTCAATAAATGACTTTTCCTGTTTAGGACTTGTATCAATACCTTTTTGTTTTTCTTCTCTTTCCTTGATCACCTTTTCTTTGAGACCAATATGTATTTCTGATCCCTGCTTTACCTTAGGATATACCTTGAATACCAGGAAACTCCTGGTCTTCTTAATCCTTCCATTCGCATGACGTACATACGTTTTCTTTCGTTTTGCAGTTTTGTCAAAGCCTCCGGCAAATTGATTTACATACCATTTGGCTCGCCTATTATGATAGTTTACTACTAAGTTCAATGTACTGTCTTCCAGTTGAACATCGGCGTATAACTCGTCTGCATTGGTACCT
>DIYD01000274.1:29430-43723 GCA_002428905.1 Bacteroidetes bacterium UBA6063 | reverse complement strand
AACCCTGAACAATAATTTTGGAATCTTTATTTACTAAAACGCTCATATCTTGTAATCCGTTTGAGGCGGCAAAGGTATGGATTTAGATGAAAGAAATGGGTTAATAAATTGAATAATGGACAAGAAAATCAGGATTGCCGTTCTTGTCCATTATAGAAGTTTATTTGAGTTTCTATCGCATTACGTGAACCACACCACTGATGGTTTCCCACCGGTTGGTTTCAATGTTACGATAGCGCACCATGTAGGTGTAAGCACCCGTATGGACGTCTGAACCTTTATACGTGCCGTCCCACTTAGCAACAGGGTCCTCCGAGAAGTAGATGCGTTCACCCCATGTATTGAAAATTGACATGGTGTAACCCTCAACCTCAGGTATCATACCTGATATTCCAAAACGATCGTTCACTAAATCACCGTTTGGTGAGAACGCGCTTGGTGCAAA
This sequence comes from Bacteroidetes bacterium UBA6063, assembly GCA_002428905.1. Taxonomy (GTDB): domain Bacteria; phylum Bacteroidota; class Bacteroidia; order NS11-12g; family UBA9320; genus UBA987. The sequence goes on along the minus strand of DIYD01000274.1, from coordinate 43,278 downwards.
CAAGAAGAAATCCAATTTAACCGTGATACCCTGGATACTTGTATCTCTACAACCATTGGCAGCAATTGCAACCAGCATTGCTGTATAATCACCTGCATTTTCAAACTTATGTTTTGGGTTCGCAATTACATACGAAGCTCCATCGGAAATCTCCCATTCAAAACTAGTTGCATCCGCTGACGATGTATTTGCGAAGGTCACTTCTGAATGTACAAGGCTTGGCTCTAACGGTGTAAATGCAAATGCAGCCGTAGGACGAGGTAAAATATCTAAATCAGGATTTACCGTAGTTGTATCTTTACAACCGGCATCGGTCTCTACCCAAACCCGAACCGTGTATGAACCAGGGTTGGCATAAACATACCCTGGGTTAACCCCGCTCACCGGACTACCTTCTCCAAAGTCCCAGAAGGTGCTCATAATACTACCCGCACTAACAGAAGAATTATTTGTAAACGTTGCTCCGAAAGGTTGGCATCCGGAAGATACATCAGCAACCACATCTGCTTGTGGCTTTGGTGCAATCTGGAACACCTTGAGTAACGAGTCTCTGCACCCCTTGTCGGAAGTTAATTTCACCATCATGGAGTACTCGGCTGGAGCAGCGAAGAATCGCGATACCGGACTTCCACTTGTGGTAACCGCATCGCTATACTCCCACTCGGTGTTCATTATAGACCCATTCGAAATCGAAGAGGTACTCGTGAAAGTAGTATTGTCTCCAAAGCAAGTATCTACATAGGTGAAATCAGGCACTGGCAATACGTTAACCTCCACATCTTTCACTACAATATCGTCGCAGGCATTTGACGTATTCACAATCAAACGCAACGTATTGGTGCCCGTCATGGTGGTTGGAATTGACGGTGCCTGATCGGAACTAACAAGTGTTCCATTCAGGTACCACGAATGTGTAGAAATCATCTCGCCATTGGCCACCGTACTTAAATCCATGGGCATCAGATCTTCGCCGATACATACTTCATCAACCGAAAAGTCGGCTACCGGAGTTGTATACACATTGACCGAATCAAATGCACTTAACCGGCAGTTATTCTTCGTAACGATATCTAGAGTTACCTCGTATTTTCCAATTGTGGAGGAATTAAAGACCACGGAATCCACCGTAGAAGTAACCCCTTCTACATACCAATCCCATGTATCGACGGTATCACCGTCAAGGGTCAATTGTGCCTTAATCGTGCCATCTTCACTTTCACAGAAGCGGAAGAAATCGATTTTATCAATTGTTGGTGCCAAAAGACTAATTGTCTTATTCGCTGTATCTCTACATCCCTGATCCGTAATAGCAATGAGCTGAATGTCCTTCGTTCCTTTAACCGTATATTTTTGGTTAACCGTATCGGTAGATCCGCTAAAACCATCATCCAGATCCCAGATAAGCTGGCCGACTGTGCCACCTGAAACGAGCGATCTATCGTAGAAGCGAATGGTATCATTTAAACAATTTGATTCTGTAGTAAAGTTTGCAACAATGTTTGGATCAACCACAACATCGTAACTAGAAGAATCTCGGCAAAGCGTGTCTAACGATGCCAATAGCCAAACGGTATACGTGCCTGGTGTACCAAAATTATACGACAGTTTGGTACTGTCTTTAAACTCAACCCCTCCTGGGAATTTCCACAAGAAGTTCTTTAATGGCAGGCTGGCTGCATTTGATGTACTGACAAATTCAACATCAAGCCCTGCGCAGGTATCCTGATAGGTAAAGCTCACATCGAAATCCTCATATTTCAACAGCGTATCTTCCGCTACTGCAACACAACCGCTATCGCTGGTTACGTGCAACTGCACGATGTAAGTACCTGAGTCCTGGTAGAAATGCTTCGCATCTACCGCACTGCTTGAGTCACCGTCACCGAAATACCACTTGATCTCATCCAGACCACCGCTACGAATTGTTGTATTATTCACAAATTCATTGGTATCCGCGGCACACGCATTCTTCATTTCAAACAGCGGCTTTGGTAAGGGGTTAATGGTTATTGTCTTTGTGAGTGTATCCTCACATTGCGCCGTACTCTTAACTACCAGACTTACGTCAAATGTTCCAGATGTATCGTAATACTTTGAGGTGTTGGTTGAATAGACTTTTGCATTGTCATGGAATATCCAGTAACGTACCAGAATTGACCCACCAGGAGGGGCCTCAGAGGAGTCGGTAAAGTTTACTGTTCCTTTTTCACATTTCAGACTCGATCCGAATTTCACTGTTGACCTGCCGTTAACGCGTACCTCTAAATCCGTTGAATCATAGGTAGAACATCCGTCAAACGCTGTTTTGTAGGTATAGAGTTTAACGTTGTATGTACCGGTATCTTTGTACTGATGACGTACTTTCTGGGTCGTGTCGGTAGTGCCATCACCGAAATCCCATACCCATTTGCTTACTGTATATTCTGCCTCACCTTCAAACGAAGCGGAGTCGCCAAGACAAATAAAGTTTTCTGTTTCAAGGTTCGACGCTGAATTCGTTAATTCGATCTTCGCAGTTAAATCTTTAACGTTTGCCCCGGCAGAGTATCCATACGATTCATAATCATCAAATCCATATGCAATGGCCAGAAAGCCGACATCGGATGAAAGCTGGTGGTTTCCTTCAGCCACACTTATTTGGGCGTAAGAGTACGATTTATATTTGGGCACCTGCTTGAACGTCGCAGACTTACCATCGATTTTAAAGCTTGAAACACCGGAATTGGGTATAATTACGTTGATATACGAATCACTGATATCCTGATACTCGGACGAATAAACCGTAATCCTTTTTAAGGTTTGCTCGATCGGGTTTAAGATGGTCATAGATGGGTCACCTTTACCGCCACACCGTCTTGAAACCTGGTACTGCGCTACGGTAATTGGCTTACTCGCATTGATGTACTTTGTGCTGCTTACTTCGCGTAAATCATAAAACTCACCGGCATTTAGTGACCCGGTTGTTGGCAGACCGGTTTCATGCTGAATCACAAAATTGGTGTTGTCTTCTGTAGCCATGATCCGCAAGTGGTCCATGCTTCTGCTCTTAAACGGAATGGTAACAAACCGCGTTCCTAAAGAGCGTGTGGGATACATTTGTTGGAAAAGGTTATCTCTTGAAGTAAGTCCTCTGCTTGGGTTTGCACACAGAATGTAACTATCACTGCTCCCAGAGAACACAGCAACCGTTCTACAATTTGCCGTAATTCCTGTATCAATTACTTCGATATGGGTACCTGTGAGGTCTTCTTTCTGTCCACTGCTTTTCGCCCTGCCCTGATACACCTCGCCTTTATCCAACGTTATCTCGTAACTCGTGTTGGCCGCTTTATCTCCAGAATTACCAGACACCGTAACGGTTGGTGTTATACGTACTTTAGTATCGTCTTTATTGGCAATAATCATGAATTGAGATCGGCCTGAACTTCTTAACTGTTCGTAGGACATTACGTAGTATTCTTTACCATTGGTAGCCGTTGGTAATGTCAGTGTTGCATCTGAGCAATATTCGGCATATATGTGAGAGTAAACCACTACATTTTCTTCCGCTGTGATGTGAATACCTCGATCCAAAATACAATCGGAACACCCTACATAGGCCTTGTCGAAAGGCACACTTACAAGGGTCATTTGGTTGGCTGTAACATTGAAGTTGGAAGACCACCCTTCTCCAGGGATCGACACCGTTCCAGAAGTGGTAGAATCCGAAGTGATGTACAAATACATCTTTGGTCTTCTGTTTCCAGTTTCGTTCTCAAACCGGTGATTCATGAAACCTACCCAGAAATCGGTTCCTTTATTCGACGAGTTTTGTGCTTTGACTTTGATGTCAGAGCCAAACAGCAGCAAAACCAACAATAATCCAGCGGTTTTCAACGCTAAATCACTAAAAAATCGAGAAAAAAGACCAACAGATTTATGCTTAGGCATCATATAATTCATTTCACTTTCAATTCCTTTAACTACTACAAAGGGGATAAACCGACCGAATTTAAGCATTCCTTGATTAGTCAGCAAAATATCAGAATAAGATGACAATGTCACTACACAGTCTTTCTCTTAACCAGACATACCAAAACGTCTTTTTTTGCCTTACTGTCCTACAAACGAAATCGCTATAAATTCGGACGTAGCCACTTTTCGGCTTCCTCGAGCGTCATATTCTTCCGCTCCGCAAAATCCGCTAACTGGTCCTGTCCTATCTTGCCAACAGCAAAATATTTGGCTTTCTCATGACCGAAATAATAGCCTGATACGGCTGCCGCTGGATACATAGCACAGCTTTCTGTCAACCGCATACCGGTGTGTTTCTCAACGTCCATTAGTGACCAGATTTTTCGCTTTTCTTCATGATCGGGACAAGCAGGATAGCCAGGCGCAGGACGTATTCCACGGTATTTTTCACGAATCAGCTCCGTGTTGTCGAGCTCCTCGTCAACGGCATACCCCCAGTCTTCCTTACGAATACGCTCGTGCAAGAATTCCGCAAATGCTTCGGCCAATCGATCAGCCAATACCTTAACCATGATGGCGTGATAGTCATCGTGGTCTTCTTCAAACGTCCTGGCGAGCTCTTCTGCGCCGTGAATTGAAACCGCGAACAATCCCATATGGTCATTATAACCTTCTGGAGCCACATAATCGGCGAGCGAAAGATTGGGAATATTGGCACCCATTTTTCGCTGTTGTCGCAAAAAGTGAAAGGTTACTTCTTCGGTTGGCAATTCAACGGAATCACCAACCGAATGTGCCTGGAAGAGTCCTGTAATGCCTCTGGCGGTAAAGGACTTTTCGGTCACAATGCGCTCTAACATGGTTTTAGCCTCACTGAAAAGCGTTGTAGCTTGTTCGCCTACAATCTCATCGCTTAATATTTTGGGATATTTACCGCTTAACTCCCAGGCCTGGAAAAATGGTGTCCAGTCGATGTAGTCCAACAGTGTTTCCAAAGACGGACTCCATGTTCGGATGCCCATATTGCTGGGTTCTGTAATAGAAGCTTGCGACCAGTTGGTAACAAAGGCGTTATTTCTGACTTCCTGTAAGGGTAATTGTTGTTTCGTTTGCTGTCTTCTTGCGTGTTGTTCGGCCAACTCGGTATATTCCTGACGGTAAAGCTCAGCAGTAGCTTCATACTGGTCAGACAGCAATGCTCCGGCTACTGGTACGCTTCTGGATGCATCCAGTACGTGGATCACCGGATTGTTATATTTCGGGGCAATTTTAACCGCTGTATGAACGCGTGACGTCGTAGCTCCTCCAATAAGTAATGGAATCTTTAATCCACGTCGTTCCATCTCAGTAGCAACATCTACCATTTCGTCGAGGCTTGGTGTAATCAGACCACTTAATCCAATAATATCTGCATTTATTTCTTCAGCCTTCTTAAGAATCTGATCGCCAGGTACCATTACACCCATGTCGATAATTTCGTAATTATTACAGGCAAGTACTACCCCTACAATATTCTTCCCGATGTCGTGGACGTCGCCTTTCACCGTGGCCAATAAAATCTTGCCTCGAGTACTTCCATCTACCTTTTCTGCTTCCAAGTACGGCAACAAATAAGCCACCGATTTCTTCATTACGCGTGCGCTCTTCACTACTTGTGGCAAGAACATTTTACCCGCACCGAACAAGTCGCCTACCACATTCATTCCGTCCATTAACGGACCTTCAATAACCTTGAGCGGAGAGTCTAATTGCAGACGAACCTCTTCTGTGTCTTCTTCGATGTAGTCGGTTATTCCTTTTACAAGCGCATGTTGCAGCCTTTCTGCAACCGGCAGTTCACGCCACTCGTCTTTTGACTCCGTGGTTTTATCTTTTTGTTTTACAGTCTCGGCAAAATCAACCAATCGTTCCGTTGCATCAGGGCGACGGTTTAATAGTACATCTTCTACGTGGGTGAGTAAGTCCTCCGGAATTTCATCATACACCTCGATCATACCGGCATTAACAATACCCATGTCCATTCCTGCTTCTATAGCGTGGAACAGAAATGCGGAGTGCATCGCTTCACGCACAGCATTATTACCACGAAATGAAAACGAAATATTACTTACACCACCGCTAACCAGGGCATGGGGTAAATTTTGTTTGATCCATCGCGTAGCTTCAATAAAATCTACTGCATAATTATTATGCTCTTCTATACCGGTTGCAACAGCAAGAATATTGGGATCAAATATGATGTCTTGTGGCAGAAAATTAACCCGATTAACCAGAATGTCATAACTCCGTTTACAGATCTCAATTCGGCGCTCAAACGTATCGGCCTGGCCGGTCTCGTCAAATGCCATTACCACCGTGGCTGCACCATACCGTTTTATTTTTTTCGCTCGATGAATAAACTCCTCTTCGCCATCCTTCAAACTAATCGAATTCACGATTCCCTTACCCTGTAAGCATTGCAACCCGGCTTCTATAATCTCCCATTTTGATGAATCTATCATTACGGGCACCTTTGAAATATCTGGTTCGGCAGCGATTAAGTTCAGGAATTGAACCATAGCCTCCACGCCGTTAAGCATACCGTCATCCATGTTGATGTCGATAATCTGCGCACCGTTTTCAACTTGTTGTCGGGCTACGGAAAGCGCTTCATCAAATTCATTGTTTAGAATTAAACGCGCAAATTTTCGAGAACCTGTAACATTGGTACGTTCTCCAACATTAATAAAGTTAAGATCATCGGTGATATTTAGCGGTTCAAGACCGCTCAAACGAAGAATCGTGTCGTGTTTCTTATTCATAAGACTTCTGTATTAACAAGAAACGACCAGGATTATGGTATCTCTTCTACCTGAGTAGATAGGATGTGGCACCTTGTAATAGTGTATAACAGGTTGCCAAGACTTCATTGGACCTATTCCCTCCGTCTTTCTTGATAACGCGAGCAAAAATAGGTATTTCCAAGCAATAAAAAACCGGAGTGTTGCCACTCCGGTTTCGGTATAAATTTGAATTAATTACAATTAATCTCTAATTAATGTAACCGTACCACTTACAGGCTCCAATCCGTCGTTTTTAGCGCGATTCTTCAGCTTGTAGTTAATTACGTAGAAGTATGTACCTGCAGGACACTTCGTTCCTTCATTCATGATGGTACCATCCCAGCTATTGATTGGATCGTCTGTCTTAAACACCAACTCACCCCAACGGTTGTAGATGTTAATCTCAAACTCTTCCCAACCTTCAATATCGATTACAAACTTATCGTTCTTGTTATCGCCACCTTCTGTATTTGGTGTGAATACGTTGTATGGCACAAACTTGATGAAGAAGTTGTTCTCAATAGTCTTACAGGTCGTGTCTTTACATCCGATGTCATTTGTAGCGATCAGGCAGATAGCAAATGTACCTACTGTCTCACCCCAGTTCTGACATGGAGGATCTTGATCTAACCCAGTTGTAAATTCTGTAGCTGTATCTCTTAATTCTGTCTCAAACTTCCACTCAAAGTTTGTTGCACCCTGTGAGGTATTTGTGAAACAGTAATCAGGCTTATCCTTATCAAGGATGTCGAAGTCGGCAGTAACATCTACTACAGTTACTTCACCACTATCGATTTGTGGACATTTTGGTCCGAAGTCACCTGGTGGTAAGTCATAATCAGGAATCATCAATACTTTATACGTACCTGGTGTTGCATAACTATGTGATACAAAGTTCACAGGTTCGCTTCGTGTAGCGGTATCGCCATCACCAAACGCCCATTGGTAATATGTATAAATGGTATCCGAGTTACTTGTGAAGATAATTTCCTGATTTGGACAAACGACCGTATCTGAGATCTCCAGTTTTGCCGGCGTATATGGTTGAACGATTACCTTGATCTCTCGCGGTATCTTACCATCCAGCGTACTCGAATCTGGGAACAATCTACCACACGGTGGCTTACCAGGCTCAACCTCATCGGTCATATACATCGATAGATAGTATGTTCCTGGGTTGTTGTACTGGTGAATTAGGATATCGTTGATATTCTTCGTACCACTCACCGAGGTATCCCCCCAGTTCATAACCCATTCCGGATTCGTCATAGGCGCCCTACTCGTATTGGCAATATGGACACTATCGCCCACACAGATTATGATGGAGTCTTCGCCCCAAACACTTCCTCCGTCGAACTCAAATCGAGGCTGCGGACCAGCCACGAAGATTCTCTTCTCAACGGAATCAACACATCCCAATAGTGAGTATACTTTCAACTTCACTGTGAACCATCCACTTGAAGTATAATCGTGTGCTGGGTCTTTCAATACACTTCGTACCGAACCGTCACCGAAGTCCCACTCGTACCAAATAATACTATCACATGGATCGTACTGACCATTTGGACACGTATCTCTACCTCTACAAGGATCGAATACTACTGAAGAATCGAAGAAGGAAACAATACCATCACAGATATCACCACCTGCATTCAGGTTCGTTTCGAAGTTTGCAAGTATCCCTGTTACCATCGCAGTTACATAGGCCGTATCCGTACAACCGATACTATCTTGCGTAGCAATCGCTACAAGGTATTCACCTGGCTCATCATACTGGTGGTAGAACGTTAAGTTACGCTCGAACTTATCGTTGCCGTCATTTGCGTCCCAATCAATAGATTTCAATTCTAGTTTTCCATTAGCGAAACGCACTGGATCTTCCCAGAACTTACGTGGATCAATTGGGTAGTCATCCGGGAACATGTCATCCCCATATTGCCAGTATCGTATACTGTCATACAGCTCGTGCACCTGATCTTTACAAACTGCTTCTTCGAGTAATTCGAACTTATTGAGATAACCAACGTTTAACAGAACTGCTCCCGTCTTCTCACAACCCACACGGTTGTTCAGGAACACACCTGGAGTCATTGGTCCGTTCGACTTAACCCAGACCGTATCCTTTTTAGTTGGGTCACAGAAGTTAATTCGAACTTCAGGATGCTCATATTTAAACTTATATACACCGAAGATTGTATCACCTGCATTGAATGTTAAGCCGTCGCTTGTATTTACCGTATACGGCGCAACAAACGTGTCATAACCTTGCATCGATGAATCACGGAAGTGAAGCACCTGTTCAACAATTACGGAGTCGGTTTGATCCACATTTGTATATTGATACTTGTACTCACCGTGAGTAACTACGTTCTCTTCAATACCGATCTTACCAATCACAAAGTACTCACTAATACCAGTGGTGTCAATACAACCAACTGTACCATCACCCAACATTAGAGCAAAGTCACCTGGTGGAATATCGCGGATATCCAAATTCATTTGTTTCAGGATATCTGTAAGAATCTTATCTGCCGTGAATGTGTTTACCGAATAATCCCAGTCGCGGTAAATACGAGTTACAATGGTGTCAAGTGTCACATCGCCATATAAATCATCTAAGGTGTGGCGAACTACGTAGTTATATAACCACTCGTCAGTATTCTTATTCCACGAAATGTCTTTATCGTTACGATTTGGTTGTGGACCTTTATAAGGTTGGAAGTATTGGAACTCCTCGTAGTAACCTGATAAACGATCCTGGTAACCCCAGTTCCAACGCAACGCAGACATACTATCCTGAATTGGATTAACCATTCTGAAGTAAGCCGTTTCACCAGCACAAATTGCTAAAGGGTTGTTGTTTGGATATAACACGTCAAATTGTGCATCCAAGTACTGGTAACGGAACATGTCTGAATACCAAGCAGTATCTGTACACTCCGGAGCGATTGGATTTCCACCTGCATCAAAGGCTGGCTGACCATTACCTACAATCAAACCAATGGTAAACGAACCATTTGGACGCTTGCTTGGATCGCTTCCAACCTCACCCGATGTATAACCTTTTACGAATTGCGTACCCCACTGACCAATGATGTCGTAAGGAAGTACGAATGGAATTGGTAAACCTGGTGGTGGAGGTGCTAATACATTACCACTCTTATAGTTTAACCAGTTATTCGGACCCGTTAAAGAGTCGAAGTTAACCTCAAACCATTGTTGCGTACAACCCGGCTTGGTTTCGGTCATATCAAACGTCAGATAATACTGAAGTTTGTTACCATCTAACGGACAAGGAATACCTGCTTCCCATTTCAAACCACGCGCACTTGGTGGAATCAAAGCTAGCGAGATGTTATTTGAACTCTCACACTTCAGGAAGTGTACCGTATCTTTATGCCAAAGCGTTACTGTATTACACTGTGCTCTGGTCTGGAAGAAGTTATCACGGTGATATGCCGAATCAACATAAACCACCTGACGCTGTACCGTTGTTTCAACACCATTAATAATGGTATCTACGATAACCGTACTTGCTGCCGCTATTGTGGTATCTGCCGCATTGATAATCAATTCAGGAATTGCGATAATCGAATCACCTTCTTCCACTTCGAATTGTTCATCCTCTGCAATTGTCTCTGTTGCAGGACCGGTTACAGTTCGTACATTACCTTGTGTACTTGCTAAATCCTTAATTCTTATAGTTACACCTGCTGGGATGTAATATTTCTGATCTTCCCAAATAGCAGTACTGATTACTTTACCCTTGTACACCGTTTGCGGTCTCCAAACCTTAAGTCGATAGTTCGGTCGTAAACTATCTTCGGGGAAGTTAACACCGGCGGGTACGGTTATCGTATCTGTTCGGGCTACACCAAATGAATCTACATATGGAATTTCAAAAACCACGGTTGAATCCCATGGTGCAAAGATCACCGCCTCTTGAGGTATAATTACTGTATCAGATGCATAAACCTGAACTGTATAACATGAACGGGCGTGTCTACTGAACAGCGTTTTTTGCGCTGGCGTTTTGTAGAAGTTACCGTTGTTCTCATACATGTAAATCTCATCCCATGGTCTATACCAGTGCACTGGTAATGAGTCGAGTGTAAATCCACAATTCAGATTTACGTTCTTATTTGCACGTGTATCTGTGGTACAAGGTGCAGCATAATTATCACCTAAACTCCAAACGCGTAACACATTGTCTTTACGTCTAACCTGCGGGGTATTGGCAAATATGGTTTGATCTCCATTACGTGTATCTTCATCAAAGTTGAACACATAACGTAGTTTACGATTGAAACCTCCACCACTACGCAAGTACGTCACCGTGTCAATTCCATCCGTCACTACAAAAGAGTCTCTCTTCGTATCGAAGTAAGCTTTAAACTTACCTTCATAAATCGTATCGGTCATTAGGTATTTACCTGTTACCGAATCAAAGTTGGTTTTTACGTTTTGATACGTAAATATAGTATCCACCTGTGTAATAGGATGTCTTACCACACGGAATGATTTCGGGAAGAAGGTAAAGAATGAATCCTCATCCCAGTAATTCGCATCGTTGTGGTACCATGAAGAGTTGTTTACGAAATGTACGGAGTCTGTAATTGTACACTGATATTTTTCATGCTCTGGTACACGAACGAAAGGAATCTCAATGGTAGACGATGGTCCTACTTTAGATATGGTATCAAACACCATGATATCACACGGACCTGATACAATACGTAACGAAATCATCCAGGGTCCTCCACCATAATCGTGGCACGGTGTCCAAGATCGGTTGTTAAAGTTTAGGTTACCCGATGGCGGATCACCAAAGTTCCATAGGAACGTTGCGCCCGGAATTGGCCCTGTAGACACTCTAAAACACGTCGTTGGGTCATCCGTACACGCAGAATCCTTATCGGCAATAATCTCCGGTCTTAACTTAATGTTCGTTGCTGCTGCTTTAAATGTAAACGACTCTGAACAGTTAAATCTTGATGTTACGGATAACGTTGCGTTAAACGTACCGTTGGAACGATACCATCGACTAATAATACCGTCGAGTGCATCACCCGTCCAGTAATCTGTGTTGGTTACCGAGTCACCAATAATAACTCCGTTTCCAAAATCAAATACGAAACGAGCTACATCTTTCAAACCAATGTAAGTTCCAGGATTTGATTTCCAGTTGATGTACGTATTGTTGGTAATTAAAGCCTCTGTAGAATCACACCTTGTTGGTGCGTTACTTGTAATGCTTACACCTAAACGAGGAAAAACCTGAATGGCGCTATCGAGGTATACCTCGGTAACACAACCATTTGCATCCTCCAACTCAATTTTTAGATTGAACCATCCACCTTTTGGGTCGATAATCGAGTGACAGATTGTATCACCCAATTTAGGATTAATTGCGTCATACTTCTGACCATCTCCAAACAGGTAAGTTCTACGAACCAATGTACTACCTGGTGCCGGCTGACTACTATCGATGTAGCAGAATATGTTTCCATTGAAACACTGGCGCTTTGGCGTTAGAAGAATAGGAACCGCAATCGGACTGGGTTTAACCACTACGGTAATTGATTTCGTACATGGATTCGGAATAACACTAGATGAAGCTGTCAACGTTATCGTGTACGTACCTGCCTTACCAAAAGAGTAAGAAGGATCACGATCATTAGAAGACGTCACCAGTGCTCCACTAGCATCCTTAAACTCCCACAAATAGGTATCAAAACCCGGGGCGTTCGCCTTGAACGAAATAATTTCACCCACACACTCGTTACCCGTCACATAGCTCGGGTTACACGTTTGTGCCTGAACTGTATTCAAACCGCCCAATAGCGCAAGCATAGGCAGGATCAAATACCCTAAAAATTTAAACACGTTATTTTTCATTTTCGTAAACATTCTAAAATCAGGTTTAATACAGCAACCCTGATTTTTCAAGCTTGCTATATTATTTCTATTTCTTGTCTTTTACAAGACAATTTTTTTATCGCGCCAGCAATACTTTTCCGCGCTTCTGTTGCATAGCACCTCCGCAACCATATGCCAACTGGTACGTATACCAGCCATAGGGCAACAATTGCCCCTGGTTCCAGCGCTTGCCATTCCACGCTTCATTTGGATTGTCCGTCTCAAACACTACCTCACCACTTTGAGGACTTATAACGGTCAATCTATACTGGCTGGCTTCTTCCGATAAGGTAACATCGAACTCGTCATTCTTGCCATCTACAAGATATGGCGTGAATACGTTAGGAATGTCAACAATTTTTATATCGCAAGAAGTCATTATCTCTGTTGTTTTTCTCAAGGTGTCGCTGCATCCATTCACCCCGGTTACCACGTGAGTGATTTGAACTTCACCGGAATAATCACCAACTACCAGAGTTGATCGATCTCCATCTATGAGGACGTTGTTAATATACCATTGGTTTGATGACCATGGATGTTTCGATGAAACTTGAAGCTCCCCTGACATTTGGTCAATCGCAAAGTCGGCTTGTGCGCCATTGACATTAACCTTAGCTGTTTTCCCGGATGTCTTTCCAAGAACGTCGGTAACCACGAGCTCAACTATATACTGACCTTTACGGTCGAAGAACAACGTAAGGTTACGTTTATCCTTAACAACCACCTCTCCGTTAAGCTTCCAAACAAGGCGTTCAATATTCAGCTCATCGGTGCATTTAAAGTCCACCGTATTGTTTACACAACAGCTCGTGCGTGACTGCCAAATGTTAAACATTGCCACAGGTTCTGGGGTGTTGGTCAATACGATCTGTGCGTCTGCATCGCTATTGTTTAGATCTTGTGAGCCTGAAGCTTCATTACCATAAACGGTTGTCGATCTGGCTTCATTATCATTTCCATTTACAGAACCTACGGGCACGATTTGACCCTCCGAAGCATCGCTGGCTGAAGCCACAGCCTCCTCAATACGATTTTGCTGCTGCTCTTTGTACAATGTTTCATCAGCAATTGCTGTCTGATCCGATGTCAATTCCTCTACCTTCTCTTCTACACCAGTAGTGATAACAGACGATTCGTCCACCTTAGTTTCGGA
>DIYD01000274.1:0-29349 GCA_002428905.1 Bacteroidetes bacterium UBA6063 | reverse complement strand
CTTAGTTTCGGAAGGATTCGCTAACCACAACATAGCTCCGGTTATTACGGCAACACCACCTAATACGGCTGCCCCCTTCAATCCAAACAGTTTGCTCAACCAGGAAGCCTGACTTGCAGCCCCAGCACTTGCCGTTGCACCAGACACACCCTGCCATACCGATGCAGGCACGTCTGCCGACGCATGCTCAAACGCTTGCTTAAACAAGTCGTCAAACTGCTCTATGTTATTCCTGTTATCCAATGGACTGTTTTTCTATCATTCGTTGTAAGGTCAAACGTGCTTTATAAAGCTGCGTCTTACTTGTCGACTCTGAAATGCCTAACATTTCAGCAATCTCTTTATGTGGATACCCGTCTATAACATACAAGTTAAACACACTTCGGTATCCATCTGGAAGCGAACGAACCAATCGCATCAAATCTTCCATTTTCAGCCGTTCAAAACTTTTCGCGTCAACCGGTTGATCGGGCAATACCTCCGTAGAAGTTTCTTTCGATCTACCTTTTTTACGAATTGCCTCAATTGCCGTATTGGTTACAATTCTTCTGCACCAGCCTTCAAACGATCCCGAAAAACGGAATTTCGACAAGTTTTTGTAGATACGAATAAATGCCTCCTGAAGCACGTCTTGTGCATCCTGATCTTGTTGCGTATATCGTAAACTAACTGCGTACATTTTAGGCGATAAGTCTTTGTAAATCAGCTCAAAAGCTGCATGATCTCCTTGCAAACATTGCTCTATCAACTTCCTTTCCGTATCTCGTTTGCCTGTTGTCATGCACTGGGCTCATTCCACTCGCTTTTGTTTTAAGATGACATGCGAGCACTATTGGTTGCCTAAATCATTGATTTTTTTCAATTTTTTTCACGCCGTATTTTTTGCTCAGGTATTCGGCAAGATTCTCTGCATAAAAACCGATACTTTCAATTGGCTCGATCATCTCTACCCGATTTGCTCCTTCAACCAGTCTTTTAAACCGAATCGCAGCCATGCCTTCATTCATATTTACCGTGAAACTTCCATAAAACATATGGTGATTTATATACAACAGTTCTTCCATAAATTGGTGCAGCAGTTCTTTATCCTCCGGTACTAAACAAACAGGAGCCACAACCTGAAAAATTGCTGTTGGTTCATCTTCTTTAAAATACTCCCACTGATTGTGCTCTTGCGGCTGCCATACATCAATATAAATCTCCACGTTTTCACGTTCCAAAATCCACTGCCCCTCTCCCTCACAACGTGTTTCTTCCGGGTTCACTCCTAAGGTCTCGATGGCATCCTCGGCCACTGCATAAACTGGTTTTAAATCCATGCAGCAAAGATAACATCTGCCACCTAATCACTGTCACGCATTTACCCTGAGGCGTAAAACGATATTATTTCTATAAATTTGGACGAGCTGCAACTCATCATCGTTATGAAACCCTTGACATTTAGATACTTCCTGCGATTCTTTGCTCTTACCGCGCTGTTTGCTGTCAGTTCGTGCGGGGTGGCTTTAGCACAAAACTCGCCTAAAGCTAAAAAGCACTATACCAAACTGCAAAAACTGAAGGAAAGCGGCAAGGCTACGTTTAAAGAAATAACCGATTTGACGAACAAGTCGGTGAATGCGGAAAGAGAATTAGGCGACAATGCCGATTTTGACTTCATTGGTAATCTACAGTTTCAGTATGCACGTTATTTTATCTCGGAGGACTATTATGGGCTAGCTTCCAAGCTTTTCTATTTCTCAGCCATTAGCTTTCAAACCGGCGGTAATTTTAACGATGCACAACGTGCCTTGCATCAATCTGCAATGTTCCAGGATTCAAGCCTAAAGTACCAAAGCAAGTATTTAGAAAATGGCGATTCCCTTGGAAGAAGATTCACGCGACTCCCCATTCACTCCGTCGATTCTGCGCATGGCGATACCACCTGGTACACCATGCAGTTTGGCACAAGAGACTCGATATACCTCAACCAAACTGGATCTGTCGTTACCATATACGATAGTAAAAACCCCAAACGTCAGGTAGAGTTTTACGGCACAGCCACTGTGGAACATGTTGAGTTTGGTCGATCGCACTGGTACGTGGTTATTGACGAGGAGTTCAAGAAAAAAGGCATCGATTTACAGGCGGGTGATCTGGTGTATACAAAGGCGATTTATGACCATAATAGTTATCAGGGATTAATTAGCGACATGGTTGCTTTAGGGGTGACCTTTTTAGACGATTATAGACATCCGATGATGTCGCACCGATCTGTTTTATACACGTTGAGCGAAAAGCAGGAAAACCTGATTCTGGACATGATGGTCACCATGGTTCAAGGTACCGCAAAGTCGCTTTATAAGCCAGGCACAACCACCAGCAATATGACGCCCTTAGAAGGAGGTGGATTTGACGGAATTAACATGTGGGAAGCCATGCTAAAAACAACGCGTGAAGACATGAAGGTCTTTCTGCGCTTTGTAAAAGACTACCCCGGCAAATACATGGGAAGGCGTTTTCGTATTGACGAAACCTATGCTACCTGGATCATTAATAGCACACCCGTTGGGGATTCTGAAACCGAAATAATTCGTGACAAGTATGACCAGATTTCAAATAGTAACGACCTGGATGCCTGGACACAACAATTCGGTCGATATATGGATGTATCCGAGATGGATTACTCTTTTATTACAGATCAGGTCTATAGCTACATCTCAGAAGAAAAATACATAGCAGCAGACAGCCTGACCGATCAATGGGTTCAAATCTGCAATACCCTCAAAATGGATAGCCTACACCTCGAGTTTAAGGTATTGAAATCATTCATATTGAGTTCTCGGGAGAAATACGACGATGCCATTGATGGTTTTCGTGAAATACTTAAAGTGGACTCACAAAACGTAAATGCCATTTGGTATCTGGCCAACACCTACCTCCAAAATGATGAGTATTCGCGTGCGTTAAAGCAATACCAGATTTTGAAGGACATGTATCCGTATTATGCGGGTGGACATGGAATGTATGGCTGGACCTTACTCAAGATGGCTCGAAATCAGGAAGCGCTCGGAAACCTGAAAAAAGCATACGAGTTGGATAGTTTCTCCGCAACGTATATCATGAATTATGCGCATGGCGTCTTGATTATGGGCAAGAACAAAGAAGCACGTCGGATTTACGAACGATTGTTCGAAAATATGCAGGACACCGCCACCTTTTATGAAGGGTTAATTGCAGACTTCGATTTCTTTATAGAAAATGGTCGTAAAGCCGATGAGTTTACGATTGAAAAACGATACGCCAAAGCACAATGGCGCAAGCAACATCGATTTAAGACCATTGGGAACCAATTCTTCGAACGGGGCAAAGTACTCGAAGACAAGGAGCAATACGCCAATGCAGCTTTGCAATTCGACTCGGCAATCCTATACGAAAAACAAGGGCTGGTAGTACGGTACAAAACGCTAAGAAACTATCATCGATGGGCGGCGTATAATTACTACAAAGACAAAAACCACCCTATGGCCTTGGAACGGTACATCAATGCCTGGGAAATAAACCGAAACCACATCAATGATGCTTCCATGGAAATTAAAGATCTGGAGGCGATCAGTAATGAGTACAGCTGGCTTGATAATGACGTGATGGAAGACATGTACGAACAAATGCAGCACGCCGCTCAACGCAAACTGAAAAGCCAACGCCGTAGCAACAACTTCTATATGTTGAGCATTGGTCTAAATGGTGACAGCATTAGTGGTTATGCGCTGGCTGAACAAGATGCAAGCAAAATAGCAGAACTGGCCATGGCAAAAACCGGGCTGGTATTCGACGAGTCCCATGTAGATGTATTGCACGGTAAAAATGCGACCAAACACAATATTGATTCTGCCATAGACTTTGTAATTAACAACTCGTTGGCAGGTGATTGTTTCATGCTTTATTTCAGTGGAAAAACCAAGAATGACAACATCTTGCTGGACTCTCAAATTATCAGCAATCAGGACATTTTGGTTTGGCTTTCACAGATGTCTGCCACTAAAAAAATCATCCTCATCGATGCTGAGAATGCTTCTCTGGTATCGGACTATATCTCTGAACAAAATGAGCAGGTCAGAGACTTCTCTACCAAGAGTGTCACCTTCATGATCTCCAATGGTCGGGTTGAAATGCCCGAAGCTCAAGGTGGTTTATTCACCTCATATGTAATGAACGCACTCAATGGTGCAGCAGCAACAAGCTGGTCGAACACCTACCTCGAAGCAAGTTCGGATGACAAACAGATTGCTTATGTCACAGCTAAAAGTCTGGAAGGCTTCATGTACGGCACCATGAGCTTAGGCAATCTACAGTTCGATTTGAAAAGCTATAGTACAGGTGTTGATTTCCCGCTAACATTTGTGAATGCCGGATCGTATTCCATCGACACCTTACCGCCTATGATTTATATGCCTAACGTTATTTCTTCTGAAGGAAAACGAGGGGGACAAACCAAGCGAATAGCGGTGGTAAAAACGGTAAATGGACAGGCGCTTGACGAAAGCGGGATTGCTGAGATACGGGTAAACGGGCAACTGGTAAATTTTAGCCAAAACGGTAAATTCACGTTGAGTAACAAGTTCGCAAAAACCAGCATCAAGTTGGTTATATCGGCGAAAGACAAGAATGGCAATGAAGCCATCGATTCATTTATTGTTAACCTGAAGGAAGACAATTTTGAAGATCCAAGTCTCAACGATCGTGATCCAATCAACTATGCGTTACTGTTCGCAACCAATGAGTATGACGAATGGACGCATTTGAAAAACCCTACCGAAGACGTACGAAAGATTGCTCAATTACTCCGGCAGAACTATGGCTTTAAAGTAGAAGTTGTTGAGAATGCAACCATTGAAGAAATGACACTCAAGCTGGAAGAGTACATGGACAAAACCTATGCGGAACAAGATCAACTCTTTATTTATTTCGCGGGTCACGGTCTATTCGACACCAAAAACCGCGGATTTGTGGTTGCAAAGGATTCGAAAAAGGACGATCACACCAAGCGAAGTTATCTGAGGTTTAAGCAACTTACCGGCGACCTCAATGAGAGTTATGGCTGCAATCACGTTTTTCTGGCATTAGACGTGTGTTTTGGTGGAGCTGCCTTTGATAAATTTGATGCGGTAAATATTGGTGGATCTTCCTTGGAAGAAATCCTTCAGAACAAGGAAAAATTCATTCGGGGAACGCTCAAAATTACGTCACGTATTCTCGTGACCAGTGGTGGTATAGAATATGTACCCGACGAGAGCGTTTTTGCCAAGAAGTTTATCGAAACCTTAAAAACAAATGGCGCTGAAAAAAACGGAATTCTAACACTGGATGATTTTGCCGATAATTTCCAAACGTTGGCCACTATTCAGGACTCAGAGATTCCAACCACGCCACAATACGGTTATTTTGGAGACCACCAGCCCTACGGAGACTTCCTGTTCATCTATCAGAATGCTTCCAAGCCTAAATCTGATGGTATGACCAAGACACAAATCCTTGCAGAAAAAAAGCAGTAAACACACCAAATTCTCCGTTATTTTTGTCGCCTTTTAAGCGTTGAATACCCGGGAAATTCTATCGTACTATGCGCATACGCCAAAGGTTATGCGAATCTTGGAACTGCTACAGCACGCCAGGCAACATGTATACGTGACTGGAACTACCGGTTCATTTAAATCTTTCTTAGCTTCAGCCACGTTCATTGAACTGAAACAACCTGTTGTTGTGGTGATGCCGTCTGATGAAGAAGCGCATTACGCTTATCAAGACATACACAATATCCTTGGCAAGGCCTCGGTGCACTATCTGCCTCCATCCTATTCAAAACCATTTGAAGTAGAACAGTCGTCCAACAACGCAATCCAGGAACGATCAGAGGTTATACTACAACTTCAAAAGATCGATAAACCGCAAATTCTGGTTGCATCTGTTGAGGCACTGGCAGAAAAAGTGATTAATGAGGACAACCTCGCTAAGAATCAATTTCAGTTAAATGTAGGTGAAGAACTGGATTTCGACTTTATGATGGAAGTCCTCAATACGTATGGTTTTTCCAGAGAGGACTTTGTATACGAGCCGGGGCAGTATTCCATGCGTGGTGGTATTATAGACGTTTTCAGCTACTCCCACGACCTACCTTTGCGGTTGGAACTTGACGGTAGAGAAATTGAATCCATCCGCCATTTTGATCCGATCACACAACTTTCAACGGCGGAACTCAAGTTTTCATCCCTCGTTCCTAACCTCCAGGAAGATGAAATTGCAGGCGAACGTGTTACCTTATTCGAGCATATACACAAAGATGCACTGTTCTTTGGATACCAGTTGACCAATTGTTTTGAGGCACTGAAAGACAAGGTTGACGACCAATTGGAAGACCTGTACATGAGTTCTTCTGAACTCAAGAAACAATTGACTAAACGCAGTGGTGTTGAGATTGGCCAGGTTCCTCATTTTAGAAATCACGAAGTCGTTCACTTTGAGTTAAGTCCCCAAAAGACCTTTGGTAAAAACTTCAAGTTGCTTATTGATCACTTGCAGGAAAACGCGAAGTTTGGTATTACACAGCATATATTCTCTGAAACGGGTAAGCAAATTGAGCGTCTGGAATCGATTTTTGAAGACCTCAATGCGCACATCAAATTCAATCCGGTGTACCTGGGTTTATCCGAAGGATTTTTGGATAAAGAACACCATCTGAGCATCTATACCGAACACCAAATCTTCGGGAGGCATTATCAGTTCAGAAACAAGCATAAATACTCAAAAAACCAGGCTCTAACCTTACGTGAATTAAGCAATCTTAAACCCGGTGATTTCATAGTACACATTGATCATGGTGTCGGAAAATTCGAGGGCTTACAAAAGATTGAAATGGGTGGTCGCATGCAGGAGTCCGTTCGTATTTCGTATAAGAACAACGACTTGCTCTATGTGAATATTGGGTCCTTGCATAAGATCAGCAAGTACACGGGAAAAGAAGGGCATTCACCCAAAATTAATAAGTTGGGAAGCGATGCCTGGGTAAAGCTAAAGAACAAAACCAAGAAACGGGTTAAAGACATAGCACGCGATCTGATTAAACTATATGCCAAGCGGAAATCACAACCCGGCTTTCAGTTTACCCCAGACACTTACCTGCAGGTAGAGTTGGAAGCAAGCTTCTTTTACGAAGATACACCCGACCAAAGTAAGGCCACTGAAGACGTAAAAAAAGACATGGAGTCTCCCCATCCGATGGACCGACTTGTATGCGGTGACGTTGGTTTTGGCAAAACTGAAATCGCATTACGGGCCGCCTTCAAAGCAGTTTGTGACAGCAAACAGGTAGCGGTACTGGTACCTACAACCATTCTCGCCCAGCAGCATTATCACACCTTCAAGAACAGACTAGAGGGGTTCCCGTGCAATGTAGATTATATCAATCGATTTAGAACAGCAAAACAGCAAACGCAGTCGATCAAAAACCTTGCTGAGGGTAAGACCGATATAATTATAGGTACGCACCGGTTGCTTGGTAGCAAAATCAAGTTTAAGGATTTGGGCCTACTCATTATAGACGAGGAGCAGAAGTTTGGTGTGGCAGCAAAAGAGAAGTTAAAAAACATCCGGGCCAATGTAGATACACTAACACTAACGGCAACGCCTATTCCGCGAACCCTGCATTTCTCCTTGATGGGAGCCCGAGACCTGAGCATCATAAATACGCCTCCACCAAACCGGCAACCCACAAAAACACAATTGCACACGTTTGGTACCGACATTTTCCAGGATGCGATTAATTACGAATTAGATCGTGGCGGCCAAGTCTTTGTGGTACACAACCGGGTTCGGGATATTCATGACATTGCGGCAATGATTAGTGCTCAATGCCCACAGGCCAGAGTTGTTGTGGGGCATGGTCAGATGGCAGGTGACGAACTGGAAAATGTAATGTTACGGTTTATCGAAGGCGAATACGATGTTCTGGTGGCCACCACCATTATTGAAAGCGGTTTGGATATCCCAAATGCAAACACCATACTCATCAACAATGCACACTTTTTTGGCTTAAGTGATTTACACCAAATGCGTGGCCGGGTAGGAAGAAGTAACAAAAAAGCGTTCTGCTACCTCATCACTCCACCAATTTACACCCTTACCGATGATGCAAGAAGACGTCTACAAGCTATCGAAGAATTCTCTGACCTCGGCAGTGGTTTTAATGTGGCCATGCGCGATTTAGATATTCGAGGCGCGGGCAACCTACTGGGTGGAGAACAAAGCGGCTTTATTTCTGAAATTGGATTCGACATGTATCATAAAATACTGGATGAGGCAGTTCAGGAATTAAGGAACGACGAATTCAAAGATC
Source organism: Bacteroidetes bacterium UBA6063 (assembly GCA_002428905.1). Taxonomy (GTDB): domain Bacteria; phylum Bacteroidota; class Bacteroidia; order NS11-12g; family UBA9320; genus UBA987. The sequence goes on along the minus strand of DIYD01000274.1, from coordinate 20,978 downwards.
TATTCGAAGATGAAGATGCTACATCTGGCGTTCAGAGCAGTGACTGTCAGGTTGAAACCGACTTGGATATCATGATCCCTGACGCGTATATCAGCAACATATCGGAACGACTGAGTTTATATACTGAGCTCTCTAAAATTGAAAGCGATGAAAAACTCATCGAATTCCGGGATCAGTTAAAAGACCGTTTTGGCGTATTACCCCGTCCGGTAAAGGATCTGTTACACAGTGTTCGCTTAAAGCATATTGGTATGCGCCTGGGTTGGTCCAAAATTCGAATCAAAAACGGCAAATTGTTAGGATACTTCCCCAATGAGACCAACCAGAAATACTACACTTCGGAATTATTTGGCCAGGTTATGGCACGGGTAAACCAACATCATCAGATATTTAGTCTAAAGCAAAAAGGGAATCAACTTTTATTAATTACATCACAGCAATTAAAGACTATTCCAGAGTTTATTGCCTGTTTGCAAAAGCTATTATAGGTTATGACATTATTCCTTTTGCAGAATTGCAAAGATTGCTTAACTTTGCCGTACTATACTACTTGATTATTGACCGTGTGGGTTCTATGTAACGTTTCTCATTAGCCACATGATAATAACAACTTACGACAAGGAATATTCCTATGCGTAAAATAACGTCTTATCAATTAGATAAGCATGGTTAGTAATTTTAGTTCCGAAAGTCCGACGCGAGTCGGACTTTTTGGTTTATAAGGTTTTCATCCAACCACTAACCCGTATCGACAAACGCCGTTTGTCTTCAATTTAGGTACAAAATCGATCGCTTCTTAGGGTTGTCTATTTAATTTCATCATACCGCATCTGGCGGCTACTTTGAGCCATGAAATACATTTTATATTATGAAAAACATCTATACAACCAGCCTTGTATTCTTGCTCATCACCTGGGCTTCTGTAAAAGGCTATGGTCAAAAATTTACCTACAGCCTTAAAACAACTTCAGAGGTCTATAAGGATTTAGAATCTCCCCAGAAAATATCCAATACCACCATTTTGGAGACTTATGATGTAAAGATTCCCTTTGAGTATGAGATACTAGGTAAAAAAATCGATTTTAACGGAGGCAACGGAATTACGGTGTATCGCGATTGCTACCTGGTGGATTACAACTATCGAGGCTACGTGCTCGAACCCTTTTATGCATTGTTAACAAAGAAAAACAAAACCAGCTCTATCAGTTATCAGATTGTCGGCAAGTCGCCTGACCGAATATTGAAATTTCAGTGGAAGAACATGGCCATGATTGGTCATGATACAGGCGATTTTGTAAATATTCAATTATGGCTTCATGAAACCACGAATCTGATGTCGGTTCACATCGGCCCCCAAAAAGTAACCTCCACCGCTGGCTATAACACATATAACCAGCATGGAACAGGTCCTGAAATTGGAATATTGAGATACGACCCAAACTCGAACAGTTTCCCTGAAGGTCAGGAACTCGTTGGTGACCCTAAAAAGCCAACGATGGTTTACGATGTGTTCCGACAACTAAATGGAACGCCTGCACCAAATACACTTTATACGTTCAAACCAGAAGGCATTGTGAGCGTCCCTTCCGTTGCAGCAGATATAAACGCAACACTCTCCTCAAACCCGGTAAATGCTGAACTGATCATTGAACTGGATGCAGATCGTGCTCAGCAAACAAAAATTGAACTATACGACCCCACAGGAAATGTATTAATCGTTCCAACTGAGATTCAAGGCAACAGCATCGTTGCCAATACCAAGGAGCTTTCTTCAGGACTTTACCTATGTGTTGTGCGACAGGGTACGCGTTCTCAGGTAATTAAATTCATTAAACAGTAATTAGCCTAATTCAAGATCAGACGAAAACTTTTTCACCGCGTTCTTGTAGTAACGACCTATAGGGATTTTATGGCCAGCAATGATCAAATGATTGCTGGCTATTGATCTTATTAAGTATTTAGGCACAATGTATGACTTATGGACACGCATAAACTGAAAACGTGTTAGCGATTCTTCCATAGCTTTCATCGTCTTTTTAACCACCGTTGTCGCATTGTCTTTCGTCCTGATTTTAAGGTAATCCTTCATGCCCTCAACATAAAGAATATCGGATACATTGAGATTTACCATTTTGGTTCCAGAACGCACAAAAAGTCGCATACTACTTTCCTGAGCAACGGCAATATTTCGCCCGTGCTTGCGGTTCCAGGCATTGATCTTCACCTTCTCAATCGTCTTGGAAAATCGGTCCAACGTAATTGGTTTCAATAAAAAATCCACGATATCCATCTCATAACCTACAAGAGCAAACTCTCTATGTGCAGTCGTGAAAACAACCATAGGATTTACCGGTATTGATTCGAGAAATTCGATCCCTGTTAAGAAGGGCATCTTTATATCCAGAAAGATCAGATCAATCGTATTGTTCTTCAGTATTTCGATTGCTTCCAATGCGTTGTGGCAACAGCCAATCAGACGAAGTCCCTGAAAGTTCTTCAGATAACTTTGAAGCAACTCAACCGCTAACGGTTCGTCGTCTACTACAATACAGCAAATGGTGCGATCATCCATTTTATTGAACTAAGTTAAGTTTGAGATGAATACGGAACTGCTTTTCTTGCTGGTCAATCTCTAATTCATACGTGTTGGTGTATAGCAATTCTAACCGTTTACGTACGTTGGCCAGGCCAACACTTTTCGTTTTCGGCTCTGTTACTGGGACTGTTGGCTTACTATTTTCGACCACAAAATCCAGCACTTCGCCTGTAACGGTGAAACTACACCGCACAAAAGAATGCTTCACCAATCCAAAATCTCCATGCTTGAACGCATTCTCAACAAAAGGAGCAAGGATAAATGGAGCAATGGACTTATCCCTAACCTCTCCCGATTGTATAAACTCGACCTCCCCCAAATCCTGATGCCTCAGTCGCTCCACTTCAATATAGTTCTTTAGATAGTTCATCTCACTTTCCAGACTGACCAACTCTTCCCCACTTTCGTACAACATATACTCAATTAGGCTGGACAACTTAAGAATAGCCTCAGAGGTTTTATCCGACTTTTTAATCGAAAGTGCGTATAGGTTGTTCATCGTATTGAATAAGAAATGGGAATTGAATTGACTGCGAAGCAACCGAATTTCGGCGGTAAGGTTTTCATTGGTCAACTGCTTGTTGAGCTGTTGCTGCCTGTATCTGTCCTTACTCAGTTTAAACGTGGTTGTGAGCACCAACATAACACCCAAATCGAAAATGTTTCCCCAGTACGCCTGACGAAAACTTTGTTCGTTCTGAACATTAAAAAAATGTTTCAGAGATATCAGATACCATTGTGTATACAATGCACAGGTAACTGCCAGCAGTAGAATAACTACTCCAATGTAACCGATGAATTTGTCCTTAATCAGGTAGCGATCAACCAGTACATTTAGGTTAAAGTAGGCCGATCCGAGTGTAATCAAAACGAAACCCATGAGCGGAGCAATTGCCTCTTGAATGGTACAGGCGTTTAAAAAGAAATAAACTGTTGGGCTAAGGTATAACGACCAAAAACCGACATGCTGAACCCACTTTGTACGAGCAATGCGAGAAAGCAGTTGGTTAACGTTTCTAAAGGAACTTTCTACCATTTGTTGTAATTAATGCATTTCGTGATGAACACAGATGCATGAACTACAAACTACAGAGAAAATCGACCAATGAAGGTTAGTAAGAATCAGAAATCAGCCAAAATCTGGCCAAAGCGATAAATGTCTTCGAATGAGTTGTACAAAGGTACCGGCGCCATGCGAATTACATTAGGCTCACGCCAATCGGCAATAACGCCGTGTTTGGTCAGGTGATCAAACAAGGCCTTACCATTTTCTCCGGTTAACACCGATAACTGGCATCCCCTTTCTTCGGGAGTTATGATTTCAAAACTCAGTGCGTCGTTGGTTCTTGCCGCTTCTTCCACTACGTACTGGAGATATGCATTTAATGGAACCGATTTCTTATTCAACTGCTCCATAGTTACCTCATCGAAAATATCCAACGAAGCACGGTGAACAGCCATGGTCATTACCGGTGCATTGCTTAATTGCCAGCCTGGTGCTCCATGTTCTGGAATGTAGCCTTTCTTCATCAAGAAACGTTCCGCTTCCTGGTGCCCCCACCATCCGGCAAAACGTGGAAGTTCAGGGTTATTCGCATGTCGGTCGTGTACAAAGGCGCCAGATACTCCACCAGGCCCGCTATTCATATATTTATAGCTACACCATACTGCAAAGTCGACGTCCCAGTCATGCAACTTCAAGACCAAGTTACCTGCTGCATGTGCAAGGTCAAATCCAGCCAGGGCTCCCACTTCATGAGCTTTCGCAGTTATGGCCTCCATGTTGAATGCCTGTCCCGTATAATACTGAACACCGCTAAACATAACCAGGGCCACACTGTCTTTATGGTCTTCGATGACCTGAAGAATGTCCTCGGTTCGCAAGTGATGTTCACCTTCTCTTGGGTTCACTTCAATTACCGCGTCTTCGTATGCAAATCCGTGGAATTTAGCTTGCGATTCCATGGCATATTGATCAGACGGGAAAGCACCACCTTCCATGATTATTTTATACCGTTCTTTCGTCGGCCGATAAAACGAAACCATCATAAGGTGCAGATTAACCGTCAGGTTGTTCATCACCACTACTTCGTGTTCTTGTGCTCCGACTACCTTGGAAACCGACTGCGCGAAAAACTTATGATAATGAAACCAGGGGTTCTTTCCATCGAAGTGGCCTTCCACACCATATTTAGCCCAATCATTGAGCTCCTGTTGAATCCGATCAATAGCAGATTTAGGCTGTAATCCCAGACTGTTCCCCGTCAAATAAACACAGTCTTTCCCATCGTGTTGTGGGATAAAAAACCGGTCTCTATACCCCCTCAACTCATCTTGTCCATCCAGGTTCAGGGCAAACTCCCTGCTATTTTCAAATTGCATGCGGCAAATTTAATCATTGCTTCAATGCGGCCTAAGAATAGCCTTTAAAACAAGCCAAAATAAGTCTTAAGTTTTCCGTTGTAGCCAACCCCATCGGTTGTGATCAAGTCGTAGGTCAGCGCATGAATTATTTCTCCCTTCCGGTTCGTTACCCCCCAACTTCCATTCCTTGAAACAATAATAAAGTCATCGGATAAGGCCTTTGGTGGTATGTCGAAACGTTGTATAGAAATTGGTCGAAACGAAGTATCTAACATTGTCCAACCCATAGAGTCGCGTACTGCGGCTAGTCCATGCTGCATCGGTAAGGCTTCCAGGTAATGCATAGTGCTTTCCATTTCACCCATTCTATTGATGTATCCAAAAAGTGAATCCAGGCTAACCACGGCATACCCATTTTGAAAAGCGGAAACATCCGTAAACTGAAAGAGGGTGATCTCTGCGAGGTTCGTATCGATATAACCGTAGAGATCTCCCTTATTTACCCAGGCAATTCCTTCGTGAAATTTCGAAACTTCTGTATACACATAAGGCGTAACTGGCACACTGTCTTTGCAGAGTGCATAGTAGTCTCCGGCACGTTTGAAACTGATCTGTCCATAAGCCGCCGTATGAAACATCATTGCCATAATTACAATGATGTAGGGTAAAGGCACGAATCGGTTGTGCCTTAACATATTACATGTGTATTGCTCTATTACCTGTAGCTGCTAATGCAGCCTCTTTGGTTACTTCTGAAGTCGTTGGATGGGCGTGACTCATACGAGCGATGTCTTCAGCACTTGCACGGAATTCCATCGCCACAACAGCCTCGGCAATTAAATCGGCGGCACGTGGGCCGATGATGTGAACACCAAGTACCTCATCTGTTTCTTCGTCTGAAAGGATTTTAACAAAACCATCTAAATCCATTCCTGCAACAGCTCCACCATTTGCTCTGAATGCGAACTGCCCCGTTTTATAGGCAATTGACTTCTCTTTTAGCTGCTCCTCGGTTTGTCCAACACTGGCTACTTCTGGCCAGGTGTAAACGACACCGGGGATTAAATTGTAATCAATGTGTGGTTTTTGACCTGCCATGGTTTCGGCAACCAGTACACCTTCTTCTTCCGCTTTATGTGCAAGCATAGCACCACGAACAACATCTCCGATCGCATATATATTCGGAACCGCGGTCTGCAGGTGGTCGTTTACCTCAATTCTCCCTCTGTCGTCCGTTTTTAATCCGGCTGCTTCCAGATTCAAACCATCGGTATACGGGCGACGACCGACAGATACCAGACAGTAGTCGGCTTCCAATGCAATCTCGCCTTTTTTACCTTCGGCCTTTACGGTAACCGACTTCCCATTATTCGTTACCGAAGTAACTTTATGGCTCAGATGGAACTTAAGTCCTAACTTCTTCAATACACGATTCAATTCTTTACCCAATCCGCGGTCCATGGTTGGAATGATAGAGTCCATGTATTCAACCACATCCACCTTTGTGCCTAAACGTGCGTAAACCGAACCAAGCTCCAAACCAATAACACCACCACCAATGATCACCATACTCTCCGGCAGGTCAGGCAAGCTCAACGCTTCGGTAGAACTTATAATTCGATCTTTGTCAATTTCCATACCTGGCAAACTCGCAGGCTTAGAACCCGTTGCGATAATTACCTTGTCGGTTTCGAGGGTAACTTCCTCCTCCCCTTTTACCAGGATGGTGTTCTTATTCACGAAACTACCCATACCGGTATGCACGTCAATTTTATTCTTCTTCATTAAGAAGTCCACTCCCTTGGTCATCTGATCAACAACACCTTGCTTGCGTGAGATCATCTGAGGGAAGTTTACTTTTAGATTTTCGAGTTCAATTCCATGTTTCTCAAACTTGTGCTGGGCAGCGTGGAAGTGTTCTGAACTATCGAGAAGTGCTTTGGAAGGAATACAGCCTACATTTAAACATGTTCCTCCTAAGGTACTGTACTTCTCAACAATCGCCGTCTTCATGCCCAATTGAGCACATCGAATCGCGGCAACATATCCGCCTGGGCCTGAACCAATTACAACTACGTCGTATTTCATGTATCTAAAATATTTCTTGTCCTTTGCTTACTTTAATTCCGCGGTCATGAATTCCCTCCAACGAAGAGATTCGCATATAGGGTACTACCTTAACCTTGTATTTTCCAATTTGTTTGAAAATTCTGTTATCGAGAATGGGGAACTCATAACTGTGCAGATTTCCATAGCCATTTCCCAACCATTTCCCAGCTTTGTCGGTCACTTCAAAGCTCACAACCTCTGTAGAGCGTTGTCCGTTTGGTCCGTCTAAAACAACCTGATAATAAATATTACTGAACTTGTACAATCCCGTAAATCGGGTGTTTAGAAAAACAGTATGATAATGTGTGGTATCGGTGATTTCAAATCGGGCCGTCAGTGTGTCTGTATCCACCCATATTTCTGTAACCAGGTCCTCCGACTGGTCATAAATGGTACTTGAATCGCATGCCATTAACAGCAGTATACAACAGATGGCTGTAAACCCGATTCTTTTATTAAAAGTTCCGAATAACGAAGTATGACCCACGATCAAAATTGAACGGCAAAGTTACATGAATCTCAATGGATTCAAACCCGATTAAACACTTAACGTTTATTATTGAACGATCAATCGCTGGAAGTATTTCAGATCGTTTTTCTCACCCATAAACAGGTATACACCTTTTGGCAATTCAACTGTATTCACCTGTGCTGTTTGCTGCCTTGTTTGGAGCAGCTTACCTTCTGTCGTATAAATCTCAATACGACTAAACGATTCGTCAAACTGAACCACACCGTTTGAAGGGTTAGGGTAGCCGATGATGCCATCATGTACCACCTCTTTTACAGATAGCGGATTATAGCTGAACGTAGTGGAGTAGATTTTATCACAACCCTCCTTGCTCACCAAATACAATGCAAACAAATGTTTCGTCCCATCCAAATATGGTTCAACATCTGCATGAACAAAAGTTGGCGTTACGTCGTTGCTCTTCAACACACCTGCTAGTGTCCATTGATAAGTCATGGAAGCATCCTTCGTGGCCTGGCTGTCAATCAAAACATCCTGTGTATTGCCTTTATTATTTACCTTCCACGTGAAGTACGGATCTGGAACCGGAAATACGGTCGTGGATAAATGCATACTGTCAACTTCTGTTGGGATGGATATAGAACGCACAATCAGGGTTACTGAAAAGGATTGTGCCTTCTTGGGGTCGTCTAATTTATACGTGTGCTTTGGAAACTGCGCCGTTGAAGTTGCACCGTCACCAAATCGCCAGGAATAATTACAAGGGCCAACCCAACTTGGCGTTTTTGACACATTCGTAAACACCGTTTCTACTCCTTCACAGACATCCACTACACTAAATTTAGCCTGAATCGTGTCTTGAGCATAAGCCGTCATGCTCAATAATGCGCCAACAATAAGTACGTTCAACCGTTTCATTTCACTTGATTTTATGAAGTCAAATGTACAATTTTATTCCCTTCCCCCTGCACAACCAACTTTTGTTCTGGCAAGTTGTTCTATCTTTGAACTGCTTTATGAAAATACGTATTCTGGGCAATCGGGTGCGGCTTCGTTTGAGTCAAAGCGAGGTGGCACAAATTGGCAGACTCGAATCGGTTGAAGAGTCTACAAATTTTGGCGAAAACACATTTTCGTATGTGCTGGCTGTGCACGAAATGGATCAGCACATCCATGCCAATTATGAAGGTGGTTCTATTCAAATATCCATTCCTAAAGCGATGGCTCAAAACTGGGCCGATTCGGATGAAGTAGGTATTCAAACACCATCTGATTATTCGCCGTTTATCTTGATTGAAAAAGACTTCAAATGTCTTACCGTAAGAGAAGGCGAAGATGAGTCTGACATGTTTTATAACCCCAACAGCACGTGCTAAGATGGCGTTAGTTGACGGATATGGCAGAACAATTGATTATGTTCGATTGGCGGTTACAGATCGTTGTAACCTGCGTTGCACGTATTGTATGCCAAAAGACGGAATTGACTTTGTTCCAAGAACCGAACTCCTGAGCTATGAAGAGATGTTACGCTTACTCAAGATTTTCAAGAGTTTAGGGGTGACCAAGTTGCGAATCACAGGAGGAGAGCCTCTGGTTCGGAAAGGCGTGATCGATTTCCTGAAGGAAATTAACAATCAAGGTGTGATGGAAGGTTTTCATTTGACAACAAATGCTACCATGACTTATCCGCATATCGACGAACTTTTGAACGCCGGACTTCTATCGGTCAATGTAAGCATTGACACACTCGATCGTAGACGATTCACTGAAATTACACGAAGAGATAAACTCGAAACCGTTTTAGAATCGATCGATGCATTTTACGCTAAAAATGTACCGGTAAAACTCAATATGGTGGTGATGAAAGATTGCAACGAGCAGGACATCCTACCAATGGCTTACCTGGCGCAAGACAAGAACATTGGCATACGTTACCTTGAAGAGATGCCCTTTAATGGTACGGGAAAAGCAAAGCCTTCGTTCTTCACTCATCATGATATTAAAAAGATTTTGACAGATGCTATTCCTGATATGAAAGCGATGCCATTTGAGCAAGGGACAACGAGTCAGAATTATACTGTACCCACCTGGAAAGGCAATCTGGGCATTATCGCATCGTACTCACGCACCTTCTGTGGCAGCTGTAACCGACTTCGTGTTACGCCAAAAGGGAACTTAAAAACGTGTTTGTACAGCAAAAGCAGTTTGAACCTCAAGACGCTCTTGCGAAATGGCAGCTCCGATATCGAAATTGCTCAGCACATTGAACAAGCTGTTCAAAACAAGGCTAAAACGGGCTTTGAAGCAGAGCGAGAGCTGTTCAACGGCATTACCGAAAGTATGGCAGAAATAGGTGGATAATGATATCAGTTCAAGACGTAGATGCTATACTCGCCTCCAATCTTTTTTCGCCTAAAACGGAGAAGGTAAAACTGGAAAATTCCCTTGGCCGAATTACCGCGCTAAACCTGGTCGCTGATCGAGATTTCCCTCCGTACAATCGTGTTGCTATGGATGGAATTTGCGTTCGACTGACCGATCTGCTATCTGGTATGCGACGCTTCACTGTAAGTGATGTTCAGGCCGCTGGTGAAGCTCAAAAAACGCTGACGGATAAAACGGCTATGGAAATCATGACTGGTGCTTCGTTGCCGCATAACGCAGATGTGGTAATCCGTTATGAAGATATTACTATTGAAAACGGATTCGCTCAAATACATACGGAAGGTTTCCGCCATTTTCAGAATGTTCATCGTCAAGGCTCAGACCGAAAACAAGGCGAAGTAATCCTTGCCAGGAATTCCATCATACGGCCGGCTGAAATAGGTGTACTTGCCACTATAGGTGCTGCCGAAGTTACGGTGATCAAACCGCCCAAAATTGCAATCATAAGTACGGGAGATGAATTGGTAGAAGTGAAAGAGACTCCCTTACCACATCAGATACGAAAAAGCAATGTACATAGCATCAAAACGGCACTGCAATCGCACCATCTGGAAGCAGACCTTGTCCATCTGGCAGATGATAAGGCCGTGATCACACAACGGCTGTCCACCATGCTGTCGGACTACGACGTCATACTCATGAGTGGCGCTGTGAGCAAGGGCAAATTCGATTTCTTACCCGAGGTGTTCGACGAGCTTGGTGTACAAAAGCAATTCCATCGGGTTGCTCAACGACCTGGAAAGCCTTTTTGGTTCGGCAATACGAATGACTGCACCGTATTTGCATTTCCCGGCAATCCGGTTTCGACCTATGCTTGTTTGTTGCGCTATTTCTTTCCGTGGTTGCTTAAAAGTCTAGGTCAGCATGTTGAACCGGAGTATGCTGAACTTACAACAGCATTCTCTTTCAAGCCCGGGCTAACCTATTTTCTGCAGGTTACCTGTTCCAACAGAAAAGGAAAACTGGTCGCTACTCCTGTGCCTGGTAATGGTTCAGGCGACTTAGCCAATTTGGCCAACGCAAACGGATTTCTTGAACTTCCTCCCAACCAAACGGATTTCGAGCCCGGTTCAGTTTACCCGATCTGGAAATTCTAGCCGCTGATTAACTCAGGTTACCCGTTCCTAAATCTCATCCTCGCAAATTAACCCATAGTCAAACTTATCATCGTTTAGGTGTAAAACGAACTATGACCAGTGATTTTAATAAACATCGGTTTCGCAATTTTTGCATCGGATTCATGCTTAGTTGTTTGTCGTTATGGTACGTTTTTGAGTATCGTTTTGAAGTGAGAACCAACGACATTATATGTGTGATGCCAGAAGAAACCGAGCCAAAAGGTGTTCTAATATCGTCTCATCAACCACCACCTCATCCGAGACAAATAGAAAAAACGAGTAAAGTGGTTAGACCTCCTCATCCATTAATTCAGGCCCAACTAAAAATTGTCACACGCGAAGTAGCACCACCCAGTCATAACCCTCTGCCTAAGATGGTTGCTTTTACCGGACCTCTTCCCGTACTTACCGCTACAACATCTGAACCGATTATTGAACACCGTGTAGACGAAGAACCATCATTTCCGGGGGGAGATAAGGCCTTACGCCGGTTTTTAGCAAAACACCTGCAGTATCCTGAAGACTGTTACTACCAGGATCTGGAAGGAACCGTAAATGTTCGATTTGTCGTAGATCAAGAAGGTAATATTACCCAGATCGAAGTGTTGCACAATGACTTATTGCAGAGCGCTGAAATCGAAGCAAAACGTGTAATTGAACTTATGCCAACGTGGAAACCAGCAATAAAAAACGGACGACCTGTTAAGACATACTTTATCCAACCTTTTGTTTTCACTACATTTTAGATACTTTAGCACACACGGATTCAAGCCCTGCGGGGCTTTTTCCGTTTGTCAAAGCAGGCTGGCCGTTCGTTAACTGAATGCAATTTAATGCAATAAAAGGTGCTACTTTTACATTGAAGATTTATGGTACGATCAATTCTTACATACGCATTGGCACTTGGGGTTGTGTTTTTTGGCTTTCAACACAACGCCCTTGCTGATGAAAAAGACAAAGATGACAAGAAGAAAGATTCTGGTTCTACAATCAGTAGAATTGACTCTACCACGTTGAAAAAAATCGGCGACATCACTGTCGGAGACACACTTGTTTTTGACGACTTTGATGAAGAAGAAGATGAAGATCAGGGCGAAAGCGGCAGCATCGCTTTTGTTGCAAACCGGGGTGAAAACGGCGCAGTTAAAAATGAAACGGTTGTTCTAAAGACACGTTGTACGGTTGCACTGCATCGCAGAGGTACAGGCATACTTCCGGATTTGTTCATTCCTGACGATATCGATGCAGACCTGTTTGAAGACATGGATCTTGAACCTCTTGCCGAGGCTGAACCTTTAGAAGCCAATGTATATCCAAACCCTGCCGCATCAGGTATGTCGCCTGTTCACGTAAGCCACAATTTTGACGGTGAAGCACAGATCATGGTCTACTCGTTAGGAGGACAATTGGTGCAACAAGCCACAACAACACAACAAATCACCGATATCGAGGGGTTGACCCAAGGTATGTATATCGTACACATTTCGGCCAACGATCAGGTGGTTACCAAAAAGCTATTGGTGCAATAACACCATCCACACCTTATTTCCTGTAAATCAAATGATAAGCCCATAGTCGGGCCGAATCCACCAATAAGCAGATAATGTCTTGCTACACTGGTTTGAATTCATGAAATTGCGTTTTTATGCCTCAAGATGACCTACATAGCGACAACAACCTTTTGAACTCGTTTAAAGCTTTCATGGGTTCGCATTTTGCGCTTAACGTCATTAATTCGATCCAGTCAGACATCATCTTAAAAGACAACACCTCTGCTTTCGGCACGCTCCAGATTTACAGTCGACTTTACAAAACCAGCATTCGGCACAGCAATGAACAATACGTGTTGCTTTCCGACGAAATAGACTTGTTAAAAGACTATTTGAGCTTAGAACAAATTCGATTTTCGGAGTATAGAATCCCTTCCATCAAAGAGATTCATATTGATCCGCAAACCACTGTACCGTCGTTTATTTTTCAGAGTTTGGTCGAGAATGCTTTATTGCTATCGTTAACCGACAAGACCAATCATCTTAAAATCACAATTGCAGATACCGATCAGTCCACCCAATTGAAGATTTCACTTACTCCGAAACCGGGAAAGAACATCCACCAGAAGGTACAAAGCAAGGTAGATCTTGCCATTGAGCGCCTGGAGGTTATGAAAACGGGCGGCCTGCAGTACGTACTTGATTGGGATAAAGAAGATTTTATGGAACTAACCTATTTAAAACAATAAAAACATGCCTATGCTTACCGCTATTATCATCGATGACGAACAAAAAAGCAGAGAAGGCCTGGAAGCTATGTTGCACGACATGGTAGAAGGTGTATCGGTTGTTGCTACAGCCGACTCTGTAACCAATGGAGTTAAAGCCATTAAAAAGAACAATCCAGACCTGGTTTTTCTTGACATTGAAATGCCCAAACGTGATGGGTTTGAACTTTTCGAAGCTTTTGAAACAATTGACTTTGAAGTAGTTTTCACTACAGCCCACGAGCAATATGCTTCCAAAGCATTTAGAACCACCGCCATCGATTATCTGCTCAAACCTATTGACTTAAACCTGCTTCAGGAGGCCGTTGAACGTGCGAGCAAAAAGCGCGAAAAAGACAAGGTGAACAAGAATTTTGAGGTCTTCGTTAACAACTTGAAAAACAACAAAAGCAACCAGCAAATTGCGATTAGCAGTTCAGACGGGCTGATCTTCATAAAAGTAGAGAACATTATCTACCTCAGAGGCGATGGTGCATACACGTATTTCTTCCTAAAAACCGGGGAACGTATCACCGTTTCCAAAAATCTGAAAGAATACGAAGACCTGCTCTCCGAATACGATTTCTTTAGAGTGCATAAGTCATATCTGATCCATATGCATGAAATGAAGAAGTATGTACGTGGTGAAGGTGGCTACGTTGTCATGTCGAATGGTGATTCAGTTGATGTTTCGAAAAGACGTAAAGAAAACTTTTTAGCTGCGTTGAGTAAATTGTAGTCGATGTTTAAACGCCTGCTTTTAGCCCTGTTCGTTTTACTACCCTTCATTGGTCAGTCGCAATCGGATATTGTTCACTTTGAGAACATAGGTCGCGAAGACGGACTGGCGCAAAGTACCATTACCGGTATTCTACAAGACGAAGACGGCTTCATGTGGTTTGGTACCGCTGAAGGTTTACATCGATATGACGGCTACGATTTCAAAATATTCAAGCACGATTTACGCGACTCCACATCGTTAGCCAACAATCATATCACAGCTATTTATGAAGACGACGAAGGCTATATCTGGGTGGGTATGTATACCGGCCAGCTCGATCGTTTTGACAAAAAGCTACAAAAGTTCACCCACTATCCGTTTACGATTGACCACGACAGTGTGGTAAACAGATACCGAATCAATTGCATCACGTCCGATAACCGGGGGCAATTACTTATTGGTCTTGACGGTGGAGGCATGACCGTCTATGATCGCAAAAAAGACAAGTGGACTTCGTACACCAGGGAAAACAGCAAGCTTCCGAACGACTATGTACGATCGTTCTCACCAGAGGTGAATGGACTGGGTTACTGGGTAAGTACCTTACGAGGCATTTTATTGTATAATCAAGCCGCTTTTAAAACGTTTCGGCAACTCGACACATTCAGGAATCAAGCGGTTAATGACATACTTCATCTCGGCACCAAATTATATGTGGTGACCAAGGGGCAAGGGCTTCAGATCTGGGACACCAAGACCGACGAGGTAGTGGCTATTCCTTCTCCAAGGATTCGAGGAGCCAACTTTACCAGTTTCATCCTTAATGGTCAGGATGGGAATTTATGGATTGGGACGGATGGTGCTGGATTGCTCAAGTTTAGTGGAGACCGATTTGTAACCTATCGGCATAACCCCTATAACTATCAGAGTATTATAGGCGACGAAGTCGATGTAGGCTTTCGCAGTAATGATGGAACCCTTTGGTTTGGTTGTAGGGTAGGCATCAGCAAGTTTGCACCGAGTTTGAAACTCTTCAATCTCTTCAACAAATTTGAAAAAGATCGAAAACCTTACAGCAACAACATCTATTCGATTTACGAATCGCGCGATGGACATATTTGGCTTGGCACCCTGGGTGGCGGACTGGCAGAATTCAACCCCGAGACTTCAAAAATTGAGATTTATCCAATTTTGAAAGACGGTGATATTGAAACGAAGTCGATTCGTGCCATTTATGAAGACAAATACGGAACCTTATGGGTAGGAAGCCGGGACGAAGGTCTGTTTTCACTGGATCGAAACACAAAGAAATTCAAGCACTACCCGCCACCAAAAGAAATGCGTGTACGCACCATTCAACACATCATGGAAGACAATGATGGTACCATGTGGGTCGCGACCCGTTGGGGACTGGTAAAGTTTGATCCACTTACAGGTACTTACGGTTTATACTCCACCAAGTACCTAAACAACAACCCGATTTACCAAATCATGGACAACCCAAAACGGAATGAACTCATCCTGGTAACGTTCCGATCTGGGCTACACATATTTAATAAAGAAGACGAGTCGTTTATAGTTATGCAACACGCGAAAGACTCTACAAGTCCATCGGTAAACGCCTTAATGTGTATTGAGCGCATTGCAGAAGACTCTTTCTTAATTGGCACGTACAGTGGAGGCTTGAATATCTTTGATCGTAAAGAGCTATCGTTTACAGCGATAACGTCGCAAAATGGTCTACCCAATGACGTGGTTTACGGCATATTACCTGGCAAAGAAGAACAGTACTGGTTGAGTACAAACGATGGTTTAATCGAATACGATTTCGTGAATCAGACCTTTACTCAATACGATTTATCACACTATCTTCAAGGTTTAGAATACAATGAAGGAGCTTACTGGAAGACAAGAGACAACACCTTGTATTTTGGTGGCCAGGATGGCTTTAATTACTTCAAGGCTGAAGAAGTAAGACGTCCAAAAGCTGTATACGATCTAGTGCTTACATCGTTTAAGAAAGGTGACCAGAGTGTAGACTTAACCATGGATATTAACTACCTGGATGAAATTGAGATCTCTTACAATGAAAACCTGATCAGTTTTGGCTTTGCAGCGATCTCATATACCAATCCGGAGAAGATTCGCTACGAGTATCAAATGGAAGGTTTTGATAATGAATGGATACGATCCGGACCGCGAAGAGAAGCGTTTTACACCCACCTAAGTCCAGGTGACCACACCTTCAAGGTACGTGCAACAGATGAGCATGGAAATCAAAGCACTGCCGACCGGTCCATTCGTGTAATTGTACACCCCCCATTTTGGCAAACCTGGTGGTTTCGGATTCTGGGAATCCTCTTGATTGCTGGAATCATTGGTTTAATATTCAGACAACGCACGCAAAGCATCGCTAAGGGGTATCAGCATAAACTGGTCGACCTGGAGTTGAAAGCCTTGCGTAGCCAAATGAACCCGCATTTCATTTTCAACAGTTTGAATTCCATCCAGTATTTCGTTCTGAAGAATGAACCCAAAGAGGCGTACACCTACCTCACCAAATTCTCGAGTTTGATGCGGATGATTCTTCAAAACTCGCGCGTGAAGTATATCACCCTGGAAGAAGAATGTGAATGGTTAGACACCTATTTGGATCTCGAACGATTACGGCTTGAAGGGAAACTGGACTATACCATATTCGTGGACGACCAACTGAAAGATAAACAATTTTATGTTCCGAGTATGATGATCCAGCCCTATGTTGAAAATGCAATTATCCACGGACTTCTGCCGAAGAAAAAGGGGGAACGAACCTTAAGGATCAGTTTTATTAAACATCACGATAAGCTGCGCTGTCAGATCGAAGACAATGGAATAGGACGCAAGAGAAGTGCTGAACTCAATGCTTCGCGCACAAAAAAGCACAAATCGCAGGGTATTCAAATGACCAGTGAACGACTAGAGATTCTTACGCAGGACTTACCCGAAAACCCGGAGTTCTTTATTCTGGACCTAAACGATGACGACGGAAATGCTGCCGGTACCCGAGTGACGTTATTCCTACCCATAATCAACCAATTGAAAAATGAAGAAGCTTAGAGCCCTGGTTGTAGATGATGAATTGAAAAGCAGAGAGGTAATCAAGAGTCTGATTGACGCTTTTTGCCCTGAAGTAAATGTAGTTGGAACCGCTGAAGATATTGCTGGAAGTATCTCTGCGATAGAATCCCTGAAACCAGATCTGGTATTTCTGGATATCTCCCTGAAAGAAGGAGACTCGTTTCAGATTTTACAGCAACTCGATGAAATTGATTTTAATATCATTTTCGTGACGGCGTACGATGAATACTCCATTAAAGCACTAAAATACTCTGGCATCAAGTGCCTGCTTAAGCCACTGGATATTGAAGAATTGCAAACGGCGGTTAAAGAAGTGGCTCAACAAAGCACAAATATGAATACGGCTTATAAGATGGTGAATGGAATTTTGAAAAGTGGTTTCAAAAAAATTCCGGTAATTACGTCATCGGGCCTGCAGTTCACCAGTATTAAAGACATCACATATATTAAACAAACGCAAGAGGGTTCGAATATCCATTTCAAAGAGGGACAGATGGTAAAAAGCAAACGGAGAATATCAGAATTTGACGATATAATTGTAAGCGAACAGTTTAAGCGCGTTGATTCTGATTTCATGGTTAATCTGGAACTGCTCGACCCTTCTGAATCCACAAAAAAACAATTGGTTTTCAAGAATGGTGTACGATTAGATATCGGGACTTACGACTTTAGCCGACTGTTCGATTGGCTTAGATAGTCGGCCTTACAATGGTATTTAGTAGTCTTACATTTTTATTCTATTTTCTGCCCATTTTCTTTCTGATTTATGCGGCAGTGCCTTCTAAATGGAAGAACTACTGGTTGTTAGCAGGCAGTATCGTCTTTTATGCCTGGGGAGCTCCAAAGTTTGTTTTTGTTTTACTGGCGAGTACGATTATTGACTACTATGTCGTTCGTGCACTCCATCGTGCCAGTAACCGCAGGGAGAAGAAAAAATGGCTGACTACCTCCATCTGTTTAAATCTTGGGTTACTTGCCTACTTCAAATACGCAAACTTCTTTGTTGACAATGTAAATACCGTCCTGGCGGCAATGCAGTTGGAAGGATTTCACTGGGTGGATGTTGCCCTGCCAATTGGCATCTCGTTTTATACCTTTCAAACCCTCACCTATTCCATTGACATTTATCGTGGGCATCAGAAACCTCTGAATCAAGCATCGGATTATGTGCTCTATATAATGATGTTTCCGCAACTCATTGCAGGTCCAATTGTTCGATTTGGAGACATCGCCAAACAAATTGTTGATCGAACCTGGGGAAGTAAACAAGTGGTTGAAGGCTTTATTCGATTCTCGATTGGGTTGGCCAAGAAAGTGCTCATTGCCAACGCCCTTGCTTCTACTGCCGATAGTATCATGGCTATTGCACCAACCGACTTGACCTCTTCAGTAGCCTGGGTTGGCATCTTATGCTATACCTTCCAGATCTATTTCGACTTTGCAGGTTATTCCGATATGGCTATCGGTATTGGCCGCATGCTTGGTTTCAGATTTCCAGAGAACTTTAACTCGCCTTATACCTCTATTTCGATTACAGAGTTTTGGCGGAAGTGGCATATAACGCTGGGCAGTTTCATGCGGGATTATCTGTACAAACCGCTAGGTGGGAATCGCACTGGTTCAACGTACCGAAACCTTTTTATTGTTTTTCTGCTTTCAGGGCTTTGGCACGGGGCCAGCTGGAACTTTGTTCTTTGGGGTGCGTTTCATGGTTTTTTCCTGGTTCTGGAACGCCTAACGGGGTTATCCAAATCCAATAGATTTAAAGCGATACGCGTACCGATCACCTTCCTAATTGCTGTGCTCGGATGGGTTGTCTTTCGACTGGAAGATACAAGTCATGCGATGACTTATTATAGTGCGTTATTTGAATTTGACGGTGTAATGCCCATATACCTGTACCGCAAAAAACTGATGGTTACGTTGGCCTTAGCCGTATTCTTCTCATTTATTGCACTAACTCCATGGGGTAAGAAATGGTCGAATCACTTTTATAATCAGGACTATGATGTACGTAGCTTGAATATATATGGTGTTCTTGCACTGGTATTATTTACCTGGAGTGTTGGTAGTTTGGCAACCGGATCCTTTAACCCATTTATCTATTTTAGGTTTTGATTTCAAAACGGACATATCACGTTTGGGTCGTTATAATTACTGCGTTGTTTCTGATCAGTGGTTTACAACGAAACATTGATTTCTGGCAATTTAAGCCGTTAAAAGGCGCCCATACGTCCTTATCTAAACCGAAAATCACCTTAACTACCTGGCTTAATGGATCTTATCAAAAGAAAGCCGATACGTATTGTACAGATGCCTTCGGCTTTCAGGAGCCTTTGGTTCGTTTAGTGAACGAACTAGATTACCGGTGGTTTAATGCCGCTAACGCAAAATATGTGATCGTTGGAGCCAACGACTACCTCTATGAGACACCATACATTGAAGCACATCTCGGAATGGATTATCTGGGAGACAGCCTAATTAAGGATTATGTGACAAAAATGGTGCGATTACGCGATACGCTCAAACAACTTAATGTGGATTTGTACATGCTTTTCGCACCAGGAAAAGGCAGTTTCTATGCGGAGCACATACCGGAATACTATTGGCAGTATCAAATCGACTCTACCAATTACGATCGGTTTACACACCATATGGATCAGCAAGGCTTCGAATACCTCGACTTTCATCGATGGTTCAGACAGATGAAGGATACGGCGTCTTATCCACTGTTGCCGAATACCGGCATTCACTGGAGCAAATATGGGATGGTGCTGGCTACCGATTCCATTTCTAAATACTGGCAGCAGAAGTTCCCTTATCAACCTGGTTTCGAATATTCCGATGGAGAATTAAGTTCAATTGCGCAAGGGTCAGATGCCGATGTGGAAGATGGAATGAACTTATTGTCGGATATCCCAAATCTCACCATGATGTATCCAAAACACGATTTTGCCAAAACACCTAAGCCGGGTCTAAAAACGGCTGTCATTGCCGATAGTTATTATTGGGGCTTATTTAACATTGGTTTGAGTACCATGGCTTCTGATTCGGGTGAGTTCTGGTATTATTTTAAACAGGTATACCCTCAACACTTTACGAATCAATTGATGATTGAAGACCTGGATTTACAGCAAGCCATCGAATCAAAAGATGTAATTATGTTGTTGCAAACCGACGCAACGCTGGACCGGTTTGGATTTGGTTTTGTGGAAGCGGCTTATGCGCTTTACTTTTCGGATACTAGCCGAACAAGTACTCAGCTACTTCCATAATATTTTTCACCCCAATGAGTTTGATGGATTTCGGTTTTAGGTTTTTAACACTGCCGGCATGGATCAGAATTTCATCAAAGCCCAATTTTTCTGCCTCAGCAACACGTTGATCCATGCGCCGCGAAGCACGCACCTCACCTGAAAGTCCAATTTCACCTACAAAAGCAGTAAAGGTAGGAAGCGGAATGTTCTCATACGATGAAAGAATCGCAGCAGCAATGCCCAAATCCGTACCAGGGTCATCCAGTTTCAATCCACCGGCGATGTTCACAAATACGTCTTGCGCGCCAAGCTTAAATCCGCATCGTTTTTCCAACACGGCCAACAGCATGTTAAGCCTTCGTAAATCGTACCCATTTGCATTTCGTTGAGGTGTTCCATAAACCGCAGTACTAACTAAAGCCTGTGTCTCGATCATTAATGGACGCACGCCTTCTACGGCGGCAGTGATGGAAATGCCCGAAAGCAATTGCTCCCGGTTTGAGATAAGTACTTCAGAAG
>DIYD01000157.1 GCA_002428905.1 Bacteroidetes bacterium UBA6063 | reverse complement strand
CTGGATAAAAACTTTCACATCTACATACACGGAAAACGCGACTGGATTGAACGCGGCTTAGACGACGACGGCCGAAAGTATTACAAGGTGTATTACGAAAATGAAAGGTAGCTTTAACCAATATGTAAATTTGGAAGTATGTAAATGTGAAAATGGTTTAAGCTGATCAAAACTCTGAAATTTACACATTTGCATATTTTCACATCTACACATTGAACCCTTGGTTCCATGTAACTTTTCTGTCAGTCGATTCGTAGAATATGTATATTTGGTACGTAAATAATTAATCAACACATGGACTTAGACATTTGGTGGCAACAGAAGGAAACCTTCGAGCGCATTTTCTGGATTATTGCATTCCCTTCGGGGCTGTTATTCATTGGACTCATGCTAATGACAGTACTTGGAGGCGATCATGATGTGCATGACGATGTAGATGCGGATTGGGAAACCGATGATGGAGGTATTGGCTTCCAGTTTATTACCTTCAAAAACCTCATTGCTTTCCTTACCATGTTCGGATGGATGGGTATTGCGGCGATAAAGATGGGATGGGGCAGAGGAGCCACACTGGGTTTTGCCTTCGCCTCTGGTTTGGTGGCGATGTTAATTTTGGCCAGCTTGTTTTACTTCATGTCAAAGATGGTGGGCAGCGGAACGTTGGTCATGAATAATGCCATTGGTAATCTGGGGGAAGTGTATCTGACCATACCCGGAAATCAGTCTGGAATGGGTAAGGTGCAGCTTAAAGTACAGGGAACTCTGCGCGAACTGGATGCCATGACGACGGGTGAAGAAATACCAACCGGTAAAATCATCAAAGTAGAAAATGTGATTAACGACCACATCTTACTGGTGAACAAGGTTGAGAATTAAGTAGTAACTAATCATTAATTAATATTTATAAATAAACTCTATGGATAACATTGTATTGGGCATAGTAGCCCTGGTCATTTTTGTCTTCGTAATGCTCATTGCCTTGTTCCGTCGTTACAAGCGATGTCCTTCAGACAAAATTTTGGTTGTATACGGTAAAGTGGGTAAAGGTGCTGACAACACTTCACTTTCGGCAAAATGTATACACGGTGGTGCGGCTTTCGTAATTCCAATTTTTCAGGATTACGCTTTCCTTGATCTTACACCACAATCGATTGAAGTAAACCTAACGAACGCCCTGAGTAGACAAAACATCCGTGTGGATGTTCCTTCGCGATTTACGATTGGTATCAGTACTGAACCTGGTGTAATGAATAACGCCGCCGAGCGTTTACTGGGTTTAGACAAGAACTCCATTCACAGCCTGGCACTGGACATTATTTTTGGTCAGTTGCGTTTGGTTGTGGCAACCATGGATATTGAAGAAATCAATAACAATAGAGATAAGTTCCTCGCCAACGTATCGAACAACGTAGAAGCGGAATTAAAAAAGGTAGGTCTAAAGCTGATTAACGTGAACCTTACCGATATCCGTGATGAGTCGGGTTATATCGAAGCGTTGGGTAAAGAAGCAGCTGCAAAGGCGATTAACGATGCACGTAAGAGTGTTGCCGAAAAGAACAGAGACGGTTCGATTGGTGAGGCCATAGCTGTTCAGGATGAGCGTGTTAAGGTAGCCGCAGCAAATGCCGATGCGAAGATTGGAGAGTCTGTTGCGGAACAAAAGGAGCGTATCCAGGTTTCATCTGCGATGGCTGAAGCAAAAATTGGAGAGGCCCGAGCTGAGCAGGAAGAACGTGTGAAAACATCTGAAGCAAACGCCCTGGCGGTAGAAGGGGAAAACGAGGCGAAGGTGACTATAGCGAAGTCTGATGCCGAGCGTCGTATGGCGGAGGCTGAAGCTCGAAGATTGGCGATTGCAGCAGAGAAAGTAAAAGAAGCAAAAGCGCTGGAAGAAGCCTATGCTGCAGAGAAAGAAGCCGAAATGCAACGTGCCGATAGAGATCGCGCCAGTCAGGTAGCCAACGTAATTGTACCTGCAAATATTGGTAAGGAAAAGGTGGAGATTGATGCAGAGGCTGAAGCAGAACAAATCCGAAGAATTGCGAAAGGGGAGGCCGACGCCATTTACTTGAAGAAAGAAGCGGAAGCACGAGGTATTTTCGAAATCCTTACGAAACAGGCGAGTGGTTTGGATGCGATTGTGCAAGCGGCTGGCAACAATAGCAGAGATGCCGCCATGCTGTTGATAGCAGATAAACTGACCGAGCTCGTTCGACTTCAATCTGAGGCCATTCAGAACATTCAAATCGACAAGATTACCGTTTGGGATGGAGGAAATAGTGGAGATGGTAAGAGTAGCACGGCTAACTTTATGTCGGGTTTGTACCAGAGTGTTCCGCCATTGCAAGATGTATTTAATATGGCGGGTCTGCAACTTCCGGACTTTCTAAAAGGGAAGTCGATGGATGAGATTCAGGACGAAGCCAATCAGATTCGCGAAGCTCAGGTAGAGGATGCGAAACCGATCAAAGGCAAGAACAACGATAAGGATACTTCCGACAAGAAGTAACGAAACACATATACAACGAAGTAAGAGGACATGGCGTAATGCTTTTGTCCTCTTTTTCATTTTATTTTGCCGCTCTATTTTTTTCCCTATGTCGATCGTTAAAACCATAAAAATGCCGTCTAAGTTTGTCCGCCTCAAAAAGGAGTTTGGCAACAAGGCTTTTACCTTGTTAGACGCAGGCTCAGGGAATAAGTCGGCTACAGATTTCAAATACTATTTCCCAAATGGCACTTATCACGGTATCGACCTGGTTAAG
>DIYD01000283.1 GCA_002428905.1 Bacteroidetes bacterium UBA6063 | reverse complement strand
GGCTATTCTTCAGTAAACGAAAAACAACCGTGCGTTTAACTATAATAACAACCTGGGGAATCTATTTGTTCGATAATGCTACTCCATATACTATATCTTCAAATAAGTATAAGCTTAGGCTCATTTAATGGCTGCAGATAAATACGAACGTAAGTCCAACCGAGAACAGATCAGAGTAGTCCGATGTAGCCACGGTGTACCCGACTTTGGACGTACTGGCTTCCAGTAATCGGATCGATTTTAGATCCAGATAGTCAACAGAACCACTACGCGTGAATCGCGTTCCGAGCAGTAGTTTAACATCTTCATTGAATTGATACCCAACACCTAACCCGACGCCGTATCTGAATACCCTTGAGTTTGAAAGTATTTCCTTCGCCCCCTGCTGGTTTTCTTCATATCCGGAATACACCCGTAGATGGCCTCCAAGTGCTTCGGTCAATACGATCCAATTGTTTAACGTTCTACCAAATTGAATGTCCAGTGTGTGTGCAACCAGACTGTTGTCGTACAGTCGTGATGTAGTCTTATTGATGTCGATACACTTCGTGCCTGAGCTTCCACCTTGCAGGGCAATACCACTGCTCAGGAACCAATTCGATTCATTACCCAACATGGAGGGTGAACGAGCAGATAATACTGTGCTACCTCCTAAAGGTAGTGTGGATTCTGAAAAACGCGTAGCTTTGTTTACGGCGCTAAAACCGATGCCAAACTGCCATTGAGCCAATGCAGTAGAAAAGAAAGCCAGAAACAGAAGGAGTGCGGATGTTTTCTTCACATCCCTAATATACGAAAAAGTCCGTTATTCCTGGTTCAGGAAGAAGTTGAACGTGTCACCACGCAGCCCGATGCGCAAGGTTTCCAATGGGATCACTTCATTCGGGGCTATGTTTCCTAAACTCACATTGCTGCCGTAAAGCTCTATAAACCATACCTGCTGAACCTTTTTAGGTGCCTCCCAAAGGATTTTCTCCTGAGGAATTTGCGTTAAAATCTCTTCAACAAGACCTGAACGTACCTCACCAGACTTTCGGAAGATGCCCACCGTTCCGCTTTCACGTGCTTCGGCGATAACCTTCCACGCTCCAGCTTCCAGTTCTGCTTTCATCATGGCAATCCACTTGTACGGAGGGATGATCTTCTCCGCATCTTTTGAACCAACTTCAGAAAGTACGGTAAAGTCCTTCGCCAGTTTCGATATGTAACTACACTTCTCTTCCTCGCTGATTTCAATACTACCATCACTTACTTCGGCATGTGTGATTCCAAACTTGTCAAGTAGGCGCATGTAGTCTTCAAGTTTATTGCGAATCAGGAAGGCCTCAAACAAGGTTCCACCAAAATAAACCGGTATACCAGCTTCTTTGTAGAGGTTGATCTTATCCTGAAGACGCGGCGTTACTATGGATGTTCCAAAACCTAGTTTGACAATGTCAACATATTCCTGGGTGGTGGCTAAGAAATCTTCTACCTCTCTGATACTTAACCCTTTATCCATTACCATGGTCATACCTTTTTCACGTGGTTTAGTCGTTCGCTTTGGTAGGTTGGGTAATTGATAATTGTATGTTTCGTTCATTACGTTATTTTTCGTTTTTGTATAAATCTATAATATCGGTGATGGCTTTAATGCGTTCCAGATTTGGAGCATCACTGAATAGCAACATGTGCTCGTCGTAGTTCAGTAATAGCCCGTCTGTCAATCGCTCAAAGCCTTCTGACTTGCGGTCGGTTAAAAAACAAT
This sequence comes from Bacteroidetes bacterium UBA6063, assembly GCA_002428905.1. Taxonomy (GTDB): domain Bacteria; phylum Bacteroidota; class Bacteroidia; order NS11-12g; family UBA9320; genus UBA987. The sequence goes on along the minus strand of DIYD01000283.1, from coordinate 10,313 downwards.
AGGCGGCCAGCTTATAATAGAGCTTCGCGCTTTGGGTAATTAGTTTGAGTCCTTCGTACAACGTATCAATCGCTTCAGCCGTTTCGCCATACTGGTGTTGGAGACTTGCCAATAACAACCATACCGATTCACGATAAGGTGTGTTTTCCTTCATGTCTTCCAAAGTCATTTCAGCTTCGGCAATCTGGCCAATAGTGATCTGGGTTTTCACCAGTTCCAACAAAATGTACTCATCATCGGGTAACATGTTGCTGGCCTTCTTTAGAAAGGATAGCGCTTCGTGGTGCTTTCCTTCCAAAACATAGGTTTGCCCCAATCCGTGCCAGGCATGCCCAAATTTAGGGTCAGCTTTCAGTGCCAGTTTGTAATACATCCGGCTCTTCGAAATTCGATTCATGGCCTTGTAACAGTCGCCTAAATTCACATAGGCAAATTGGTCTGGCCCTTCAAGTTTGATGTACTCATCGAAGGCGACAGACGCATCCATAAACCGGCTCATTTCAATCAAACACTGCCCTTTTTCGAAATGCGCTTCAGCATATTCATCATCAATGGCGATGGCAAATTCAAAAGCACTCAATGCCTCTTCGGTATTACCGACAGCCATGTATATCTGCCCAAGTGTTAACCAGACAACCTCGTGGTACGGATCGTTATCAAGGTACGAAGTGAAAATGCGCACACCGTCTTCATATGCATCCATGAGTTGCAGACAGAAATGCGATTCAAGTATTAAGCGGTCTTCCTCAATTTTCTTACTGAAGATTTGCTCAATCATACTTAAGGCCAACGACGTATTTCCGATGTTGAAGTAGACAAACATCTTCAGTACCAGAATGTCGTTTTCATCCGCACCGTTTTCCAGGGCCATATCGAATAGTTCCAGCGATTCGAGCGGGCGGTTCAGCAATTCGAGGATGCTTCCCTTTTGACCCAGGTAGTCTGGATGATTTGGATCCAAATCCAGGGCTACATCAATTAGCTGTAAGGCGAGATCCGTGTTGTCTGTGATGGTATGAATGAAGGCTTTTTTGGCATAGAAGGTTGCATCGAATGGATGTTGGTCAATGGCAATCTGACAGGCTTTTAGGGCCGTCTTATAGTTCGGTTTTTCAATGTAGTAATCGATAAGGTGCGTAAGGTTCTCCGGTGTATAGTAATCGAACTCATCGTCGGAGTTATTTTGTTCAAATCGATTGATCAGGGCCTTCAGCTCCCCATCTGTTATTTCCTCTCCATCCATGCTGCCTTATTTCTAGCAAAACTAGCCAAAACGTATAATAGAATTCATTACCAAAGACGAATATTATACGTATTTTGCCCACAAATTTTCCATATAAATAATAGATGAAGAGATTAATAACCGCAACACTAAGTCTGCTCTTTTGCCTTACAACGACAGCCCAGCTTAAGATTCGTCAGTCGGACTGGCAGCAACGTGTAGATTACACCATTGATGTTAAGCTCAATGACGTCGACCACATGTTAGACGGTAATGCTACATACGTGTACACAAATAATTCGCCAAATGAACTTCGATCGATTTATTTCCATCTTTGGCCGAATGGCTATAAAAACCGAAACACGGCTTTTGCCCGACAGCAATTAGGCAACGGTTCTACCAAATTCCATTTTTCGGATGCCGATGAGAAAGGTTACATCGATAGCCTTTCGTTTAACGTGGATGGGAAAGCAGTGAAGTGGACGTATGCAAATGGCATGATCGACGCGTGCGAGTTACAGTTGACCACACCCGTGAAAAGTGGCGAGAGCGTTACCATATCCACACCATTCCGTGTGAAGATTCCGGGTAGTTTCTCTCGCTTTGGTCACGAAGGCCAGGGGTATCAAATGACACAGTGGTACCCGAAACCCGTGGTTTATGACGTGAACGGCTGGAACACCATCCCTTACCTTGATCAGGGTGAGTTCTATTCTGAGTTTGGAAAATTTGAAGTGCGGATTACTGTACCTGATAATTACATTGTAGCTGCTACCGGAGAATTACAAGAGGAGTCTGAAAAAGAATTTATCCAGGACCGGGTAGATGAACCGGTAAACCCCAAGTCCGATATTGTATCGTCATCTACCTACAAAACCATTACATACATTCAGGACAATATTCATGATTTTGCCTGGTTTGCCGATAAGAATTTTAACGTGAAAAAAGACGCAGTTACGTTGAAAAATGGCCAGGTTGTAGAGACGTTTGTTTATGCGGCTTCGAACCGATTGGATTACACCAAGCACATTGAAACGGCACTGCAGTACTATTCCGATCATTGCGGGCCATACCCATACAGCCACTGCTCCATCGTTAAAGGGGCCTTGAAGGCTGGTGGTGGTATGGAATATCCTATGATCACTGTATTGGCCATTATGAACGAAGAGGTGATTGTACATGAAGTGGGCCACAACTGGTTTTATGGCATACTCGGAAACGATGAACGTAACTACCCCTGGATGGACGAGTCAATTAACTCGTATTTCGAACATGAGGCCATGCATCATGAGGATAAGAAACCGAAACCTACATTGGAAAAGACCCGATTCAGCCCTTCAGGTATCAACGATTTGGCTATGGATATCGGGGCCAAACAACTTGAAACAATGGAAATGCATCAGGCTATTGGAGCACATAGTGCACATCTCACCAATGCCAATTACGGCTTGATGGTGTACGGCAAGGGGTCGGCAGCTTTTGCTTATCTAAAGTCCTATTTGGGACAACGTATGTTAGATAAGTGTTTTCAAACGTATTTCAATCGCTGGAAATACAAACATCCATTACCGGGAGATATCAAAGACGTATTCGAAGAGGTGTCGGGGAAAAACCTGGACTGGTTCTTTCAGGGTTTGATCAATACGGAGAAGCATCTGGATTATGCAGTAACGGAAATCGCGGGAACTCAGGTAACAGTTCTGAATAAAGGTGGGATTCCGGGACCCTATCCGATTGGGCTATTCAAAGAAGGCGTTTTTGTGAAACAAATCTGGGTAGAAGGACATCAAGGGGCTAACGAAGTCGATTTGTCAGGAGCGGATTTTGATGTGGTGAAGATTGATCCCTATGAAGTGCTGCCAGAATATCGTCGTCAAAACAATACGATACGAACCTCAGGTGCATTCAAACGGGTAGAACCGCTTAAACTGCAGTTTATGTCTGTTCTGGATGATCCCAATCGCACGACGTTAAATGTAACACCGTTAATTGCCTGGAATACGCACAACAAATTCATGGTTGGTCTGTGGTTTAATAACTTCGAGTTGCCGACAAAACGTTTGAGTTTCTCGGCGGCACCGTTGTTTAGTCCGCGTACTAACGACATAAATGGTTACGCCAATGTCAACTACAGCTTTTACAGAAATGCTTCGTTTAATTTCTTAAATGTAGGCATGAAGGCTGCACGATTCGGTATTGGTGATGGCGAGTTTTCGTACGAGAAATTGCGGCCGTTTGTGCGCTTTAACTTTAGAGAAGGGCATAAGCGAGGTCAACGAAACCGAAGTTTAACACTTCAAGCTACACAAATATCCATTTCTCCCAATTTTGATCAGGAGACGATGATAGCCTCTTTGGCCAACGATAGTGGTCGTGCACTTGGTAGAAGGCAGATCATGGTTCAGGCCCCAAATCAGTTTGCAGACCTCATTTATCTATCTAAAAATACCAAGGCCTTAAATCCATCAAGTCTTAAAGTACAACTACAGGTGGGTATACCACAAACCAATTTTCATCGGTATGATACAACTTCAATGATGGTAGTCGAAGAAGAGCGTTCGGATTTATTTGCCAAGTTGAATGTAGAATGGAAGAAGCACATCAATTACGACATGCCAAAGAAAGGGCTGGATATACGTGCATTTGGAGGGGTGTTTATCGACCCTTCGGATGACGGAGCCTTCCATTATCGAATGGAATCCGCTGCCGGTAGGTGGGATTATACGTATGATCAGATATTGATGGGTCGGGCTGCTACTGAGGGTTTGTTCAGTCGTCAGGTTACTCAAACCGATGTATTCCTGAAAGAGCCAGGTACATTCGCCAATATGGATAATTGGGTATTGGGTTTGAACCTTGTTTCTGATCTGCCCTTAAAACTCCCTTTATCGGTATATTTTGATGTGTTTACGTTTGCCGATATCGATCAAACGCCGAATGTTAAGGAAGGTGAAGCATTCATTTACAACGGAGGCTTGCAGGTGAACGTGATCCGTGATTTCCTCGAGGTTTACTTGCCTTTATTCAGCTCGAATATGATTCAGGAAGCGCAGGCTTTACAGGGTATTGATAACCTGGGACAACGCATCACATTCAAATTGAATTTAAACCTATTTGAGGAGAAAGGCTTTAATGACTTGATGAAGTTGGGTAGGTAGCTTCATTTTTCGAACTAACTAACCACAACTAAGTATCTCTAAACGTATACCTTAAAGGGTATTGAATCGGTGTTCAGGTGCTGTTAATTTTAGCAAAAACAGTATTATGAAAACACGATTACTATTATTACTTGCAATCATGAGTTTGGCAGTTGAATCTTATAGCCAGGGCTTTACGCGGCACATAATAATACCATATTCCACATTTAACAGCCAGACCTTGGATAAAGGTAGATTGGCAAAAGACAGTTTGAAAGATAAGAGAATGACACCAACTCCGTCCGATAGTACAAGATGGGAAAAGGAGAAGAGTGATGGACGAAAAGAATTTAGTCGGTTGGTCAAAGATGAATTTTTTAAACTCGATTCGGCTTTTATATATGGGGGAGCGGGTAGTTTTGCCAACATCGGGAACGTAAACACAGAAGACTTAGGCTCGAATGTAAATGGAAGTATCGGGTTTAACCTTGTTTCATCTCGTATATCAACGGACTTATATTTTACATTTAACCCTTTAGATACTATAGAGATAACTACATTGAATAATTTTGGTTCCGCTTTATTCTCCCCAAATATTCGGGGAAGAGGGATAACCTTAAATTCTAACATACGTCTCAAGAAATCGATAGGTTGTAGAATAGGGTATCAGGCCAGTAAATCGCTTTGGAAATTTGGCAGTGATTATGTGGAAGCCTCTCCTCTGACCACTAGAATAGGAATTTATTATAAGCCGTTTGATTGTTCGGCAATAGTGAATAATAAAATCAATTTGACACTTAATCTGGACTATGTGAACAGAAGCATAAAAGGTGATTTTGCAAATAATACCTTTGTAGTTGCAGGACAAATAATTGACCCAACAGTATATCACGGATTAGATTTTGCCATAAACTTTCTGTTTAATGATATCAATTTTTATTATCAGTATTCGATTAATAGAAAGAAGCCCATAGACATTCCGGGATATTCAGGTACCCAAGTTACATTTGGGATTAATGTCTCACCAAAACTCACCAAGTTGTAAATTTCAAAAACATAAAAAAGGCGAACCAACTGGTTCGCCTTTTTAGTCTAAATATCTTAAAATCTTTAAGTCTACCGGTCTAAACCAACAACTTAACCGGATTTTCCAGCAATTCTTTGAACGTTTGTAAGAATTGAGACCCAACTACACCATCAACAACTCGATGGTCGCAGGAGAGGGTTACTTTCATTACGTTTCCAACCTTCATTTCTCCATTGTCGATAACAACCGTTTCTTTGGCTGCACCAACTGCCATGATACACGCATCTGGTGGATTTACAATGGCCGTAAATTCTTCAATACCGAACATACCAAGGTTTGAAATGGTAAATGTATTGCCTTCCCAATCCGCAGGTTGAAGCTTTTTATCTTTCGCTTTCGCGGAGAAAGTTTTTACCTCAGCACTAATCTGAGAAAGCGATTTCGAATTCGCAAATTTTACAACCGGAACCAACAGGCCTTCGTCAACTGCCATAGCCACACCAACGTGAATATGGTGATTGATACGAATGCTATCGCCTAACCATGAAGAGTTTACTTTCGGATGTTTTTGCAATGCAATGGCTGCGGCCTTTACAATGACATCATTCATCGAAATCTTCACGTCAGAATATTCATTCATTTGCTTGCGCGCAGCAATGGCATTGTCCATGCGAATTTCCATGGTCAAATAGAAGTGTGGTGCCGTGAACTTGCTCTCACTCAAACGACGTGCAATGGTCTTGCGCATTTGAGAAACAGGAATGGTCTCAAACGATTCTACACCACTTACTGCAGCAGCTGGTACTGCAGAAGGAGTGAAGTTTTCAATATCACGTTTTACAATACGTCCGCCTTCACCTGTGCCTGAAATTTGGTTTAAATCATATCCTTTTTCCGTGGCCATTTTTTTGGCGAGCGGAGACGCAAAAATTCGTCCGTTGGATGAAATCGTAACCGGTGCAGCCGGAGCGGGCGAAGCAGCCGGTGCTTCTGCTACAGGTGCTGCGACCTCTTCTTTTGCAGGTGCTTCTTCTGCCGCAGGTGCACTTGGGACTGCAGTTAGTAAATCTGCGAAATCTTCCCCTTTCTTCCCGACAATAGCGATCACGCTATCCACCGGAATCGTATCACCTTCGTTTGCATTTAGATGCAAAACGGTTCCTTTCTCGTAGTTGTCTAAATCCATTGTCGCCTTGTCGGTTTCAACCTCAGCTAAAATGTCTCCAGACTTAATTTCATCGCCTACTTTAACTTGCCATGAAACAATGACACCCTCTTCCATGGTGTCGCTCATTTTTGGTAACTTTATTGCTACTGCCATACTCTGTCTTTTCCAAAACGCAAAACTAACATTAAAGGTTCAAATAATGTTGAAAAGAAAACGTTTAAGTTAGCTTATTTTGAAACTCAGAATCTCCCACAAATGCAGAAGGCATCATGACACAGTACGAAGACTTTTTACGATATGTATACGAAAACGGAACCGACAAATCTGATCGAACCGGTACCGGCACACGCAGTGTTTTTGGTGGTCAGCTTCGTTTCGATTTAAAGGATAGCTTTCCGCTAATCACAACCAAAAAAGTTCATCTCAAGTCGATCATTTATGAACTGTTGTGGTTTCTTAAAGGAGACACCAATATCAAATACCTTACCGATAATAAAGTTCGGATCTGGAATGAATGGGCAGATGAGAATGGCGATTTGGGTCCGGTGTATGGTAAGCAATGGCGAAGCTGGGAAACAGCTGACGGAGAAACGATAGACCAGATTTCAAACGTATTGAATCTTATTCAGAATAATCCGGATAGCCGAAGAATAATTGTAAATGCTTGGAATGTAGGAGACCTGCCCAAAATGGCATTAAGTCCATGTCACTGCATGTTTCAGTTTTATGTAGCAGATGGTAAATTGAGCTGCCAACTGTACCAACGCAGTGCGGATCTTTTTCTTGGTGTACCCTTTAATATTGCGTCCTACGCATTATTAACTTTGATGATTGCTCAGGTAACCGGATTAGAACCGGGCGAGTACGTGCACACGTTCGGAGATGCACACATATACACAAATCATTTTGAACAGGTAGAGCTTCAATTGAGCCGAGAGGCAAGACCATATCCGACCATGAAAATCAATTCAGAAGTGAAGGATTTATTTGCATTCGAGTATGAAGACTTTGAATTGTTGAATTACGACCCACATCCAACCATAAAAGGTGCCGTTGCAGTTTAGGTGTCAAGGTTGATCTCAATAATGATTAGCGGTCATCCCGTTTGGTGAAAGATGACCGCCATCAATTATTACCCATACATTAAACAACTGGGCGTCTGGTTTACCTGCCAACTCAATACTCAAAGATGATTTTTGGGTACAAGTCTGACAAGCGTAAACCTCCTACCGTTAAATGTCATTCTCCAACCGTCTTACCGTTGTGTTTAAATTGTTTCAGTAGCCGTATTTTTCCTTCCAATAGGCTTGCATACGCTTCCGTGTTTCATTTTCACGTGCGTTGTTACCCGGTTCGTAAAAAACGCTTCCCTGTATGTCTTCTGGCAAAAATTCGAGGTTGACAAAACCACCAAAATCGTGGGCATATTGATAGCCAACTCCATAGTTCAGGTCTTTCATCAACCTGGTTGGAGCATTACGCAAGTGCATTGGTATGGGAAGGTTGCCTGTTTCCCGAACGGTTTTCTGGGCCTTGCCAATGGCTTTGTACGTAGAGTTGCTTTTGGGTGATGTAGCCAAATATACGGCTACCTGCGATAGAATGATTCGGCATTCGGGATAGCCAATAGCCTGAGCTGCCTGCAATCCATTTGTAGCCAGCACAAGGGCAGTTGGGTTCGCATTCCCGATATCTTCACTTGCCAGTATTACCATTCGACGCGCAATGAAAATCGGGTCTTCACCACCTTCGATCATTCGCGCCAGGTAATACACGGCAGCATTGGGATCACTGCCACGCATGGATTTAATAAATGCGGAAATAATATCATAATGCTGGTCGCCTGTTTTATCGTAAATAATACGGTTCTGTTGTACCGACTTTTCAACCAACTCATTTGTAATTGTAATTTGCTTCGCTTCTGGTTTTGTATTGACTACAATCTCAAGTGTGTTGAGGATACGCCGGGCATCGCCACCAGACAAAACCATTAACGCATCGAGCTCTTTTAGAATGATTTTCTTTTTCTTGAGCACGTTGTCTTGTTTTACAGCTCGATGCACTACTTGTGTGAGTTCTTCAGCCTTCAACGATTGAAGCACATAGACCTCGCATCGACTCAACAAGGCCGCGTTCACTTCAAAAGAGGGATTCTCCGTTGTTGCACCGATAAGTGTAATTACACCTTGCTCAACCGCACCAAGTAAACTGTCCTGTTGCGATTTGTTAAACCGATGAATCTCATCAATAAAAAGAACAGCATTGTGGTGCCCCATAAAGCGAGCTTTCTCCGCTTTTTCAATGACTTCGCGCACCTGTTTAACACCAGCATCGGTTGCACTTAAAATGAAAAATGGCCGATTTAATTCATTGGATATGATTTTAGCGAGCGTTGTTTTACCTACACCCGGAGGTCCCCAAAAAATCATTGAAGGTATAGCACCACTTTGAATCGAATTATACAACGGAGTACCGGGAGCAACAATGTGCTGTTGACCTATGTATTCATCAAGTTTGGCAGGCCGCATCCGTTCTGCCAGTGGTGCATTTGAAATCATATTTCAAATGTATGTAATTCAGTGCTACCGTATAAGGGATAATAATCCATTGTACTTAACGCGCTCGTTGTTAAAGTCAATAACAACAACGGTAACCAGGTACTGCCCGGTTGGTGCAGGTGCACCGTTAAAACTACCATCCCAGCCTTGAGACGGATCGTTTGAAGCGTATACCTGCTGGCCCCAACGGTTGAATATTTCTACCTCATATTCCCGAACGAATCGAACACCTAAAGGCTTGAATACATCATTCAGTAAGTCTCCATTCGGAGAGAATGACGTTGGTACACGAAGCACAGCATCGGGCACTACGAAAACGGGTTTTTCAATGGTGTCGTTACAACCATCGCTATTGCCTACGTGCAACGCTACCATAAATGTTCCTGTATCCTGGAATACGTGATTTATGGTCGAAGCATTGCCCTGTATAGCATTGTTTATCCACCAGGTGAATGAAGATGCGTTAGCCGTAAGGGATGTGAATTCCACTTCTGTTTGAGCGTCAAAAGAGCTTACTGTTGCATAGGAGAAGTCCGCGTCTGGTTTAGCGTTAACCGTAGCAGCTGTTTTATCGATCAAGGAGTCTTTACACCCCTGATCACTAGTTACAATAAGCTTAACCTCGTAAATACCAGCATTGCTATAGGTATTCGATGGGTCGCTCAGCTGTGACGTGTTTCCATCACCGAATGTCCATTCAAAATCTGCAAGACTTCCCGAGGCGATGGAACTCGTATTTACAAAGTTTAGTAATTCATCTTCGCATGTGATTCCGCCTGTGAATGCAACCTCCGGACTTGGATGCACGGTTACGGGTTTCAACAGGTCCGACATACAGTTTTGGTCGGATGTGATCGATAAAGTAACTGTATAGGTCCCTGGTGCGGCATAACTATGTGCGGGATTATTCCCCGATGATGTGTTGTTGTCTCCGAAATCCCAAAGCACAGTTTGCACCGTGCCAGAATTCATATTTGAAGTGTTGCCAAAGTTGAACGTATGTCCATTGAAACACTGTAATGAATCGTCTATGCTGAAATCTGCTGTAGGACTTGGATGTATGGCAACCGTTTTCTCCAAAGTATCACTGCAACCAGCAGCGCTCTCTACTATTAAAACGACGTTGTGCGTAGTGGCCGCCGAATAGCTATAATTCAGACTGTCTTGAGCACTGGAGGAGTTTCCGTTACCAAAATCCCAG
>DIYD01000161.1 GCA_002428905.1 Bacteroidetes bacterium UBA6063 | reverse complement strand
TTGAAACTCCTCGTTGGAATATCCAAAGAACTGTTCCGCACGTTCATTTACTTTTAAGATCGATTTCGCTTCGAAATCCATTACCAGAACCGCGTCCGGTGCATTGTTTAACACCTTGTCGATCAGGTTCTTATCGGCAGCGGCCATGCGATTACTATCATTGTTATGCAGGTCGCTCACCTTATTATATACCTCCAAATCCTGAGGTAACGACACCATGATGTATAACTCGTCCTGAAGCTGCAGGCGTCGGAATTCAACACGGGTTTGCTTGTCTTTAAGAACTTCTTCGTTGGCAGAATTACTGATGTGTTGGATGTGGTCTTCCCATGGTTCACTTATCTCTGGGTAAGATAGCAGCTGTTCAGGCGTGTGCCCAAAACGCAGGCGAAAGGCCTGATTACAGTATACCATAACTCCATCGGAGTCTAGAACCAGAATTGGGTTTTGATTGGAATCGAACAGCGAACAATACTGCATCAAGGCAGCACCTCCTTCAATTGTAGATTGATAGAGACTCATGTATGTTTAATAATTTTCTGTAAGATAAATAAGTAGCTTATCAAAGATATCACTTTAAAAGTGTTAAAACCAGTCATTTTCGCATAAAAATTAGGGGAATTCGTTCAGATAAATGGACGATTTGCATCTGCCCCATGCCCGTTGTTCTGTAAATTGATTCGAAGTCTATCGGTCATTATCGGGGGCCGGAATTGGCAAATCAAAGACCGGTCCAGATCATCCATTCATGTTAATTCAGGTTAAGGTTCAAACTTTGCCCAATAACGTACTTAAGGTATGTGCAACCTGAAACCCATCGATCTTAAACGCACTGCACTGTGGTATTAAACGTTATAACTATATGAAACAAGTTGGAGTCTTGATTTTATCACTAATCTTTATTCAATGTACGCATTCGGACAATCAACAATCTACCTATGCACTAGACGACGCATCTGCCCAACAATTCAATTCGTTACTTCAGAAATACGATACCGCGCAATATTGGCAAAATGCACCTGCCAGCGAAATTCCAGTAGCTTATGACTTTCGGTATCTGGGATGCCTTGTGGATACATCCAAAACAATCTATGAGGTCTACACCGATTTTAGTTTAATTCCAGTTGCCAGCGGTAACCGTGGCGTCATTCATCTGGTGTTCGCCAGTAGTTCAGATACTACTTTTTACCGTTATGACGATGCGGATGACCTGCCGATTGCCTTAGATCAATCGAACAATGCCCTGGTGTTTAGTGAAAAAGGCAAATATGTGCTTCAGGAGTTTGATGCACTCCGACCTGTGTATTGTGGATCAACAGGCTGTTTTGAATCGGCTGGTGAAAACGAAGTCCCACCGGTATTCGAACGCCGAGACTGGAGCAAAGCGGTAATGATGGATCCGATTCGGTGAATTCAGATAACCAGAGTAAATTCTGCCCGAATAGATAAATTCAATTGTTATGCAATGTCAATGGCAATCGCAATAGCAATGGCAATAGCAATGGCAGTATCACTGGATTCGTGATGTCGGATAACGTATTGAAAGTCAGCAATCAACAATGATCCATCAACCGTAAGTGGTGTTCAATTAGCTCAGCAACAAATGCCGCATTATGTCGAGAGCTGCTCGGGCCATTTTATTGTTTTCGTCGATCAACGGGTTGATTTCGGTAATCTCCAGTGCCGCCAGTTTTTCAGATGCATAAAAGTGCGTTAAGAGATCCTTGGCTTGTTGCAGTGTTAATCCGTTCGGTACACTGGTACCGGTTCCTGTACTCACTGAAGGGTCCATCGAGTCTACATCGAATGACACATAGATCAGGTCGCACCCACTAAGATAATCAAGTGTTTCATTGGCAACTTCATCCATGGTCTTGTTCAACATACGTGCAGGCACATAATTCTTAATGCGATTGTCTTCGATATCGCGCCACTCAGGCTCCTCCAGATCACGTATCGCAATGAGCACCAGGTCGCTCGGATTTACCTTTGGGTGGATTTTATTCTTCCCAATGTGCGTTAACGTATGCCAGGCCTTTTCCGTTTCGGCCGTTGGCGTATTTATATTCACCGACTCATATCCCTCACCCAAACTGGCTCCTAAAGGCATGCCATGCACGTTACCACTAGGTGTGGTGTATGGCGTATGTAAATCGGCATGTGCGTCAATCCAGATTACACCTAACCGCTTATCTGGATACTGATCTTTAATTGCTGCTATAGATCCAAGCGCATTACTATGATCTCCCGAAACGATTAACGGAAAATCTCCTGCATTCAAGTGATGTTGAACCTCATCAATGAACAACTCGTTTTGAGCGATGATGTTTAAGATATGCTTCGCAGATGGTGTATTATGTGTTGAACTCAACACCTCATTGCGTGAAAGCACGGTTTTGTGTGGAATGCTTCCATAAATCGTATTTCCTTCCTGATTGTCTTGAAGTCGAACCGCGATGGGTCCTGTTCCTGCTCCTCGTGTTCCGGCGCCTAATTCCGATGGGTTTTCGATAATTACGACTTTTCTATTCATTCTTTAGGGTGTTATCCGCGCATTTTTTGCCGCTTGACTAAAAACGGCAGTAATACCTGATCAATTGGTTTGCTTATATCGCACTCAACAAAATCAATTCGGTATTGAGCGCATTTGTTTTTTAATTCGGTGTAATACTGGTTTAACTCTCTGGTGTAGTGCTCCTTAACCTCTGAAGGAAAGAGCTTTACACGTTCCCCGGTTTCGATGTCTTCAAAGGTGTATGGCCGATTTTCAAAGTCAAATTTCAATTCCGATTTGTGATGCATCACATGGAATAATACGACTTCGTGTTTATTGAATTTTAAATGCTGAAGGGCATCAAACAATGCTTCTTCATTGCCACTATCGAACATATCGCTGAAGATAACCACCATGCTTCGGCGATGAATTCGCTCTGCAATTTCGTGTAAGGCCTTAGCCACCTCGGTCTTTTTTTGCTCTACTTTTCCTGTGTATGTACCGATAAGTGCCTTTTGCAGCATTAAATGGTGGGCTGCTGAAGATTTCGCCGGATACATCTCTTCAATGGTTTCATTGAACAGTGTTAACCCTACAGCATCACGCTGACGTTTAAGCAGATGCATAATTGAGGCCGCGGCCACAACAGAGAACCAGGTTTTGTTTTCCTCCTGTTCGGGATAATACATCGATGAAGATGTATCGAGGAGCAAATGGCAGCGTAAATTGGTTTCTTCCTCGAATCGTTTTACATACAATCGTTCGGTACGCGCATAAAGCTTCCAGTCGATGTTTTTCGTGGCTTCTCCAGAATTGTACTGACGATGCTCGGCAAATTCGACCGAAAACCCATGATACGGGCTTTTATGCAAACCTGTAATGAACCCCTCAACGACTTGTTTTGCAAGCAGTTCGAGATTCTGAACGCGTACTATTTCCTGATTTATTTCCACAAAAAAACGATGGTTACAAAAATAACCATCGTTCCATCTTTTTATTGTTGTTTACAATCGAGTTATGCCAATTGTGCGTCGAGTTTTCCAGAAATTGTGCTCTTTGGTACAGCACCTACCAATTTGTCAACTACTTCACCATTCTTGAATACTAACAACGTAGGAATACTTCGGATTCCATACTTCATTGGAGTATCACGGTTTTCATCCACGTTCATCTTACCGATCTTTACTTTTCCATCGTACTCCGATGCCAACTCTTCTACGATTGGTCCGATCATTTTACAAGGACCACACCATACCGCCCAAAAGTCTACTAATACAGGTACGTCCGAGTTCATTACTTCCGACTCCCAATTTCCGTCGTTTAATTCTAATGCCATTATCTTATTGTGTTTATTTCGTTAACAAATGTTTTGTGCAAAGGTATTTCTTCAACCATAAAGGCAATATAATTGTTCGATAATTTGTCTTTATACCCTTATAAAATCCAGTTATTCCAAGTGAAACATCCGGTTCAAATCATAATCCTTGCACTTAGTATTACGCTCGTTTGTTGCCAACCTGACAAAAAAGGCATAAGCCATGAGGATACAACAGCTATAATCCAGGATAGTTTGCCGGCCAAACCGGATTCTTCTATGGACTATTACGGAACGAAAATCAATAAGTTCAATCAGTATATCGATACGTTTAAGGTGGCTAAAAACTCAGTATTCTCCAACTTGTTTGATGGATATACAACCAATGACTCATTGCTCTTTGAAGCCATCAGTGCCTCCGATTCTATCTTCAAGGTTAGCCGTATTATAGCGGGTAAACCGGTTCATATGATTTATTCAAAGCGCGACAATGAAAAGCTGGCTTCACACCTTATCTATCACGCAAGTGAACGTAAAAAACTTATCCTTGGTTTTGGCGACTCAGCCTTTGCCAAATGGTATGAACTGCCGGTAGATACAGTGGAACGTACGGTGTACGCAACGATCAATAAAACCCTGTATCACAGCATTTTAGCAGCAAACGTATCGTATGAACTAGGTATTGAATTATCCGAAGTTTTTGCCTGGCAGGTTAACTTCTTCCGAATCGATAAAAACGACTTTTTTAAGGTCGTTTTTGATGAGTACCAGGCCGACGGGAAGACCATAGAAATTGGTGAGATCAAAGCCGCATTATTCTATCATCGCGGGGATTCGTTTCATGCCATAGCATACAACAATCCTCCAGATGTTGGATACTTCGACGAGCACGGTCAAAACCTCAAAAAAGCCTTCCTGAAGGCACCGCTGAAGTATAGCCGAATTAGTTCGCGCTATTCGAAAAGACGGTTTCACCCCGTTCAAAAACGGTGGAAAGCACACCTGGGAACCGACTACGCCGCCCCAACGGGAACGCCGATTCGTACCGTTGGAGACGGACGAATTATAGCGGCTACATACTCACGTGGTAATGGACGTTACGTCAAAGTTGAACACAACAGCACATATACCACACAATACCTGCATATGAGTCGTATTGCCAAAGGCATTCGCAAAGGTAAATATGTGAAACAGGGTGAAGTTATCGGATATGTAGGTCAAACCGGATTGGCAACTGGCCCGCATTTGTGTTTTCGATTCTGGAAAAACGGGGTTCAGGTGGATCCGTTCAAGGTGAAGGCCCCTCCTACCACACCAGTGTCTGATGCCAATAAAAATGCGTATCAAAAGCATGCCAACCAATGGTTAAAGCGATTGAACCAACTGAATGAAGCTGCAACTGAGGTAACAACGAAAGAAGAAAAGTTAAATAAGGCTCCTTAATTGACCTGGAGACGAACGAAAAAGCTAAAGCTCTTCAAAACCAAATGTCCCGCCACATTTAGAAATCATGATCCGGGTTCCGGGTGCTCCAAACTGCTCTTTAAAATCGTCGATGAGCTTCGCCCAATGTGCATTGGAAAGCTCACATGAGTTGTGCGCATAGATAATGGTATTGGGCGTTTGTATGTGTACCGCAGGAGTCATCTTAAAGCCCTGTGGCTCTCCCCAAATAACCTTATTACACTCCATACCCATACAGGCCATCCGTGCCTCAAACGCTGAGTCACACTCTTCTTTCGTCGCATAGGCATGAAACCCCATTGGAAAACGTTGATAGGTCTTTTGATCATATCGGTTAACAACAAAATCCCTACTCTTCAACCACACCAAACTGTCCCAATAACCGGGAAACTCATTGTCAATTATCCAATCGTTGTAATCGCCAGCATCGTTGGTTATTACCTCATACTGCTCGGAATAACTGCTTAAAAAAGTACGCACTAAATCCTGAAAGCCTGGGGCTTGCTTATCGGAATTTTGTTGAATTATATCTCGGCTCATGACCATTGGCGAATTGTTATCATCCTCTTCATGCAGTTCAGACTTGTTGGTAGAACACGACTCGAACAGCAACAGAACACCTGTCACCAGTAGACTAACGAATGCTTTGTAGTGTAGAGCCATTATTTCTTCAGGATTATTCTAAAAACTGTTTTGTCAAATGGAATAGATTCCTTGACAAAAATTTGGCCGTTGTGGTAGTTTTCTACGATACGTTTAACAAGAGACAAACCCAATCCCCAACCTCGTTTCTTTGTCGTGAACCCAGGTTCAAAAATGGTCTTAAATCGCCCGTTGGGAACCCCCTTCCCTGTATCGGTTACATCGAGAATGACGCGTTTATCACTCTCATGCAGGGCATAAGTTAAACTACCTTCACCATCCATGGCATCAGCCGCATTTTTCGTAAGATTTTCCAAGACCCACGCAAAGAGCGGCACGTTCACTGCACAAAGTGCCTCATCGCTATCATCGATTACTTCAAATTTGATGCGATTCGACAAGCGTTTCTCCAAATAATTGACGGTTTCGGTAACCACATCTACCAGCTTCACTGGCGATAAAACCGGTTCGGAACCGATCTTACTAAATCGCTCCGTAATTAACTCTAAACGTTTAATATCATTTGAAATTTCCTCGATCACTTCATCTGTTACCGTACCTTCATTGGCTTTTATAAGCTCCATCCAGGCCATTAAAGACGAAATTGGTGTACCCAATTGATGTGCCGTCTCCTTACTCATACCCACCCAAACCTGGTTCTGTTCCGATCGTTTGGAATAACTAAAGGTATAATAACTCACC
>DIYD01000061.1 GCA_002428905.1 Bacteroidetes bacterium UBA6063 | reverse complement strand
AAATCGTACAAATGGATTCAATCGGATCAAGGATGGGTATTGGGCACGGTAAAGACATCGACAGAAGACAAGCACATCAAGGAAATATATGTTAATGGTGATCTATTCCATCAGCAGGAAAACAAACATTACTATATGCAGCCGGACTCATTGGTGCATGCTCAGGTCTTTCTGGTAAATCCGCTTAACTCGGCTGAGCGAAACTATGGCAGTCCGTACATTGATTCGAGTGATCAGGATGTGCCCGCACTGAATGCCGAACGAAAATGGGTGACCATGAATGCGCATTTGGAGGACGACACCTTCTGGTTAAAAACAGATCGTTACTTCTTTGGTGAAATAAGTGATCCAGAAACGCGAGTAACGTATTCATTAACAGATACGTTCTCCTTCACACGGAGCCAGGATCAGTTCGAAGATGTAAATGTGTTTTACCACGTTACACAGATGAACAATTATGTAGAAAATTTAGGCTTTGAAACTGCATTAGCAGATACATTGATGATCGATGCACATGGTTACGGAGGAGGCGATTTTTCTTCCTTTAATTATGCTGTTAAACCATTAGAGCTTGAGTTTGGAATAGGCGGTGTTGATGACGGTGAAGACGGTGAAATTGTGGTACACGAGTTTGCCCACTCCCTGTCGCACATTGCAGGCGCAAATAGTTTCTCTGGAACACGCGATCGAGGTGCTATGGAAGAAGGCAACGCCGATTATTTTAGTGCGGCATATTCCAAAGCCTATACCGATTTTGCCTGGAAAAAGATGTTTAACTGGGATGGTCACAACCCGTTTTGGGGCGGCATTTCAATTGGAGCAGCGTTGAAATACCCATCCGACATGCAGAACAACACCAACCGCGATCGGGAAATATGGTCTACCCCACTAATGTGTATTCACGATAAAATAGGCAGATCAGCGACAGACAGTCTCGTACTGGAGCATTTATACTATCAATACAAAACGGCGACCATACCCGAGATGGCCAACATTTTGTTGACTGTAGACTCCTTGCTCTTCAACCAGAAATATCATCACGACATACGAAATTGCTTTGCCGTGCACGATGTTCTGGCGAGTACACCTACTACCGTTGCCTTTGACCAATTGTTCCAGGCGAAGAACACACTTGGCTTTACCCAGGGTGGAGATAATGCTGTAATTGAGTCCAGGAATCAGGAATGGTTTGACTATAGCATTTACAATAATTTGGGTCAGGAGATCACTTCAGGCAATGCTGCCGGAAGCTTAATTATAAACCCATCGGAATTCATATCTGGAATATATTTCGTACACTTGAACATAGGTAATACAACTACCTATTTGAAACTGATTCGAAATTAATGGAAGGCTGGCAAGAAATAGACAACAGTTTACAGAAGACGTACACCTTTACGTCGTTCAATGACGCAATGAAATGGATGCAGGAAGCTTCAATTGAAATTGATTCGCTCAACCATCATCCGAGTTGGACGAACATCTACAACCGGGTAGAAGTAGAACTCACAACACACGATGCCGGCAATACGGTGACCGAAAAGGACCTCCAATTGGCAGCGATGCTCGATCGCTGTTATACCGGTTATAACTAATACTGGTATTCATGCTCGTATTTAGTACTCAGGCTTCATCCAGATTGGAATATGTGGTTGGTGTATTGCTCACCGACTTGCTGGGTATTGAGGCAAGATTCACACGTAATTCCGAAGAATTTACAGCCTATGACGGGGCCAAAATTAATTACTCCACCAAGGATTTAGACGGCTATCGTGTCGTTCCGGATGACTTACTCTATGAAGTCGAAATAAAGAAAAAGCGGGTTACGATTGGGAATACTTGGCTTAACCTGCCTACACTATCCTTGAACAACCAGGTCTTTGATGTTTTCGCTGCTAGTTTCTACTTAATCAGTCGCTACGAAGAATACACCGAAACCAGAAAAGACGATCATAATCGTTTCCCGGCGGAGTCTTCGTGTTTGGTTGAGTTTGATTTAATCTCAAGACCTCTGGTTAATGAATGGGCGTTGGCACTGTTGCAGGACCTCAAATCACATTACCCAACACTTAATGCCAAACCAAGGAGTTTTGAATACCTGTCTACGATTGATATTGACCAAGCCTGGAAATACAAAAACAAGGGACTGAGACGCAACTGGGGCGGTTTTTTAGGGGATATTCTCACATTCGACAAAGCAAAGTTGAAGGAACGTGTGGCTGTGCAGTTAACTGGGCGAGATGATCCGTTTTACAACTTCGACTGGCAGGATGAAGTTCACGCTCCACATCGCACAAACGTGTTGTATTTCGTACAAGTTGGACAGCGTGGAGCATTTGATAAAAACGTTTCGATTAAAAACCAATCTTTCCGTCGTCTTATTCAACGACTGCATAAGAGCTATACCGTTGGTATACATCCCTCCTATCGATCGAATACCGAAAATCATCTCGTTGGCAAAGAAAAGTCTGATTTAGAGGATGTTCTAGGTAAGGAAGTACATGCAAGCCGACAACACTTTCTCATGCATCGGATGCCCGATACGTATCAAAACCTATTGAAACTCGACATAACGGAAGATCACACCCTGGGTTATTCAACGCATGCCGGGTTTCGTGCAGGAATTGCAGCACCATTTCCTTTTTATGACCTTACCAAAGAGCAAACAACGTCATTAACCCTGGTGCCGTTCTGTTTGATGGATATTACACCGTTGCACTATGATCAATTGTCTGTTTCTGAGGCCAAAGATTTCATTACGGGCATGTTGGAAAACGTACAGCGTGTTGGAGGGCTGTTTGTTAGCTTATGGCACAATGAATCATTGAGCGATTCAGAGCGTTGGAAAGGCTGGCGCCCTGTGTATGAGCATGTAATAACCGAGGCCAATCGGCTTCTAAAAAACAACACCTAATGGCACATATTGATGTAATCGACTATGATCGTTCGAATGGAAGATTGCGAGAAATCTATGACGACCTGATCGCGAAACGAGGCAAACTCGCTGAGGTGCATATGATCCAGAGTCTGCGACCTGAGAGCATTGTAAAACACATCGACCTTTATCTGGAAATCATGTTTTCCAAATCGGAGTTGAGCCGCGCTGAACGCGAAATGATCGCTGTAATTGTATCGGCAAATAACAATTGCGAATACTGTCAAATTCACCATGCAGAAGCATTAAACAATTATTGGAAGAATGAGGACAAGGTAATGCAGCTTCGCAAGGATTATACCGTCTTAACGCTTGCTCCCAAACACAGGGTAATGTGTACCTATGCACAACAACTTACCCTCGATCCTGGAAAGGCGAATGATGCGGATTTAACCCAACCCTTGAAAGAAGTTGGTCTTTCCGATTCGGCAATCCTCGACGCTACGCTTGTAATTGCATATTTCAATTTCGTAAATCGAATTGTACAGGGTTTAGATGTAGGGATTGAAGAAGATAAAGGGGCTGGATACAAGTACTAAAGGTGTACCTTCATACCCATACGCATGCCAATAGCCCACTGGTTTTGTCTAATCTCATAATCGGACTTAAACGTTGGTGTTAATGCATACTTGAACTGCGGATTAGCGAAAATCTCGATCTCTTTACTGATATATTGTGAGACATCCACACCCACTATCCCACTTAGGAAATGTTTATTGATTAACTCAAAGTTTGAGCTTGGAATCCAAAAGTATTTATTGGTCTCATAGTTATACATCAGGACATCGGCATGATCTAAATATCCATAAGATGCACCTAATTGAACGTTCAGGTGCAACATCTCATTCATTTCGATTGCCTGATACCCTACGATTAGAGGTACTTCCATTAAGCCATAATAATTACTAAATGGTAATTCCTCATTTGCTGTATAATCCACCATTTCGGGTGAATCAAATACACTTTGGCGATTTAAAAACGCACTTTCTTCCGATACCTTTGAATTAATTGGTGATGGTTCATTCTTGTTGATCACCAGTAATTTTTCACCGTGAGACGAATAATAAAAACCCGACTGAACAGACCATTTCTTATTCAGGTTGACGTAGACGTCAATACCCGAGTAAAAATTCATAATCGGTTTATCGTTTCTATTTCTGAACTCCTTACTCTGCCCGTACGTATAGGCCATCTGATTCTCTACACGAGCGACGGAGTTGATATCGTGATATCCGAGTCTTCGGTATGAAATACCTGGGGCAAATGAGGCCCCAACCGCAACACGAGATCGAACGGTTTCAATATCCTGAGGAATGAGGTACTCCTTCTTCTGCAAATCGATGTGCCTGCCTGAACTAAGGTAATTAAACGTATTTGGTGGATTCAGCGTTGTTACCTCAACCAGTTTAAACGGTTGTTTTTGATTCTTTGGAAGTGAGCTAACCTGACTACCGATAATCGGTGTCGACTTTTTGGGGCGCACTTTTACCGTTGGAATCTGTTCTGTAACTGTAGCCGCTTGTTCTTTGGCAAACTTGGGCAACGGTGTTATGACCTTATTAAATTCGGATTCTACAGGTGCAGCTTCCGATTCGTTTGGTGTTGTTGCCCACGACCACAGCCTCCCTAAATTAAAATCAAATGATCCAAGGTTTCCGTCACCTGTAGTTAACTGGAATACAATGGTGCCACCACCGATCAAAATAAATGGTATCAGAAAGAAAGCACCGATTCGAACACGGCGCTTAATGCGTTGTTGCGTTATTTTCTGATTAGTACCCAATTTACCTAATTACAATACGCAAAAGTATCTGTTTATTGTTGCTGTAACCCTTTATTATCCACCATTTTACCTAAATATGAAACAGTGAAATACACTACGATTGCTGCTATGGGCATAGTAATGTAAAACGGTACACCGAAACCGGCCGGCAATGTTCCAAAAAGGATGGATATTCCTCCAACAGTTAATGCATAAGGCATTTGCGTTCGCACATGAGCCACATGGTCACAATCAGCTGATAATGAGCTCAATATGGTTGTGTCAGATATGGGTGAACAATGATCACCAAGCACCGAACCGGCTAATACAGCCGATACAACGTTGGCAAAGATGCCCAGCGTTAAGTCGATTGATATACCCGCCGCCTGGCAGATATTCCACGACGTAACCAATACAATTGGATACAGAATCGACATCGTTCCCCAGCTTGTTCCGGTCGAAAAGGCGATGGCAGCCGACAGTACGAACACAACCGTTGGTAGCAGCTGAGGCATGATATTGCCCTTAGTTAATTCTGCCAGATACTCTGCAGTGTGAAGCTTTTCTGTTATTGCACCTAAACTCCAGGCCATGGTTAAAATCAAAATAGCCGGCATCATGGACTTAACACCGTTCTCGGCCATTTCCATTGTTTTCTTCAGGCTTAAAACTTTTGACCCTACCGTAAGACCTATGGCTGACACCAAACCTATGAACGAACCCCATATCAGGCCTGAATACGAATCAGCACTGCCAATTATCGAGGATAAATTCTTACCGAATGACATCGATGAACTCCAACCTACTTCAATAATTCCGGTGTATAGTAACCCCATCGTGGCCGAAACGATCATGATCACAATGGGTAAAATTGCATTCCAAATGTGCTCCTTATTGTCCGGAATTTCATCTATATCACCTGGGATAAGCGATGTATCTTCTCCCTCCGAATGAGCATTTCTTGCACGCACCTCAGCATGATACATCGGCCCGTAATCTACTCGTTTCCATATAATTAGAAATATAAAAAACAA
>DIYD01000077.1:1291-14319 GCA_002428905.1 Bacteroidetes bacterium UBA6063 | reverse complement strand
CGTATTAGATGACAGATTTTTGGATCATATTAACAGCGTCTTTGGTCGCCACTACATCCGCCATATTGGGCTGTTTTCTTATCATGCGTAAGATGGCCATGATTGGTGATGCCATTTCTCATGCTGTACTACCGGGTATCGTAATCGCTTATTTGCTCACGGGCAGTAGAGCATCCATACCGATGCTCGTGGGAGCTGCAGCCAGTGGAATGCTCGTAACCTACTTTATACAATTCTTTAATAAAAAGGTTAAGCTGCAACAAGATGCGAGTATTGGTATTTCCTATACGTTCTTATTTGCCGTCGGGATTATCCTCATTTCACTCTTTAGTAACGATGTAGACCTGGATCAGGAGTGTGTGTTGTATGGTGAAATTGCCTATGTACCACTCGACATAATGACCTGGAATGGAATGAACCTCGGGCCAAGACAGGTTTGGATTCTAAGCGCTACGCTGATACTTATTCTCTTAAGTGTCTACCTCGGCTATCGAAAATTGGTTCTTACCACGTTTGATGAGGCCTTTGCTGCCGCGATTGGCATTAATATCACCTTCTGGCAGTATTACCTGATGGCCGGCGTTTCGCTCACAACGGTTGTTAGTTTTGAGTCGGTTGGTGCGGTGCTCGTAATCGCATTTATAGTCGGCCCTGCAGCAACAGCATTCTTACTCACACGCAAGTTTGCAAACATGCTCAAACTGGCTGTAGCACTAGGTATACTGGCATCCATACTTGGATATTATGTCGCTTCATGGTTGCACGGTTCCATAGCCGGTGCAATTACCACGGTCATAGGTCTTGAATTTACCGCTGCTTTCATCTATACCAGACTACTCCACATTATCCGTCGAAACAAAAGTCTTGAAAACAAGACGCTGACACAGGTTTAACTGAATAAAGACACGAATTGAGACGCTCATACTTAAATTTGCAAAAGCGGTGAAAACTAACGTGTTGACTTATGGGTGTGTGTTTCTATTCTTCCTAATGCTGTCGGGAATTGGGTACGCTCAACTCATTGATGAAAATCCTGAAGTGCACACGGGTGCAACCAGTCCGTACCGCTTGTCGGAGTCGTTTGACAACATACGCGTTATTACCGCCGAGGAAATAGAACTCCTGAACTTCCAAACACTTAACGATGTACTGCAATACAGCCTAAACTACTTCTCGGTGTACGAGGGTAAAGACGGATTCTCGCTGAACTACTTTGGCACAGACCGCAAGCACATCAAAGTTTTATTGGATGGGCTCCCCATATTTCAAACGTCTATTGACTTCATTGACCTTTCTAAAATATCGCTACTCGATGTAAAACAGGTGGAAATTTTGACGGGATCCAACAGTGTATATAATGGATCCAATGCTGCTCTGGCAACCATCAATATCATCACGGAACGACGACCAAACAAGGTATGGTATGGCAAAGTAAATGTGAACACATCAAGTAAAGGAGACTTAAACGCTTTCGCGAAAGGTGGCCTCAACTTTGGGCGCCACAATGCAAATGTTACATTCGGTCAATTCTTCTTTTCGGGTGTTGGTGGAACCGATAGTTCCCGTGTATTTCAATGGAAACCGCGACTTCGGCAACACCTTCAAGCCAATTACACCTACCGACTATTGAATGAATTGGATGCATTCGTATCCCTGAATCATATCCGCTCAAAAGTACAGGATCGAGGGTACCCTATACCGAACACACTTCGAGCTTACGATACAGACCAGCTGGTGAACAACACCATCGCTCATGCCGGAATTAAAGGTAAGATTAGCAAGTACCACACGCTTGACTTCAGTCATTCTTACACGAACTACTCGCTACACAATCATAAGACCATAAAAATTCTGAGTGATTTGAATTCTACAGTAGATGACGAAATCGAAGCCTTTGATAAATTGCATTACGACGAGTACTTCAATCAGGTGCATATTGCCAAGAATTCCGATCAACACAAATTCAACTATGACGCCGGACTCGAATTCAGTCATCAGCGTGACCTGAGACGTACGATCCTTCGTACGGTTAAAACAAACATTACTTCTATATCAGTATTGGCCAAAGCCCGGTACACCGTAAACCAGGACTTCGCATTCCGCGGTGGTGTGCGTTACATGAACAGCAACCGCTTTTTTACTCAACCAACGTTCGAAGGTGGTTTCAAATACCAAATGAGTGATTCAGCCACACTGTTGATGAACTACAGCAACGCATTTCGAACCCCTAGTTTTAATGAGATGTTTTACACATTTGAGAACCCAGGCCTCAATATCTCAAGAAACCTGGATTTACAATCAGAGACCTTCAACCAATTTAACACCACGCTGAAGATTAAATCCAACCGCGTACTGGTCTATACCAACCTTTTTTGGATTAACAGTCAGAACAGCATTGAATTACAACTGGTTGACTCCGCAACGCAACAATATCAGTTCAACAATAACCGATCTTCGAAAATCATGGGTCAAAGTTTAAACATTACCAGAAATGGTGATCACTTCGACGTTCTGGTATCGGCTAACAACATTGGTATCAATCAATTTCCTGAAGAACTTGGGAACTACTATTTTTCTCAGGAAATTCTGTTTAAATTGTCCTATAAATTACTCCCGGCCGGCATGGTCTTTACAACTGCAGGAAAATATACAGGCACACGTTCCGAAACGCGTCGTAATTCAGTGGGCGATTTGGAAGATTACTACCAATCTCCGTTCTGGTTAGTTGATTTTTCGGTCAAAAAACGTTTGTTCCAAACACCATTTTATGCATTGATCGGTTTAAAGAATATAACAGACACGTTTAACGTTTCATCTGTTTACAGGCCATTAGATCGTTTCAGTGATGATGAAATTCTTCGCACAGAACCATTGTCTATCGATTTTGGCCGCAGGTACTGGTTTTCATTAATCGCCAATTTTTGAAAAAACAAATACACATAGCGCTATTTATACTGGCAACAATGCTCTCTGGTTGTTTTACAGAAGAATATCCCATTCTTCCTTTACCAGATGAGTATGTTACGTTGTCGACATACCGACCTGTAAACGGGCAGGTCTATTACAGTTTCGGTTCACGATCACAGGTAAAATCGAATAGCGTGGAAGACTGGGATCTCGCATTCAGTTGTAAAGAAGACGACTACTCGATCCTACTCAATAGTGCCCGTGGAATGAGCAGTTACAACACGGAATCAAAAGATTTTGATGCTACGTATCACTACGAGGATTACGATTGGGAGTATGACGATTGCAGTGGCCGTGGCACCATCAGTTGTTTAGGGGATTGGGGTGATTTCTCATTTGACAATCCGCAGAGCTACGGAAATGTATACATCATCAATATGGGGGTTGATCTTAAGGGAATGCCAACAACCATGATTAAAATGAAGATTCGAAAGTATACCGATAATCGATACAATATCCTGATTAGCGATTTGGACAACAACCAGAAAGAAGAATTTATTATTCCCCGAAACGATAGTTTCAATTTTGTTCACCTTTCCTTAAAGACCAAAGAGGTACTTCATCTTGAACCGCCTAAAGAAGACTGGGATATCCTCTTCACGTCGTATGCAGCACCGATGGGTGCCAAGGAGGCTTACCCAGATGCTATTCCGTTACCTCGAAGATATGAATTGGTTGAAGGCGTATTGTTAAACCCATATCAGCGCCACGTAACTCTGGACAGTACGGGCAATTTCGACAATCTGGACTTTTTTGAAATTGAAGGCCATGTGTTTAATGACACCACCAATTACATTGGCAGAAACTGGTTTAATTGGCTAAAACCGGAGAAACAATACGTTATTACTTCCGATAACACGTACATCATCAAAGATGAAGATCGGAATTATTATGCGCTTGAATTCCTCAAATTTTCTAAAAGCGATATAAATCGCAGTCTGACAAGATTCAGGTTTAAAAGTTTATAATCCGAAATTTCGGAGGTAAGATTGCAACATCATTTCAGTCAATGAGAGTCCTCATCTGTGTATACCTTATTGTTCTATTTGCTGCTTGCACTCAAAACGATCGTAAGCATGAGGGTCAATCATCGAGGTCGGAAAAGCTTCAACGTCCATCACTTTCAGACTCTACCGAGCCACATATTGCCAACGTCAGACAATTGACCTTTGGGAGTACTACCACATTTCCACGTTTCAGTTATAACCATCGCAATGTTGTATTCCAACGTGGATTCGGAGGTTGGGGTGTACGATGTGATCAGGTGTTTATGATGAATATCGAAGAGGCTCAAAAAGACACCGGAAACGCAACATTGGTGAGCACTGGCACAGGACGGGCCATCGGTGGTTATTTTATGCAAGATGGCGGACACATTCTCTTTAGTTCTTCCCACCTTGCTACCGACGAATGTCCCACTTTTCCAGATTCTTATTCAGGTCATCAGCTTTGGCCAATTTATGACGGTTTTGACATTTTTGTCTCGGACCTGGATGGTGACATTTCAGAACAACTTACCAGTGAACCAGGCTATGATGCGGAAGCTACCACATCACCGAAAGGCGATAAAATTGTATTTACCTCCAACCGTTCCGGTGACCTTGAGCTCTACACCATGCTTATCGATGGAAGCAAGGTAAAACAAATCACAGACGCGTTTGGATACGATGGTAGTGCTTGTTTCTCTCCGGATGGATCAAAGCTGGTTTTTCTGTCCTCTCGTCCTAAAACCGACCTGGAAATAAAGAGATATTCGGAGTACCTGCAACAAGGTATTATTGACCCAACCCATGTGGAAATTTTTGTGTCAAATAGCGATGGCACCGATCTACGTCAGGTCACGGAATTAGGAGGCACAATCCTGGCTCCAACCTATCACCCTGATGGGAACAAGATTATATTCAGCAGTAATCACGGTTCCGAAACGGGAAAAGAATTTCAACTCTATACGATAAACGAAGATGGTAGCGGTCTTGAACAGATTACACATGCAAGTGTGTTCAATGCTTACCCCATGTTTTCATTTAACGGCAAGAAGTTACTGTTCTCATCGAGTCGTAACGGTACAGACTCATTTGGGACGAACATATTCATTGCCGATTGGATAGAGTAAACCCTGGATCAGTGTATGAAATCAGATCTCAACAATATGACCAAGGTCATTTTTTTGAGGATGGAAAACCACACAACTTTGCATCGAATCTGAAGATATGTTGAATGACATTTCAAACTTTGACGACGTCAAGCAAATGGTTGACTCGTTCTACGCCAGGGTAAATCAAGACGATTTACTATCTCCCGTGTTTAACGACTTTGCCCAGGTACATTGGGAAAGCCATTTACCCAGGATGTATCAATTCTGGGATTCCATATTGTTTGGAACAGCCACTTACAAAGGGAGGCCATTCCCCAAACACATGCCTCTACCCATAAATGAAACGCATTTCGAACGTTGGGTCGAACTTTTCACCACGAACGTGGATGAACAATTTGCCGGAATTCGTGCCGAAGAAGCGAAAAACAGAGCGCGAACAATAGCGGTTATTTTTCAGAACAAGCTTCAGCTAATGAAGCGCTTATGATGCCGCTTCGGCGCTTAAAATCTGCGCTGTATGCTCCTTGGCTTTTACCTTACCAATTACCTCTGTAACAACACCGTTTTCGTCGAAGACAAACGTAGTTCTGAAAATACCCATATAGGTTCTACCGTACATTTGTTTCTCTCCCCACACACCAAACAATTCCGCAATGGTGTGATCTTCATCCACCAACAAATCAAAAGGCAGGTCATACTTGGCTATGAATTTTTGGTGCTTTTTTGCTTTGTCCGGGCTAATCCCATACACCTTGTACCCGCTATCCAACAACGCCTGGTAGTTGTCTCTTAAATTACAGGCCTGTGTGGTGCACGTAGGTGTATCGTCTTTCGGATAAAAGTATAATACGGTTTTACTTCCGGCAAAGTCACTGTTTGAAACAGCCTTTTCGTTTTGATCTATCGTTGAAAATTCTGGGATTTTGTCTCCAATCTGTAATGTGCTCATAATACTCCTTAAAAGGTAATCGTCTTCTTGTAGTTAAATGTATTCCCTGCCCCATCCATAACGTCTAAACTCAATTCATGAGAGCCAGACTTAATGTGGTCAGGAATTGTACCAACAAGTAAGTTTGATTTTGGTTCATACTCCAACAACACCCACTTGTTCATTACGGTGCACGAATACGTTTTTATTCCACTGGTTAAATCTTCAACCTTGATTCTCAGCTTACGCGATCCGGACAACAACGTTACTTTTGGTGTGATTGTGTCTAATGCCAGGTAGTATATGCCCAAACTTTTACTGGTTTCTTGAATGTAGTCGCCCGAGACTTTTCCTCCTTCATATGAACTGGATCTACTTTTCGGATCATAACTCATCATCACAAGTCTGTTCTTGTGTTTGGAAGACCGATATGCTTCGGGTATCTTGATCTTGATTGTGGCTGATTTATGCAACGGTACCTGTGCATTGTTAATACGAACCATTGGTGATACCGCCTTACCTGTAGGTGGTGTTGTCGCTACGTTAATATATGTAGGCGTATATAAGGCCCACTTTGGAATCGAGACACTTGCCTCATTTGATCCTACCCAATTTGATTTTCCCGGTTTACACAATGTACCCGATACTGAATTACCACCCTGATTTAGGTTTGAAGACGCAGCATCACCCACCAGTGTAAATCTGAACTTATCGGTTTTACCTGAATAATCACGAATACTAACCTCAACTTTTTTGTGTTGACCATCCTTTACCTTAATGAGTCCAGACCCCTTGTAAATATGTAGTGTGTTCCCTTTGTCTTTGAACATCTTTACATAACGACGTCCTTCTGACTTATACCGCCAAAAATCGATGTGTCGGTTGATATACCTACCCTGATCAAATGCAAAATCTTCCAATGTATGTGTGAATACCGACTTACCGTCTACCCACAATTCAGCGTAGTTGATACCTAAGCGGCTATTCTTATCTACAAAATAGTCGATCCAGTCGGCAGCTACGCCATAGGTACCAGCAGGCACCTTCATTGTTCCCTCGCGTATGATTGTCTTGCCAGCATAGGCTCCAAATTTTATGTGTCGCTCTTCATCGATCGCCAGAAGCTGACACTTAAGAACCCGCGGTTCCATCCGATCCTGTACTTCAATACCATACAGCATTGGATTCACGGTCTTCCCTCTTCGATCTCTAATCTCAAAGTGTAGATGCGGCCCCGCCGACCCTCCAGTGTTGCCACTGATAGCTACCACCTGACCTTTACTTACTTTCAATTTCCCTGCGGGTACATACCAGTCCATCTCATATGTTTTAAGTTGGTACTGTCTTGAAATAACAGCTTCCTGAATAGCTCCACTGAATTTTTGAAGATGGCCATAAACCGACGTGGTTCCGTTCGGGTGTTGAATATAAAGAGCCTTTCCATACCCTCGGCTTGAAACCTTAATACGGCTTACATACCCAGCTGCTACCGACTTTATTTTTTTCCCCTCTACCCCACCGGTTCGGATATCCAGCCCGGCATGAAAGTGATTGCTGCGTAGTTCCCCAAAAGTTCCTGAAAGCCTGAGCGGACCGTCTAACGGATGCACGTAGTAACCCTCTCCTCTTTTTTTAGGAGCAGTTTTAGTTTCAGTTACTGGCGTTTCCTCAACCGGTTCGTTGGGTTGATCGTGAACAGTTTCTTCAATCGTATCAATATCGCGACTGGGTTCTTGTGGAACGGGTTGTTTCACAGAATCTGCTGGTTGTTGCACTACCTTGGGTAGATCGGGTGTGTTTTGACTGCTCTTTTTAACCCAATACATGACCAATAACCCTAATGCCAGGGCCAATACAATGTACAAAAACTGCTTTCTCTTTTTCACGCAGCAAAGAAACATTGAGTTTCAGCAATGGACGAAAGTAGATATGCACAGCAATCGATAATCGTTGGTAAAAACAATCGGCCGGTATTACCTTTGAGGTAAAGCGTTTTAAAAAATCTAAAAAGAATCGATTTGAAGATTTCAAAAATCCTAGAGAACTTCGGAATAAAAGAAGTAAACGAAAGCATTAGCACAGGTAGAGAATGGATTACAGCCGTTGGCTCTGAGACCATTCCGGTGACATCACCTGTAGATGGAAAAACAATGGCTTCAGTGGTTTATGCCACGGAGTCGGAGTACAACCACGTAATCAAAAAGGCCCAGGAAGGCTTTGAGGTATGGCGTAAAATGCCAGCTCCCAAACGAGGCGACATCATTCGAAAACTGGGCAATAAGCTTCGTATAAAGAAACGTGAATTGGGCTACCTTGTAAGTTATGAAACGGGCAAGAGTCTACAGGAAGGTCTTGGCGAAGTTCAGGAGATGATCGACATCTGCGATTTTGCAGTTGGGTTATCTCGTCAGTTGTATGGCCTTACCATTCAAAGTGAACGTTCCGAACACCGCATGATGGAGCAATGGCATCCATTGGGCCTTGTTGGGATTATTTCGGCATTTAACTTTCCGGTAGCGGTTTGGAGTTGGAACGCTATACTGGCTGCCGTATGCGGTGATGTAGTTATTTGGAAGCCTTCTGAAAAAGCACCGTTATCGGCTATTGCCTGTCAGCAAATTGTTGGTGAAATACTGATTGAAAACGACCTCCCTGAAGGAATTTTCAATCTAATTAATGGCGACTATCGCATGGGCGAAATGCTGGCCAAAGACACTCAAATTCCGCTCATATCAGCTACTGGAAGCACTCGCATGGGTAAGCGCGTAGGTCAGCTGGTTGGGGCCAGACTTGGCAAGCCGCTGTTGGAATTAGGCGGCAATAATGCAGTGATCATTAGCAACAACTCCGACTTGAAAAATGCCTTACAGGCTGTTGTATTCGGCAGCATTGGTACCTGCGGACAACGATGTACATCAACACGCAGAGTAATCATACATGAGGAGGTATATGACAAGTTCAAGAACCTATTGATCAATGCCTATAAACAACTGAAGATTGGTGATCCTCTGGATGAATCAAACCACATGGGGCCGCTGATCGACACCCAGGCCGTTGAAACCTACACTTCTGCATTGGCTGAAGCGGAGAACCAGGGAGGACGTATCATTTACGGTGGCAAACCACTATCTGGTAAGGGCTACGAATCGGGGTGCTACGTTGAACCTGCCATTGTAGAAGCAGGCAACCATCTCGCTATAGTACAAGAAGAAACCTTCGCTCCTATTTTGTATTTGATGAAATACAGCAGAATCGAAGAAGCGATTGCTATGCAAAATGATGTAAAACAAGGTCTGAGCTCCTCTATTTTCAGTAATGATTTCAGAGAAACTGAATATTTCTTGAGTTATTCTGGTTCTGACTGCGGTATTGCCAATGTTAACATCGGTACCAGTGGTGCAGAAATTGGTGGTGCATTTGGTGGTGAGAAAGAAACCGGGGGCGGTCGCGAATCCGGATCAGATGCATGGAAGAATTATATGCGCCGGCAAACCAATACGGTAAACTTCGGAACCGATCTTCCGTTGGCCCAGGGCATTAAATTCGAATTATAGCTGCGGCTTTCTCTTTGGTAAATCCGTTTCGGACGGTGGCTAATCCGTGACTAAATATTTAATATTTGTACTGATCTTTGCATCATGAGATATTTGTTGGGATTACTTCTTTTAACTCAAGTTCTGTGCAGTGCACAAGCTCAGGAGCAAAAGACGTTTAAGTGGGAATATGGTCTTCACCTGCATGTAGACAATAGCATCGTTAAACCCATAGCAGCAGATACATTTACGAATAAAACAGGAGCCGGCTTTGGTTTGTTACTTGAGCGCAAGTTCAACCGCTTTGGGCTTCAAGCCTCACCAAATTTAACCTGGACGCGTTATGCAGACGATTTTGAAAACCGAAACGCAAGCTGTTTTTCAGGAGATTTTTCCGTAAAGCTAAGTCTTCCACTAGACAAAGCTCAACAAACCTTTTTCGAGTTCGGACCAACTATAGGTTATACGCTGGACTATTACGAATTAAATCCTTTAGACGGAACGCGTTATAAAGAGAATCACAATCGGCTGATCACTGGCTTACCCATTGATTACGGTGTGCAATTAGGTGTAGGACTCGATTTAAACCCAGGTACACGTTTAACCTTGAGTTACATCGACTATTTGAATGGTAGCCAAAAACCGACTCGGATTAACGGTAGAATCGACTATGTACAATTTGGTCTTCAATTGCGCATCAACGAACTGTCTAATTCGGTTGCAGTAAAAGAAAGGGTTTCCGAAGATCTGGCTGCAATTGACTCTGCCAAAACACATGCCCATCGACTATCGAAAACCGGAGACGGTACGATGGTATTCATCATAGGAACCGACAAAAAAACATACTATGACTTCAATCAGGATAACGAGGATTTTGAACAAACCTTAAGGGGTGTGGTTGAATCTATTTACAACAATTATACGCACGGTTACTTCGTGGTTACGCTGGACACCATGATTGACGGACCGAATGACCAAAGCTTTCAGGTATTTGGGAAAGATGGAACGTTAAGAACCTATGAAAGAGGCAATTCAATGCATTACTTTGGTAAAATCGATGAACTCTTTTTAAGTCAATCGGGAAACATAAAATGGGGGTTATTCATTTTCGATTACAACATGAACATACTTGAAGCACCTTTCCCGTTCTATACCACCTATCCTGAACTCGATACTCGGTTCAGGAGTACAGGTTACATGATCAGGTCTTTCTCAGAACGCGTAAAACGACTTGACCCGGGACCATAAGTTACAAGTCCTTAGTAAGTCCCTGAACCACCTTATATCCCTGGAAGAATTCTTTAGCAACAATGCGCAGGAAGGTATAGGTAGGCACGGCCAGTATCATACCTACAACTCCGGCGAGCATTCCAGCCGACATGATCACAACAAAGATTTCCAATGGATGCGCCTTCACACTCTTTGAAAAGATTAAAGGTTGTAGTACAAAATTGTCTGTTAATTGAGCTGTGGCAAACACCGATACTATTTTAACCACCAGTGGGGCGATATCTCCATCCAATTGCAGATGCACGTGAGACAATAGACTAAGGGCAAGACCAAAACTCGCTCCAATGATTGGCCCGAGGTACGGAATAATGTTGATTAAGCCTGCCATGAAACCGATTAATAAGGCATTGGGCACACCAAAAATGGTCAAGCCAATCGACACAATAGCAGTAATTATAGAAACCTGAATCGCCACTCCAATGAAATAACGCGTTAACAAATCTTTGGTATCAGAGAGAATGTTATGTATGCTCTTCAGGTATTTATCGGGTGTTAGCGCATCAACAATGTTATTTACAATAGACTTGTCTTTCAACAAGAAGAAGGTGATAAACAGTATACTCATTAACCCAATAAATACATTACCCAGGCCAGAAACCACTCCATCCAAAAAACTTGTAAGGTGACTAAAATCCAGATATTGCATAAACTGCTGTTGAATGCCTTCCTTATCTATACCCTTGATGTTCAGGTTGTGAAACCATTGCTCAATGGTAGATATTGGTCCGTGAAATTCGGCAAGCAACATTTCAACATCCAGGTTTACAATTATTTCCACCTGTCTGGCCAGCACCGGAATCAGGAACTTAAAAAACAGCACGAGCACAACAACATATGTAATTAGCACGGCTACCGCACTTAACCAATCGGGCACTTCCTTATCCCGGATCCTGATTTTGCGAATATTACGTATTAGTGGACGCCCCATTAGGGCTAAAACCATGGATATTATGAAGTAAACTACTACTTGCTTCACCTGCCAAAAAAACCAGGCCAGGAACAACAAGCCAAGTGCACCAAGAATGAAGCGAACAATTTGATTGGATTTCATATCACTTCAAATATACAGGTTGCGCGATTTGCATGACCCTGGTCACCTAAATTTATGGAAATTGATATCGTCAGCCTATGCAATGGAAGCAGCGTTTACAAGAATCAATCGTCATATTTACATAGCCAGTTGAACAATTATCGTCATTTCTGGCTACATTTATGATCGAATAAGCGGTGTTCATGCGGTATGAAACCCAAACATGTTTACTATGACTGGTATAACTAACTGTGCTAAACCATTGTTCAAGGTATTATTTCTTGCCTTGGCGTTAAGCGTGGCATTATACAGCGTTGGTCAGGTAAAAATAACATCCATTTCCACCACAGAATCACGTTGCCTGAGTAGTGGGTCCTTGTCTGTTTCTACATCGGGAGCTATTGGTCCAACTCAATATTCTTTGGTTGCACCTTCGGTTATCCTCCGCGGATTACAGTTGGATTCTACCTTCGGCGCATTATCGGCAGGAACGTACAAGGTTCATGTACAGGACTCTGTTGGTAATATCGATACGCAACGTGTAGTTATCGCCGGAGATTATGCCATTCATAGCATGTCGGCTACTACCACAGACGCCTATTGCAGGCTGGCAAGAGGTACTGCCCGTATACACATCGATACGAATGGACGAAAACCATTTGAGTATAAAATAACGAGTGGTCCTAAACTGACCAATTGGTCTGGAAGTCCCTTTTTTGACAGTTTGAGCACCGGAAATTACGTGGTCTCAGTGCGTGACTCATGCAACAACGTTAGAACCGTCGGGTTTCAAATCAACGACACGAATACGGGTACTGTAGCGCAACTTGTGATTACCAACGACGTTACTTGCGATTCCGTTGGCTTTCGTGCATCCGCCAGTGGTGGTATTGGCCCTTATCAATTTGTACTCGCTCTTGATACGGGTAACGTTTCATTTTCAACATCAGCAGCACATGAACGCATCTTTTTCACCGTTCCTAAAAAAGCCACGTTTACGATCGTAGCAACGGATAAATGTAAAGACTCATCGGTCTATCGAATGACGAAAACGCCTGATCCCTGGCTGTCGCACTCCATCGGTCAAAATTGCGACTCTATGAACATCGTTCTGATTGGCAGGCATTCGGGTACGAACTTGTTTGGTTCGAAGTGTTTTCGCTTTGGACTTCAAGAAAAAGATTC
>DIYD01000077.1:0-1209 GCA_002428905.1 Bacteroidetes bacterium UBA6063 | reverse complement strand
AATGTGGCAGGCGCGAACTTCATTCAGAGGAAAGGATTCGACCACCTATCGAGGCTACATGGTAGACACGTGTTGTAAAGATACATTGACCACATTATTCAAAACCAACTATCCGCCCTTTAAGGTCGACTCGATTAGAACCTATGTGTCTAAACAAGCCTTTTTAGATTCAACAGCTACGCTGATTTTCAATTTTCCTCAAGGGTCAATGTTCGACGCTACACTGCTATCTTACTCGCATCCGGGCAATTCGTTTAACACTACTGGTGTTCAGATTACACCTGACAAGTTGCCTTTAACCTTAAAACCCGACACCACATTTAGAAAAGGAATTATAGGCAATTTGTCGATTATTAATGTACCGCAAGGCACCTACACTTTTGCGTTTAAAAGTCTTAATTCTTGTGGAATTAGCGATACCATTACGGTTACGATTAACAACAATCAGCTTTGGAGGTTTCCGGTTTATCTAAAGGGCGATAACCGATGCCCCGGTTTCCATGCCCTCTACTATGGCAGCAACAATTATGCATTGTCTTACAGCAGGTTAACCATTTTTGACAAGGTACGAAATAAACATCTGCTTCTTGGAGCAGATTCAGCCATTGTAGGTGGCAAAAACGATAGTATATTGTATTTGAAGGAAGGGGATTATCACCTTGAACACAAGTTCAATGTTAGTTATGCATTACAGCTGGTGGATGTAACCTACCCGATCCTGTTCAGAGACACCGTCCATCTGAAAGACCCCGGATTTCCTACCATAAACGGGCTAGCAACCTACGGGTGTAAAGACAGTTCCCTTTCCATTTTCGCGGATGCCGACCTTGGCCTAAAACCCTATAAATTTCGAATAAAACGGTCTGCAGACACAACCTGGAGTTCTTACCGCGACTCTTCTTCTTTCCTCAACCTCTTAACCGATTCGTATGATATTGAAGTTAGTGATCAATGTGGCAATTTCACCGTTTCATCAACATCCTCTGGTCTAGCCGTTACTCCAACAATAAAACTTGAATACGCATGTGTAGGCGACACGATCAAGCTGAAAAGTCCGGAATTCTATGGTATGAACTATAGCTGGAAGCGAGTTAGAGATAACGCAGAACTATCTACTTCGGCAGAGTGTTCTATCTATCCTTTTGGCCTCACAGATCAGGGCATGTACAGCTTAAACGCAGCATTACCCACAGGTGGAAAGGTCTGTAA
>DIYD01000136.1 GCA_002428905.1 Bacteroidetes bacterium UBA6063 | reverse complement strand
GCGCCCAGGCCTTTGTTCGTATTTTCGGACGTAAAGGAGCCCGTATCTTCTACGCAATTCTTGGCATTTTCCTTATGGCGATTGGCACGTATATCTGGCTTGCACATTAAGGGTATTTCTTATACGTTTTTGGCACAATAATTCGTTATCGAATTACCATGCGACGTAAACTACAGCTATTGGTTTCTTGCTCTTTGGTTTTCTTTTTCTGCGGATGTGGAGATCGAATCGAACCAATTGGTCCATTCTTTAAATTGGTTGAACAAGGCCACATAAAAGATATTAAGGTAGCGCATCATGTGACTGGTTTCCTACTTGACTCCAGCCGTCTTGGAATTTACGATCGTAATGAGAAAAGATCGCACTTCTTAACTACGGACTCAACTTCAACCAATCGGTTCACAAACATTGCCAGTACCTGGAGAAACCAACGCCTGGTAACCGGTTTGACGAACGAAGGACTCCTGGTGGATGACGGTATTGGGCTAAGACCGCAATTTAGTGCCGATAGTGGGGTGATACGATGTGGAGGCGGGTTTCATAGAGCTTTAGTGCGTGATAACAAGATCACCTTGCTCAAACATTGGGACACCTTGTATTTTGATTACGTATTTGAAGGTGATGAAACCATCGAAGCCTTGTGCGTTGGGACTCGAAATATTTGGATCAGCACAAAAGGTAGAGGTTTAGCCAGAGTACCACATGTGATTTTTGGAACTAAGGTAAACTGGTTACGCGATGACGATTACAGGGTATTTGCGGATGATATTCTTAAAATGCAGCCGTATGATACCGAAAAGGTATGGTTCTTAGGCAAACAGACCCTCTACCATTTCTCCGAGAAAGATTGGTCGTTGTACCACCTTCCCAGCGGCATAACTCCAATAGATATGGCAATTAAAAATGACAACAAACCACTAATCCTAACGTCCGATGGCCTGTATCACCTGGATGGCATAAATATCAAGAAATACGCCCTACTCGATCCTTATATCGCTTCAGATATGGAATTGACCTGTTTAGATATAAACCATAACGGACATATATGGTTAGGGACTACCGATGGATTGTATGTATACCAGCCTGAATACGAATAAAAAAGGGGCCTAAGCCCCTCAATATCTATTTTTTTGGTGTGTCTTCGACAATATCCACCAGAAACTTCCAGAATTTCTGTACCGATTTAATGTTAACCCGCTCATCTGGACTATGCGCTCCCTTGATGGTTGGCCCAAAGGAAATCATATCCAAACCAGGGTAGCGTTCGCCCAATAAACCACATTCCAATCCGGCATGAATTGCATTCACATGTGGTTTTTCACCAAACAGGTTTTCATACTTAGCCACCATAACATCCAGAATCTCTGAATCTGGATTTGGTGCCCAGCCCGGATAACTACCACCTTGCTCTACGGAACAACCTGCTAATCTATACGGGGCAGCAACTGTGGCAGCTACATCCATTTTACCGCTTTCGGATGAGCTGCGTTGTAAACTTTGCGTGGTGAATTCACCGTCTTTCACAATTACACGTGCCAATGAAGACGAAGTTTCTACCAGTCCGTCAATCGCACGACTCATGGCAAATACCCCATTATGACACGCATAGAGGATATTACAAACTTCGTCTGTATCCTCTACCGAAAGTGCCGTAGAAGGCAAATCTGTCTCCTCAATTTCAATGTTTAAACCCGGCTCTTCGTGCTGGAAATCGAATTTAATGGCCTCTACGCGCGAGGCAAACTCTGTAAGATAAGATTCGTTGCTTACTACAATGGTTGCGAAGCTCTCCCTGGGGATGGCATTGCGTAAGCTACCTCCGTTAATGTCTGCAATTTGCAAACCGAAGTCCGAAGTCTGGTGCATTAAACGATTCATGATCTTGTTTGCGTTTCCACGCTCCAGATGAATATCTACACCACTGTGTCCTCCTTTCAAACCATTAACGGTGACCTTGTACGCCTTTCCTCCAGTAACAGCAACAGTATTATACGGTTTTGATGTATTGGTATCGATACCCCCTGCACAACCAATAGAAAACTCATCGTCATCTTCAGTATCGAGGTTTAACAAAATCTGTCCGTCTAAAATACCTTGCTCCAAATGAATAGCACCGGTCATGCCTGTTTCTTCATCAATTGTGAATAGTGCCTCCATTGCCGGGTGCTTAATCCCTTCGGTAGTGAACAATGCCATAATAGCGGCTACGCCCATACCATTGTCTGCACCAAGCGTCGTTCCTTTGGCTTTTACCCATTCGCCATCGATGTACGATTGAATACCCTGGGTATCAAAATCAAAATCCGTATCGGCGTTCTTTTGGTGCACCATGTCGAGGTGACTTTGAAGAATCACTGTTTTGCGATCTTCCATACCCGGTGTTGCCGGTTTCTTTATAATTACGTTACCAATCGCATCAACATAAGTTGGCAAACCCAACTTTTCTCCAAATGCTTTTGCAAACGCAATAACACGTTCTTCTTTCTTAGAGGCACGAGGTACTTCGTTTAAATCTTCAAAGTGGTTCCAAACGGCCTTTGGTTCTAATTCTCTAACGTTCATATAATCAAACTTTGGGGACGAAGATAAAACTTAAATGCATGCTAA
Source organism: Bacteroidetes bacterium UBA6063 (assembly GCA_002428905.1). Taxonomy (GTDB): domain Bacteria; phylum Bacteroidota; class Bacteroidia; order NS11-12g; family UBA9320; genus UBA987. The sequence goes on along the minus strand of DIYD01000136.1, from coordinate 6,437 downwards.
AAACTGAGATATGACAGGTGGTTCAATTTCATCGACAATGCCTGAGGATCGTCGTTCAATACGCATAAAAAAAGCGCTGAAATCAGCGCTTTCTATGTCAATTAATCGATGTTATATCTTTCGCATTCGCAGGTTTTCAGGCGTTACCTCAAGGTATTCATCATCCTTAATGTACTCCATCGACTCTTCTAATGAGAACTCCACTTTGGGGAAGATTTTTGCCGCATCGTCGTTACCAGCAGAACGAATGTTGGTTAATTTTTTCCCTTTGATCAGGTTCAACTCCAGGTCGTTATTTCGTGTATGCTCGCCAATTACCTGACCTTTATAAATCTTGTCGCCCGGCCCAACAAAGAAGCGGCCACGGTCTTGCAATCGGTCTAGTGCGTAGGCCAAAACCTGACCTTGCTCCATACTTACCAGAGATCCTTTTGATCGTGTTGGTATCTCGCCCTTAACCACGTCGTATCCGCGCAAACGGTGGGTCATAATGGCTTGTCCGGCCGTGGCGGTAAGAATATTATTTCTCAATCCGATGATACCGCGTGAAGGGATGTCGAATTCAATGTGTTGTAGATCACCTTTTGGCTCCATAACACGTAGTTCACCCTTACGCATGGTAACTAGTTCAATGGCCTTACCTGAATAGTCTTCCGGCACGTCAATCACCAACGTTTCAAAGGGCTCCTTGGTTATACCGTCAATTTCCTTTGTAATTACCTGCGGTTTACCCACTTGTAATTCGTATCCCTCGCGACGCATGGTTTCGATGAGTACGCTTAAGTGAAGAATACCTCTACCGTGTACGATGAATTTGTCTTCTGTATCGGTTGGTTGAACGCGTAATGCGAGGTTTTTCTCTGTTTCCTTGAACAATCGATCGCGTAAGTGACGTGAGGTAACAAATTTGCCTTCTTTACCAAAGAACGGTGAATTGTTGATTGTGAACAACATACTCATGGTTGGCTCATCTACCTTGATGCGTGGAAGTGCTTCCGGCTGCTCTAAATCGGCCAGGGTGTCTCCGATATCAAAGTCATCCAGACCAACAATTGCGCAGATATCACCGCTTCGCACCGTATCGGTTGGCTGCTTGCCCAATCCAACAAACACGTCAAGCTCTTTGATACGCACTTTTTTCTGTACCCCATCACGTTTGCACAAGATGTAGTCTTTACCCACGTGTAAATCACCTCGGTATACACGTCCAATGGCTATCCTTCCTTTGAACGAAGAGAAATCAAGCGAGGTAATCTGCATTTGAGGTGTTCCTTCGCGATAAGGCGCTTCCGGAATGATGTCGACAATGGCATCCATCAATGGCCAAATATTGTCGGTTGGTTCGTTCCAGTCTTTGTTCATCCAACCATGCTTCGAACTGCCAAACAATGTCTCAAAATCAAGCTGGTCTTCTGTAGCATCGAGGTTAAACATCAGCTCAAATACGTCTTGTTGCACTTCGTCTGGCCTGCAATTCTCTTTGTCTACCTTGTTAATCACCACAATTGGCTTCAGGCCCAATTCAATTGCCTTACTGAGCACAAATCGGGTTTGGGGCATAGGCCCTTCAAATGCATCCACCAATAACAATACGCCATCAGCCATTTTCAATACACGTTCAACCTCGCCACCAAAATCGCTGTGACCAGGCGTGTCAATAATATTGATCTTTACGTCTTTATAGTTTACCGAAACATTCTTGGACAAAATGGTAATTCCACGTTCCCTTTCCAGATCGTTATTATCCAGAATCAACTCCTTGGTTTCTTTGCGATCATCCAGCAATTTGCTGGCTTGAATGATCTTGTCGACAAGGGTTGTTTTTCCGTGGTCAACGTGGGCAATAATGGCGATGTTACGTATCGATTGCATGTCTATTTTTTAGAAGGTGCAAAGGTAGCCTTTTAAACTTGATAAATTCTGTGTTTCACTAAACCTAATTATTAATTGTAACCGCCATGAGCTGTAGTTCAAAATCGATCTCTTAAATCACCCAATAACACGCTGGCATGCTTAAGCTTAAGTATTGAAGTTGTTGGACATTGGAGGAAACAAAATAGTCCATTGTTTCGCATTCGATTGGTTCAGTACTGTAGTTTTCGATATTTGTAGTCCGACAGCGCTCGTTAACACCATGTTGATTAACGGTGAAGGAATAGACATCACCCATCTGAAATGAAACCAAAATGTTGAAAACACTAATAATTGCGGGCAGTGCTCGAAACGATGGAGACACTGCTCAATTGGTTGAACAGTTCAAACATTATAGTACCTGGGACGCTATTGACCTGAATGACTATAACATCTCCTACTACGATTACAACCACGAAAATAGAAACGATGGTTTTATTTCGATCGCCAGAAATATTGCCGAAAACTATGATGTGATTGTTTTCGCAACACCTGTATACTGGTATGCAATGAGTGGGATTCTCAAGGTGTTTTTTGATCGGTTTACCGATTTATTAACTGTTGACAAAGAAACCGGCAGAAAATGGAGAGGTAAATCCATGGCCGTTATTACTTGCTCAGAAGGGGGTAACCTGGGAGACGATTTCTGGATTCCCTTTGAAAAAACAGCAGAATACCTGAGTATGACATTCATAACCGGTCTTCATACCAGAAGTTCAACGCTGAATCAAGATTCAATTAAGCAGTTTATTGCCCAAATTGAGGATCAGGTTGTTCGCTAATTAACCGTACGTCTTCCCTAAAATGGCAAAAAGCCGCCACCTAAAAAGGCAGCAGCTTTTGCACTGGAATACGAATTAAAAAAGTCGTTTATATCTTATACTTCAGGCCGAGGCTCCAACGAACACCTCGTGTATTACCTGAATAGACATATTCCTGGCCTGCATACTCATGTACTAATTTTACCTGAGGGTTAAGAATGTTCTTAACAGACGCAGAAAGTTTAAATCTTGTTCCGATGTTTTTGAATACGTTCACGTCAAGTGAAGGACGTGGCATTTCATAAATATCCGGTAGGTCTCCCTGACTAACCAAAGCCAAACGCTTACCGAAAATGTTAAAGCTTACATTGGCCGAGAAGTCATTGGAATCGTTATCAAAGTTGATATATGTATTGAAGATATACGGAGACTGGCTGTACATTGGACGTGTAGATGAAACGTTCTCATCAATTTCCTTACGTACTGCAAATTCCAAACTATCAATCGTTACCTGGCTTCGGATCAAAGAACCGTTCAATCCCCATTTGAAATTATCCAATTTGGGAGAGATGAACGTCATGCTCTGTACAAATTCCAATTCAACTCCGTAAAGTGTTGCATCACCAACGTTTTTATACGTAATCTCAGTGTTTGCTGCTTTCGGGTTTTGTGTTTGCTCAATTGGATCCTGGAAAGTCTTGTAAAAACCAGAGAATGAGAAGCTCTGACCGCGACCTGGGAACAATTCGTAACGAACGTCAAAGTTCTGGATTAATGTACGCTTCAATTCTGGGTTACCAATTAATACGTAGTCACCCGTAAAGAAGAACGAAGGGAATGGTGCTAACTCACGGAATGTTGGACGAGCCAATGTCTGTGAGAAACCAAACCTCAAGTTACCAATTCGGCGTGAATCGGGCTTGTCGATATCGAAGTAATCCAGGAAGTTATAGGTGATGTTAATCGCAGGTAATAAGTCAACGTTATCCAATACACCTGGTGTTTCTGTCGCCAATAAAGACTCTACAAGGATGTCTGTAGTCTCAACTCGAAGTCCACCGTTGAAGTTCCATTTTTTGTTAAGGAAAGGTGTATTCAATTGAACAAAACCTGCCATTACGTTTTGTGTACCGTCGTAACTGTTTTTGGCATTACCTCTAGGGTGACCTTTCACATAGGTAAACTGGTTCGGGTTCTCTGATGGCCACACATCAGGAATCATATTTTCTGGCTGGAAGAATGTATTAACATCTCCGTCAAAATCCGTTGTTTCGAAGTAATCAAAACGTGTTTCACGGAACTTTCTGTTCTTGTACAGGTAAGAGAATCCTGTTTTGAATTCTGCTTTCTTGTTGTAACGCTTTTTCAACGGGAAAATGAAGTAGGCTCTATTATCCCAGTTCAATTCTTCCATGTTACGGTAGTATCGTGCAGGCGCGTTATATGCCGCCTTATTGATGGTATAGTTTGTATCGTTCTCTGACGAAACAACATAATCGTAGGCGAAGAAACGCAAGTCTGGCTCATCTTGTTTCGAGCGTGTTTGAGATGAGATCCAAACGAAACGAGCAACCTTGTCTTCTTTGGTTTTATATAAGGAGTGCTCTCCCTTTAACTGAATGTTAGACAAGGTACGTTGCAAGTACTGAAGTGTCTCTGAGTTAAAGATGCGACTTTCAGATAATGGACCGTCTTCTGCCCACTGACCGCTTAGCATACGGGTGATCGTTTCACCGCTCTCATTACGCATCAGGTTTAAGCTGATCTTGTTTCCAGAGTTCAACTTGTAGCTAAAGTTCGCAAACAAACCTGTAACAACTCGATCGTTCGATTGAACATCGCTAAGTTCGAATTGTGGGTTTAACTGATCTGGACCTACGGCATTGTAACGACCTATAATTCCATCATCGTAAAAACCAAAGCTTCTTCTGTAACTCACACCAAATAAGTATCCAAAAGGCTTAAGTCGAATTTCTTTTTGATCACCAAAACTCACGGAGTAGCTTTGATTAACACCGCCTCTTCGCGTTGTAATGGCATTGTTGGAACCAAAGCTTCTACTCAATGCAGCGAGTTCTGAGTTATCGCTTCCAGGGTTTGGATTGGCATTAGGCACCTCCATATTCTCTGCCAATTCTGGCATTTGTCGTGTACCATCATCAAAACCTAAGAAGTCCGTTTTACCTCCTTCATACGTTATGAAGTTGTTGTTCATGAAAGACTGGCTATTGCCCCCTAATGACGTGCTTAACTGTAATGAGAAAGAATCTGGGAATTCTTTTGTAACAATGTTGATTAGTCCACCGGAGAAATCACCAGGTAATTCAGGAACAAAGGTTTTAAACACCTGCATGTTACTGATGATGTTGCTCGGGAACAAGTCCATTTGAACCGAGTTTCGATCTGGATCAAGACTTGGAACTTCACATGCGTTTAGCACTGTTTTCGAATAACGGTCACCTAAACCACGAACAGACACATAGCGTCCTGATTCTACGGTGATACCGGTTACACGTTTTAGACCGTCGGCTGCAGATGATGCTTGCTGCTTGGTCATCTGCTCCTTACCAATGGCACTCATTACGACGTCTTGCTTGGCAATCATCGAAATGATTTCGTCGTCACCTTCGGCTTTTTTCTTGCGTCGGTCGATTACTGAAGTGGTAAGTACGTTATCGCCTTGTCCCATTTTTGAGTTAACGATGGTAACATTATCGGCTTTAACCACCACGTTGGTTATAGTTACCTTATTATACGTAGTGTGTGTAATTTCAAGGGTATAGGTTCCAGGATCGACTTGAAGGTTATACATACCATCAAAGTCTGTGATTGCACCTTCGGATTGGCCAACCACCGAAACAAACGCTTCAAATACCGGATCACCGTATTGGTCTTCAGTGACCGTTCCGCGAATTGTTCCTTTTTGTGCTAAGGCTATCACAGATATCAGTGATAAAGCCAAAAACAACATTCCTTTTTTCATAATGATAATCGTATTCCGTTTTTTTAATTCGTTTCGTAAAGAAGTATTAAAGTGCGGCCCTCTACGAGAACCGCACTTCAGTTATTTGAGTTTTAGCTTAATTATTTTACTAAACCGTCTTCATCCGTTTTAGTCCATCCTTTAAACCAGGCATCTTTACCTGGCTCGAAAGCACCTTTATACGATACGTTCTCGATGAAACCGTCACCTGAAAGACCAGTTGCAGATACGTCAGCAGTTGGAACACCACCGTTCAACATTGGGTCTTCTACTTTGTTTCCACCTGTATTGGCACCACCTAATAGATCGATACCATCAAGAGCAGCGTCTTTAGAAGCCGTTACGATTTGCTTAGCAGCATCATTACCAGCGATATCCCAGTGAATGTTGTCCATCCACTTCAATTGACCAGCGTCTAAACGCTTCTTGCTGTCTTCACCTTCACCTGGAAGATCTTCAACGTCAACACCCTTGTCCCAGTTTACGAAAATTGAGTTGTGGTATTCTCCACCAGCGTTGTCACGGAAAGTTACCGCACGCTTAGCACCGTTACCGATGTACGTACAGTTGTAGAACATTGGTGTAGCGTATGGAGTACCATCTTCTGGATCAGTACCACCATCGTGCTCACCACCACGGTCACCAGCACCTGGATCCTGGTTTACTAAGATGAACTGAGCTTTACCTCTCCATCCTTCGTCGTAATCTACATTGTCATCCGCACAGTAAGAAATTACTAGGTTCTTAACGTTAGCAGTACCACCGAAGAACTCAATACCATC